>CAZRLK010000029.1:0-36620 GCA_964600555.1 uncultured Bradymonadales bacterium
TCGGCCCGGGATCCGTTACGCCAAGCTCGCCAAGATCGCCAAGATCGCCAAGGCGTGCTCGGGCTCTCGGTGGGAAGTGCTCGATCGGGGCACCGGCCCGGGAGACGCCGTCTCCCGGGAGGTCGCCGCAACCGGAGCGCAGTGAAAAGCTGGAGTTCGGCTTTTCATCTGCGCCCGCATGCGGCCGACCCGGGCGGCTTCGCCGCCGGCCGGTGCCGTCGGTCGGGGGAGGCGCGTCGGGGTGTTCTTGGCGTCTTGGCGTCATGGCGTCTTGGCGAATGCGACGCGGGAGGCCGGCACCCCGATCCCACGGAGTTGGATCACACCCCCGCCGATCTCCCGGGTGAGCGGGCGTGAGTCCAGACTCGTCAATCCAGGATGGCGTACAGTTGCCGGGCGGTCGCCACCGGCGTCCCGTCCGCCGACCAGATGGCGACGTCCTCCTGGGCGTAGCCGTCGTCGACGAGATCCGAGGTGGCACGGACGAGAAACGGCTCGTCGGTCCGCCCCTCGCGGTCGATCGCGCCCCAGAACTGGAATCGATGGTCGACGGTGACGGCGCGCCGGAAGGTCTCGAAGGTCGGAAAGATCGCCGGCGGCCAGGCATCCAGCAGACACGTCGCCAGCAGCGGCCCGTCGGTCACCGGCTCGTCGAACGCCAGCCAGCCGCCGGACTCGGCCCGCTCGGAACCGGAAAGCGGCAGGTCGCCCAGACAAAAGCGCATCTCGAAGAAGTTTCGCGAAAACTCGGGCATCATCGGCAGGTCGGGGGCCGGCTCGACCTCCTCGGGCGCCGGGACCTCGGGCACCTCCAGAGTATGGTGGACCGGCGCGTCGGGGCGGTGTTCGGCAAACGTCGCCGAGGCGGTCGCCGCCACCTCGCTCTCCTGCTCGATGCGAGCAGACAGATGCGACATCGAGCGGCCGCGGCGCTCGGGGCGCACCTCGAGCGTCGCCGGCTCGAAGCGAAGCGGCGCCGGCAGGTGCACGTGCAGCGTCCGGGGCACCTGGGCGTCGTGGTCGAGCGATCGCTGCATCTGGCGCAGCAGCGAGGCGGCGACGATGCCGCCGTAGGCGCCGGGACCGTTGGCCCACTCCTCGGCCAGTCGGCTCTCGTAGGTATGCTCGTCGGTGCGCGTCCAGTCGGTAGCCTCGTCGAGGGGATCGGTCATCGGCACGGCGGTGTGGAGAGACGACGATGAGATTGCCGATTGCGGTCGAACTCGGGGATCCACTACACCAAACCGCGAAGGACGCAAAGCACGCGAAGATGTCCCCGCGCCCCGGCTCCGAGATGGATGAGCAGTCCGACACCGACCTTCCGATCCCGTTTTTCGTCGATGCCCTGCCCGACTCCCTGAAGCCGCTGGTCGAGTCGGCCCTCGACGACGACCTCCACAGCCAGGAGGCCCACCAGGCGATCGAGGAGTACTGGGAGGAAGACGGCGATCGGACTGCTCCCCTTTTACTCGCGTACGCCTACCTGCGGGTGCGAGATGCCCGGGCGGTGATGGTCGACCGCCTGATGGAGGAGACCGACCTGGCCCTCCAGCTCTGCGAGCAGGCGCGGCGCCTCGGGGTCGATCGCCCGAACCAGGTCGCGGAGTTCGAGCAGACCTGCCGCGAACTCTTTTCCGAGGAAAAAGAGCGGCGCGACTACTGGTACAAGATGGCCGGATTCGAGCCCTCGGAACTGCACGACGAGGAGCTTTTGCCGGTCGCGAGCGAGTTGCACCGCCGCGGCGACCACGACCGAGCCGTCGTCTTCTACGCGCCGGCGCTCGACATCGAGGCGGCCCCGCCGACCGACGACTGGCTCGACTACGGCGACTCGCTCGAGGAGGCCGGACGCGAGGCCAAGGCACGTGAGCTGTATCGCGAGATCGTCTCTCGGCGCAGCGAGGTCGACGAGACACTCGTCCTCTCGGCCTACGCCCGGCTCGTCGTGTCGGCTCCCGACGAAACCGCCGCGGACCTGTTCGAGGAGGCTCGAGCGTGGGCCGAGGACATCGACGCCACCTGGCCGTGGGGATACGCCTCGCAGGATGCCTTGCTCGAGCGCTCCATCGAACTCGACGCCCCGGAAATGGCTCTCCATGTCGCCGACGTCGTCGACGCGCGGGAGGGCGCCGTCTCCCGCGAGGTCCGCGAGCACGTCCGGGAGGCGCGACGCCGCTACAGCGAGTAGTCGACGCTCACCCCCCGAGCACCGTGGCCGGCAACTCGATGCCCGGGCCGACGATTCGGACCGAGTGGCTACACCTTCTGAAGAGGGACTCGGAGGCTGGATTCGTCAACCCGGACCGAGCAGAGGCGAGCTGATTTGTGCGAGGTCGACGTCGTCGAACGCAGTCGATGCCGCAGCACTGCACAATGCGCAGCATAAAGCATCGTCGAGGCTCGACGACTGCGGTAGATCGAACGAATGACTCACGGCCGGCAACTCGATGCCGGGGCCGACGATTCGGACCGAGTGTGAGCGTGCTAGATCGTGTCGAGGTGGCGTGTCGCGATCCGCAGTCGATGCCGCAGGCCTCGTCGAGGAACGCGCGACCGCCAGATCGGCCGAGATAGCCGCTCACACGACGGGAGAATCCGAGCGCCCCGGCATCGAGTTGCCTGAACGGAGGAGGTGGGATTCGAACCCACGAGCGCCTGACGGCGCTGCCGGTTTTCAAGACCGGTGCCTTCGACCACTCGACCACTCCTCCTCGTCGCCCGTCGCCACATCGAGCCGGCGACGAGCGGCGTGGAAGCCTACACACCGGCCCGAGCACGTCAACTCGTTCCCCCGCCCGGTGCCCCACCAACTACTTTGCGGGTTCGCCGCTCGGCTGCTATTGATGTGGGCGTGCTGTTTTGCCCTTCCAGATGTGTATTCGAGGACGAGATGTCGAACTTGCGTGTTTGTGTCGGAGTCGCCGCACTCGCAACCGTCTTTGCCGTACTCGCCGGCCTCCCCGCACCCGTCTCCGCCCAGTCGAGTGACGAGCAGGAGAGTGCCGAGCAGGAGAGTGCCGAGCAGGAGAGTGCCGAGCAGGAGAGTGACGCCGAGTCGGCAAACGACGGGTCGGCGAACGACGGGTCCGAGAGCGAAAAGTGGGACGGGAAGTCGTACACCGACGGCGACGGCGAGGCCGACGACGAAGACGACCGGCAATCGGAGGAGTCGGCCCGCACCCAGCGCATCTCGAGGACCGACGACGACGGCGACGACGAGTCGGAGGCGGGCGACGCCGACGAAGCCCCCGGCTCCGAGGACGGGGACGACACCTCCGAGAGTGGCGTCGTCATCGGGTCCAACCAGGAAGGGGATTCTCCGGGCTGGCGGCTCGAGCTCGGCGGCTACATGCGGACGCGCTTCACCGCGATCGAAAATGATCCCGACGTCGATTTCGTCGGCCGCCACGACGGCTTCAGCCTCGCCGACGCCCGGCTCGAACTCGACGGCCGGCTCGAGATGGGCCTCGGGTTCCACCTGGAATTCGACGGGGCCGTCGAGCGGACCGCCGGCACCGTCAACTCCCCGCGCGTCGACCTCGTCACCCGCCTCAAAGACGCCTTCACCTACTACCAGCCGTTCGGGCCGCTGCGCATCTCGGCCGGCCAGTTCAAGCCGCCCTACGACATCGAGGAGCTGACCTCGAACTCGGAGCTTCTGTTCGTGCACGAGTCGGTCGGAAGCCGCGGCGTCCAGGGCGTCGAAGGCTACAACGTCGACGGCCTGTCGCTCGACCGCCAGGCGGGTCTCCAGGTCGACGGCGACCCGTGGTTTCCCCTCGCCGACGGCGACGAGCCCTCCGGCCCCGGCGCCAGCTACGCGCTCGCGGTCACCAACGGAAGCTCCGCCTTCCAGAATCTCAACGACAACGACCGGCTCGCTTACTACGGCCGCGCCAACCTCCACTGGGGCGAGTACGTGCGCGCCGGGGGCGCCTATTCTATCAACAACCGCACGCGCGGGGAGCGGCCGGACCGGGTCGGCGTCGACACCCACGGCTGGACCGCCGATCTGACCGTCGACGCCTTCGGGGTGACCGCCATCGGCTCGATCATGGAGCGCACCGAGACGCCGTTCGGCGGCGAGCACGCCGAGGGCGAGGTGACCGCCCGGGCCCTGCAGGGCCAGATCGCCTACGAGGAGCCGTTTCTCGGCTTCCAGCCCGCCTACCGCTACGCCTGGTACGACCCGTCGCACGATTACGATTCCGACCTCGGCGAAGGCGGCTTCGACACCGACACCCGCACCCAACACACCTTCGGCCTCAACTACAACGCCAAAGACTACCCGGTGCGCGTGATGCTCAACTACACGCTCGCTCAACAACAGGACGAGCGCCAGCTCGACAACAACCGCTTCGACGCCCTCCTGCAGCTCACCTGGTAACCGCACGACGGATCTCATGACGCACTCGACCCAGACGACACCTCTTCGAGGCGTTTCGAGGGGCGCGATCGGCCTTGCCGCCACCCTGTTGGCCGCGGCCTTCGCCCTCGCCGCCTGCAGCAGCGACGCCGACGAAGAGACCTCCCGCGCCACCCAGGTCACCAGCCGCAAACAACTGATCGGCGGCACCAACGCCCTCGGCGAGATCGGCGATTACAAACTCGCCAACGACGAAATCCAGGTGATCGTCCAGGACGAAGGCTACAACCGCGGCGCGGGGCTGTTCGGCGGGTCGCTGATCGACGCCGACCTTCGACGCACCAACCAGCAGGGGGGCGTCGTCGACGGCGGCAACGGCCAGGACACCTTCGCCGAGTTGTTCCCGGCCTTCTTTCTCGAGGTCGTCGATCCGGAGCGCGTCGAGGTCGTCAACGACGGCTCCGACGGCGAGGCGGCGGTCGTCGAGGTCAGCGGCACGGGCGGGGAGTTCGTGACCATGCTGCGGTACATCAACCAGATCATGGTCAACAGCTACCAGCCCAAAGAGATCTCGGACCTGCTGTCGGATGCGATTGACGACGAGCTGGCCCCGCCGGCATCCGACCAGCCACTCGTCCGGTTTTCGACCCGCTACATCCTCGAACCCGGGGCCCGACACATCCGGATCGAGTCGACGATCGAAAACGAGAGTTTCACGACGCTGCAGTTTCCCAACCAGAGTGTCCTGGATGCGATCAGCGGCATCCTCGGGCTCGACCTCGAGGGCTTCACCGTCCCCGCCGGCAACGTCCTCGGCTTCGGGGCGATCAACGACCTGTTCGTCCCGGGCCTCGGCTACGACATCCGATGGGGGCTCGAGGACGCCTACCGGCAGGGCGCCGAACTTCCCGCCTTCCCCGGCAAGTTGACCGACTTCATCGCCTCCTCGAACCCCTCGGGCATCAGCTACGGGTATTTCACCGAGCGGGCGCCGGAGCAGAATTTCGCGTATCAAAAAGACCAGATCCCCGGCGAGGACGACGAGGGACTGTACGGCGGACGCGCGGAGCCGGGGGATTCGCTTCTGCTGTTTTACGCCTCCGGCTTCGGCGGCGCGTTCACCCACGAACTTCCCGCCCGGCTCGCCTCGCCATACTGCGACGAGGAGATGAGCGCCGAGGAGTATTGCGACGCCGAGTTCGGCGACTGCTCGCAAGGCGCGGCGAATGGGGGAGATGCCGGGATGTCTGCCGACGCGGCCGGCGGAACCTGCGAACAAGACAGGGCCGACTGCATCGCCGGTTACGAGGCATGTCTCGAAGATAGCGGCGAACACCCGTCGAGTTTCACCTTCACCAACTACTTCGTCGTCGGCGACGGGACCGTCTCGAGCGTCACCGAGGAGATGTACGACATCCGGGACGTCGAGACCCACCGGGTGCAGGGTCGACTCTTCGACGATCAGTCCGGCTCACCGGTCGGCGAAGACCTCGAGCTGCTCGTCTACCGGCCGCGGCCGAACACCGACGACGAGTCGCTGCCCCCCGAGGATCGCTGCTCGGAGACCGGCGAAGGCGCCGACAAGGTCACGCCGGTCGTCTTCAACCAGACGTTCACCGGCACCGAGGGGGATTTCGAGATGACGCTCCCCTCCGGCGAGTACTGCTACCGCACCCACAAGTCGGGCCGACCGCTCGGCGGCTACCATTACTTCGAGGTCGACGACGCCGATCGCTATCTGCGGGCGACGGCCGACTCGAGCGCGCACATCGAGGCCCGGATCACCTCCGAAGGCGGCCAGCCGATGCCGGGCAAGGTGACCGTCGTCGGGACCCACGAGTATCGCGGCGAGACCGACAAGCGCCACTTTCTGTACGACCTGACGGCCGGCGAGCCGTGGCGCACGAGCGATTTCGTCCCCGACCGCCCCGACGAACCCTCGACCCGCCGGTACATCGAGGCGACCGGCTACGCCTCCGCCGACGGGGTCGCCGAGCTGCACGTCCGCCCCGGCGAGTACACCCTGTATTTCACCCGGGGGCCGGAGTACGAACGCATCTCGCGGGAGGTCGACCTGTCGGCCGGCGAGAGCTCGCGCACCAACGTCAGCCTCGAGCAGGTGGTCGACACCGGCGGGTACGTCAGCGGGGATTTCCACATGCACGCCCAGGGCTCGATCGACACCGGCCTAGACTACACCAAACGGGTCGTCAGCATCGCCGCCGAGGACGTCGACGTCGTCGTCTCGAGCGACCACAACTACGTCTCCGATTTCATGCCGTACATCGAACGCGAGGGCCTCCAGGAGTGGATGCGGAGCATCGTCGGCGTCGAGCTGACGACCTTCGAGTTCGGCCACTTCAACGCCTTTCCGATGGACTACGAGGTCGGCAGCATCAACCGCGGCTCGATCAAATGGCAGCGGGTCCCGCCCCAGCGCATCTTCGACGAGCTGCGCTCGCGCGGCTCGCTCGGGGCCGACGATACGATCATCCAGGTCAATCACCCGCGCGATTCGATCCTCGGGTATTTCAGCCAGTTCAACGTCGACGGCTTCACCGCCGAGGGGGGCCTGGGCTACAAGGAGATCTCGGACAGCCAGGACAAGATCGTCTCGACGGTGACGATGTCCTCCGGCGAGGCGTTCGTGCGCGACTGCCGACCCGACTCCGTCGACTGCATCGACGAGTGCCCCGACCCGCCGTGCGAGGAGCCGCGCTTCGAGACGACGCTGAGCTGGGATTTCGACGCCCTCGAGATCTTCAACGGCAAGCGCATGGAGCTGATGCGCCACTACCGGGTGCCGTACGACGAGGGCGAGTGGCCCGCCGACACGCTGCGCGCGCTGGCCGACGAGCAGTGTGACGACTGCGAGTCGCCGGAAGCGAGCTACGTCCGCGATCGCTGCTGCGAGCAAGGCTACGCCTCGCCGCTCGACGACGACCCCTGCGAGGAGTCGCCGACCGAGGGGAGCTGCCCGGTCGACCAGATGCTCCAGGAGGTCGCCTCCGAGGCGTATCCGGAAGGGGCGGTCGTCTGCGACGGCGGCGACATCGCCTATCCCGGCGGGCTGGACGACTGGTACAACATGCTCAACCACCCCCGGCGTTTCGTCGAAAACGAGCCCGGCGCCACCCAGCAGGACGACAACGCATACCACAAGGTCACCGCCACCGGGAACTCCGACAGCCACCACGCCGGCAAGCCGAATCTCACGCCCCCCGGCCACCCGCGCAACTACTTTCACGTCGGCCACGACGATCCGCAGCGCGTCACCCGCCGCGACCTGGTCGACGCCCTGCAAAACCAGCGAAACGTCATCACCAACGGGCCGTTCGCCCTGCTCGAGGTCCTCGACGGCGACCGCCAGGCCGACGTCGGCCAGCAGATGTCCGTCGACGGCGACGAGCTGACGCTGCGGGTATCGGTCCGGGCCGCCGACTGGATCGGCGCCGACCGTTTCCGCATCGTCGCCAACGGCGAGCCGCTCGATCTCTCGCAGTGGAACGACGGGCTCGTCGAGGCCCCGCCCGACCGGCTCGACACCCCGCAGACGAACGCCGGCCAGCACTGGTACGGCGTCGATCTGCAAAACGGCGAGTGGAGCGGCGAATTCGATGTCGAGGTCGACCGCGACACCTGGTTCGTCCTGGAGGTCTCCGGCGACCAAAACCTGTTTCCGACCTACATGCCCTCCGAGATCCCCCGCATCCCGTTCACCGAGATCATCGGCCAGATCGCCGGGTCGTTCGGCTTCGGCGGCGGCCTCGAGGGGCTCGACCGCCAGGAGACCTTCCCGATGCGCCCGTTCGCCTTCACCAACCCGATCTGGATCGATCGCGCGGGCAACGGCCAGTTCGAGCCGCCCGGGACGGAGGCCGATGCGACGATGGCGTGCCAGGGGAACGTCTTCGACCCGAATGCGCTGAAATCCGCCGGGGATCTCGGGCCGCGCCAGGATCCGCCCGACCGGCTCGACACCGTCGACGCCCCGCTCGATTTGAAGGACCAGGACGAGGCCCCGCTCGGAGTCCCGAAGGGCGCCCACCGCGACGTGCGCACCCTGTTTCGCGCCTGGGGCCACTGATCGTCGAGGAGTACCGCCGATGCCGCGCTATCTGCCACATCGTCTCCTGCTGGCCCCGCTGCTCGCGGGCTTCGTCGCCGCGACGGCGGCCGGTTCCGCCACGGCGCACGAGCTGCCCCGCGAGCGCACCATCCTCGTCGAAGTCTCGGCGGAGCGCGTCGAGGCGATGGTCGTCTACCAGGAGCCGCCCGGCCGCCCCGTCGAGTTTCTGCTCGGGCGCTTCGACCTCGACGGCGACGGCCGGCTCGACGGACCCGAGGCCGAGGCCGCCGGCGAGGAGTGGGCGCCGCGCGCCCTGCAGGGGCTCGTCTTCGAGGCGGGGGACGAGCGACTCGAGCCCGACGAGCCGAAGGTGAAATTTCGGCCCGAGCACAACGGCGCCCTCTCGGCTGCCCTGCTGTTGAGCTGGGACCGCCCCGCCCTCGAACCCGGCGAGGCGCGCACGGTCCGCGTCCGCCGCAAATCCGACGCCGCCCGGTTCGCCACCCTCGTCAGCTTCCAGATCGCGCCCGGCCTCGACGTCGCCGACACACCCGCCGAGACCGACGCCCGCCGCACCGGCCCCTTCGAGCTGACCCCCGGCGACGCCCGCGCCGTCTCCGCCACTCGCCCCGAGTGAAAGCCCCCGGAGCTGCCGACCGCTCCTCCCTGATCGACCGACTCCCCGACGACCCGCCGGTTTTCCCGTCCCCGACGCCCGACGACTGACGACCGACGCCCGACGACCATTAGTAAGTGTTTACTAACTTAATTCGCTGCGCTATACACCCACCTGCTAATTCAGGCGAATCTCCAGTCCACCGAGGAGAGATCATGGGAAGCGAAAACGAAATGATGAGAGAGCTGGTCGACGAACTCGAAGAGGAGCGCGAGGACATCCGCAAGATGGGGGGCGAGGAGCGCGTCGAGAAGCAGCACGAGAAGGGCAAGTGGGACGTCCGCAGGCGGATCGACTACCTGTTCGACGAGGGGTCGTTCACCGAGTTCGGCATGCACGGGACCTTTTATTCGAACGGCGACAAAGTCGAGGACGTCCGGGCGCCGGCCGACGGGGTGGTGACCGGCTGGGGCGAGATCAACGGCCAGACCGTCGTCTGCGCCGCCTACGATTTCACCGTCCTCGGGGGTTCGATCGGCGACGTCAACGAGGAGAAGGTGACCCGGTGTCGGGAGTTCGCGCTCAAAAACCGGGTGCCGATGATCTGGCTGGTCGACTCGGCCGGCGCCCGTGTGCACGGCGGCGGCTTCAGCCCCGACCAGCTCGAGAGCATCTCGCTGTTCGCCGACTCCGGGTTCCTGTTCCGCGAGCAGGTCGAGATGTCGGGGGTCGTCCCGCAAATCGCGGCGATGGTCGGCCCCGGTGCCGCCGGCACCGCCTACATTCCGGGCCTGGCCGACTACGTGCCGATGGTCGACGGCAACAGCTTCATGGCGCTCGGCGGGCCGCCGCTGGTCAAGGCCGCCGTCGGCGAGGAGGTCAGCGAAGAAGAGCTCGGGGGCGCCGAAATGCACAACAAACACTCCGGCGTCGCCGACCAGATCTATGAAAACGACCAGGAGTGCCTCGATTCGATCAAAGAATACCTGTCGTTCTTCCCGTCGAACTGCGAGGAGAAGCCCTCGCCGGTCGAGTTCACCGGCGACGAGCCTCGCGAGGAGGGTGGCGAGGCTCGCGAGTCGCTGCTCGACGTGCTGCCAGAGAGCCGGCGGCGCGCCTACGACATGCACGATCTGCTGGCCGGCGTCGTCGACGGCGGCGAGATGTTCGAGATGAAGCCCGAATTCGGCAAGCAGCTCATCACCGCCTTCGCCCACATCCAGGGCCAGCCGGTCGGGCTGGTCGCCAACAACCCGATGGGCGGGATGGGCGGCGCGCTCGACAACGACTCCGCCGACAAGGCCGCCCGGTTCGTCAACCTGTGCGACTCGTTCAACATCCCGCTTTGCTTCTTCCAGGACGTCCCCGGCTTCATGGTCGGCTCGAAGGTCGAAAAGGCGGGCATCATCCGCCACGGCGCCAAGATGCTGTACGAGGTCTCCAAGGCGACCGTGCCGAAAATCACCGTCATCGTCCGCAAGGCCTACGGCGCCGGCTACTACGTGATGTGCGGGAAAGCCTACGAGCCGGACCTGATCGTCGCCTGGCCGACCGCCGAGATCAGCGTCATGGGTCCGAGCGGCATGGTCGAGATCTTCTCGCGCAAGATGGCCGAGAACATCGACGACGAGGACGAGCTCAAGCAGCGCAAGGCCCAGCTCATCCAGATGATCGAACCGTACATCGACATCTACAAGGTCGCCGGCCGCGCGCTGATCGACGAGGTCATCGACCCGCGCGAGACCCGCGATTACATCGCCCGCGGCCTGGATCTGGCCGAAAACAAGCAGGTCGAGCGGCCCTGGCGCAAGTCCGGCGTCCGGCCCGTCTGACCTCGATCGTCGACCCTGCGACACACCAAAACCCGGCGTCCCCGGAGGTCTCATGCCTCCGGGGACGCCGGGTTTTTGCATGTGCCTTCCCGGCGAGCATCGAGCCGCTCGAGCCGGCTCCCGGTCCCGGGCCTACTCCTCGAGAATACGATCGAGCACGGACTGCAGGATCTCGTAGTCGTCGTAGTGGATCTCGACGCGGCCTTTGCCGTGGCGGTCCTTGAGCTCGACCTTGGTCCCGAGCGCCCGCTGCAGGTCCGTCTTGATCTTGGTGACCTGGGCGTCGTCGCGGTATCGGGAGCCGGAGGAGCGACTCGAGGACGTCTCGTCGTCGCTCTCTTTGGCGCGCTGAGCGAGTTTCTCGGTCTCGCGCACCGACAGTCCCTCCTCGACGACGCGCTCGGCGAGTCGACGCGCCGGCTCGTCGTCGAGCGAGACGAGTGCCCGGGCGTGGCCGGCGGACAGATCGCCGTCGACGAGCATCTGCCGGACCGACTCGGGAAGCTCGAGCAGACGCGTCGCGTTGGCGACCGCCGAGCGCGATTTGCCGAGGTGGTCGGCGAGTTCCGCCTGGGTCAGCCCCAGTTCGCGTTTGAGCCGCTCGTAGGCGGTCGCCTCCTCGATCGGGTTGAGGTCCTCGCGCTGAATGTTCTCGACGAGCGCCAGGGCATACGCCTCGGCGTCGCTCACCTCGCGGACGACCACCGGCACCTCGTCGAGCCCCGCCTTCCTCGAGGCGCGCAGCCGCCGCTCCCCGGCGATCAGCTCGTAGCTGTCCTCCCCGTGGCGAACCACCAGAGGCTGGATTACGCCGCTCTCGGCGATGCTCTCGGCCAGCTCCTCGAGTCCCGTCTCGTCGAAATGCGTCCGCGGCTGGTCCGGCGGCCGCTCGATTGCGTCGACCGGCACCTGCACCAGCCGCCCCCCGCCCTCGTCCTTGCGGTCGGGAATCAGATTTTTCAGGCCACGCCCGAGGGCCTTGCGACTCCCCGAGGAGTTGTCACTCGAATCCGCCATGGATGAAACTCTCTACCGTACCTTGAAATCCACCGTATCGTCTTCGTCTCCCCCTGCGATCGACCGCCCACCCGCCCTTCTTTTTACAGTCGCTCAACAGCTCAACCGCTCAACCGCTGCCGTTTTATGATGCCCTCGCCGTCACCCCGTTGCGCGCCAGAAACTCCCGCGCAAATTCCCGGTACGACTTCGCCCCCCGACTCGACGAGGAGTACTCGATGATCGGCTCGCCGTACGAGGGCGCTTCGCTCAGACGCACGTTGCGGGGAATCATCGTCTCGAAGACCAGATCGCCGAAAAAATCCTCCGTCTCGTCGGCGACCTGCTCGCTGAGGTTCGTCCGGGCGTCGTACATCGTCAACACGATGCCCTCGTAGGTCAGCTCCGGGTTGAGATACTCCTGGACCAGCTCGATCGTCTGGCTCAGCAGCCCGACACCCTCGAGGGCGTAGTACTCGGTCTGGATCGGCACCAGCACCGTGTTCGAGGCAGCCAGGGCGTTGAGCGTCAAAAGCCCGAGACTCGGGGGGCAGTCGACCAGCACGAAATCGTAGTCGACCTCGCTGTCTCGGATCGCCTTGCGCAGCCGGTACTCGCGTTTCGGATGCTGGACGAGCTCGATTTCGACGCCGGCCAGATCGCGGGTGCTCGGGACGATGTCCAGCCCCTCGACGTCGGTCTCGACGACCGCCTCCTGGACCGGGACGTCGCCGACCAGCGCCTCGTAGACCGACTCCCCGAGATCCTCGCGCTCGATCCCGAGGCCACTCGTGGTGTTGCCCTGCGGATCCATGTCGACCAGCAAGACCCGGCACCCGGCGTCGGCGACACACGCCGCCAGATTCACGGCCGTCGTCGTCTTGCCCACGCCGCCCTTCTGGTTTGCAATCGAGATCACCTTCGTCACAGCTACTCCCTTCCCTGGAGTGACATCGCTTGGGCACGACCCGCGGGGCGGGTCGCCCGATGACTTCGCGCGCTAATCTTCGCGCGATTGCCGGCAGAGTTCAACCGCTGCAAATCCCCTCCAACGAGCGCCTCCCTCCCGGCGAGCCGCTCCGGCCCATCGACTCCGTGGCCCCGCCGTATTTCGCTCAGCTGCCCAGCTGCCTAGCTGCTCAGCTGCTGCTTTGTTGACTTGCATCGCCGAATTTTGGCACACACAAGGGCGCTCTCGGCAACTCGACGTCTCTCAGACCCCTGCGAGCTCGATGACGTACATCGTCGCCAACCGTCCCCGCATCGCGCCGACCCCGGCCTCGTTTTCGCGCGGTCTCGGCGCCGTGCTGTGCCTGGCGGCGATCGCTCTCGGGGCTGCACCGCCCGTCGCGGCCCAATCCGCCGATTCACCGACCGATCGGGGATTGCCCGTCGCCGAAATCCTGGATCGCGCCTCCCGATCGGTCGTGCGCGTCGACCTCGAGATCGGCGACTCCAGGACCATCTCGGTGTCGGGGTTCGTCGCCGGCGATCGCGAACACGTCCTGACCGTCGGCGTCGCCGACATCACCGACGCCGGCGTCCAGTTCGACGACGGGGAGATTCGCGAGGCCGAGGTCGTCGCGGTCGACCGCACGATGAAGGTCACTCTGCTCCGGCTCGACCGCGAAGCCCCCGGCGCCCCGATCGCCTTCGCCGACGCCTCGCAGATGGCCGCCGACGGATTCGGTGTCGTCGTCCAGTCGCCCCACCGCACCGGTGTCTCGATCGGCCGGATCGACGGCGTCGAGCTGCCCGAAGACGGGGCGATTTACCTGGCGAGCGACGTCTCCGTCCCCAACACCAGCCTCGGCGGGCCGCTGCTCGATGCCGCCGGCGACGCGATCGGAGTGCTCGTGCCGGCCGGTCCGGAGGGCAACCTGCGCGCCGTGCCGACCGAACTGCTCGACGACGTGGTCGAGCGACTCGAGCGCAGCGAGTCGGCCCGACTCGGAACGCTCGGCATCGGCGTCGAGGCCCTGGATGCCGACCTTGCGCGCTCCCTCGACGTCTCGGCCGATGCCGGCGTCGTCATCACGACCGTGCGTGGCGACGGACCGGCCGCCGATCGGCTTCGCGCCGGCGATCTCGTGACGGCCATCGACGGCGAGTCGATCTCGCGTCCGATGCAGGTGCCGCTGCGCATCGCCCGCCGGGCGCCCGGCACCGAAGTCGCGATCGAGTACCGGCGCGACGGCGAAAAGGGGTCCGCCCGAATCACTCTGGAGGCGCGCGGCGGCGAGCGGCAGTCCGCGTCGGCCGACGGCGAAGAGAGACGGCAAACCGACGGCGGAAAACGCCGGGCCCGACTCGGCGTCGCCGTCAAGCCGGTGACCGAAACACTCGCTTCCGACCACGATCTCGCCCGCCGCCACGGGGTCTTCGTGACGCGGATCAAGGAGGGGGCCCCGGCCGACGGAAACCTCCGGGCCGGCGATGTCATCCTCTCGATCGACGGCACCGATGTCTCGAGTGTCGACGAAGTCAAACGCGCCCTCGCCGACCGCCCCCCCGGTGACACGATGCGACTCCGCGTCTCGCGCGACCGCCACGAAATTCTCGTCACCGTCGACCTGGACGACTGACTCTCGACGCCGATGCTCCCACCCATCCCTCGTTTCTCGACCGGACGGTCGCCATGAACTTCCGCTCGCTCCGCCGATGCGTTTCGCTGCTCGCCGTCGCCCTCGCCGGGCTGCTCGCTTCCGAGGCGTCCGCCCAGTCCGACAGCGACGCCACCCCCGGCTCGCGCGTCGAGTCCGCCGCACCGTTCGGCGACCAACTCGACACCCTCGACACCCTCGGCGAGTCGGTCCCCGCCATCCTCGCGGTCGCCTTCGAGCGCGACGGCGAAACCGTCCGACGCAGCGGCTTTGTCATCTCCGAATCGGGGTATGCGCTGACCGTCGGCCTCCCCGACGACGAGGTCGACGTGCAGTTCGCCGACGGCTCGACCGCCACCGCCGACGTCCTCGGCGTCGACGAGGTGATGAACGTCGCACTCTTGAAGATCGACGATGACACCGATCGAACCGCCCTGTCGTTCGGCCGCGCCGCGAACATGGAGACGCCCCGGGTCGGCATCGTCCCCCAGACGCCGTACCGCCCCGCGGCGACGACCGGCCTGCTGAAGGGCATCGACCTGCGAAACGACGGTGCGATCCACCTGGACGGGGAACTGGCCTTCCCCGACGAGAGTATCGGCGCCCCCCTGCTCGACCGCCACGGCGAGGTGATCGGCGTCGTCGTCTCCGGGCCCGACGAGCAGGGACTGGACGCCGTCCCGATCGACGTCATCAAACCCGTCGTCGACCAGCTCAAAGCCGGCGACCCCGTCGCCCACTCCCGACTCGGCCTCCGCGTGCAGGTCCTCGACGAGAAACTCGCTGAAAAATACGGCGTCCCCCCGAGCGCCGGCGTCGTCGTCAGCAAAGTCCTCGGCGGAAGCCCCGCCGACGGCCACCTGCAGGCCGGCGACCTGCTGACCGGCGTCGACTACCACCCGGTCGAATACCCGGCCGACGTGACCCTTCTGATCGGATCGCATCCCCCGAGCTCCGAGATCGAAATCACCTCCCAACGCGACGGAGTGACGCGCTACGCCAAGATCACACTCGGGACGCGCGAAAAGGACATCGACTACTCCGGGCCCGAAGCCGGTGGGGACACCGCCGGTGGGGACACCAGCGCCGGCTCCCGGGCCGAGGGCGACTCCGACGACGACTCCGGCGACGGCCCCCGGCTCGGCGCCAGCATCAAACCCGTCGACGAGGACCTGGCCGAATCCGAGGATCTGACGCCGACCGAAGGACTGTTCGTGGTCGGCATCCAGGACGGTGCCCCGGCCGACGGTACCCTCGAACTCGACGACGTCATCCTGTCGGTCAACCGCACCGACGTCACCAGCATCGACGAGATCAAAGAGATGCTCTCCAGACAGGGCCCCGGGGAGCCGACTCGACTTCGGGTCTTCCGCGACGGCAACGAGCTTTTGTTGAGCGTCGATCTCTTCGAGTGAGCCCGCCTCACGGGCCCTCCGCCGGCCCCAGCATCTCGAGGTCGTCGTCCCGCAGCCCGACCAGTAGCGTCTCGCCGGCCTCGTCGACGCGAAGCTCGGCGAACTCCGCCTCGGCATACCTCTCGGCGCTACCCTCCTGGAAGTAGTAGGCGTTCGAGCCGATCGCAATCCGCTCGCGGCGCCGCCACCGCAAAAGCTGCTCGCCATCCTCGAGCTTCCCGCCCTCGTACAGCCGCTCGAATTCTGCGACGCGGCGCTCGTCGACCCGGACGACGATCCTTCCGCCCCGTCGGCTCTCCCCCGAGATCGCCTCCCGAATCTCGTCGGCGATCTCGTAGTCGAGACGCATGTAATCCCCCTGCATCAACGAACGCGGATCCTCGGGCGCCAGCCGCAAAAACACCTGCTCCCCGTCGGCCAGCAGACGCTCCTTCTGATAGACGAGCCCGTTGAGCACCCCGAGCACTCCCACCACCAGGACGATGTAGACGAGCCTTCGACGCGTCACGAGATTGCCCGCGCTTTGAACCAGGGCCGACGCACACACGCCGCACGTACGGCCAACAACACGATTCCCGTCGCCATCAACATCAGCGACTTGTCGAAAAACGACAGCTCCATCAGGTGATAAAAGACCGTCACATGATAGACCAACGCCGCGAATCCGAGCCCCAGCAGAGGCGCCTCCTGGCGCCACAAACCGAGAAAGACGAACAACAGCCCGACCAACACACCCGGCGTCGAGACGACCGCCAGCACCACCGCCGCCGCCCCGCCCAGCACCGCCGGCTCCAGCTCCGCCGACTCCGAGGCCTCGACCGCCGCATACACCAGATACACCGCCCCCGCCGCCAGGATTCCCCGGTACGCCCACAGCGAGTCCAGCCCGGCGGCCTCGACCAAAAACACCTCGCTGGCCATCCCGCCGATCATCAGCGCACAGGCGTAACCCATCGGTCGTATCGCGAGTTGCCCCGACAGCGGCATCCGCCGATCCGGTGTGAACGCCGCCACCACGATCGCCGTCTGGAGTGCGAACACCACCGCCAGTGCCGACGCCACTCCCGCCCCCCAGACCTCGAGATACTCCAGCTCCAGGACCGTCGCGACCGCCAGCCCGGCCACCACGAGACTCGTCGCGAAGCGGTGCAGGGGCGAATCGTACCGGTGGTACAGCCAGGCGACGATCAGAAGTTCCACGACAAACGCCGTCGCCACCGTGTACTCCCAGGAGGCAACCAACACGTCGTGGCGCATCGTGTTCGCCGCCAGCACGGCGAGGAACTGCCCGGTGGCGCTCGCAAAGAAAGCGAGCTGCGCGTACGGATCGCGGGTGCCCCGCCGGGCGTGACACCACACCGCCACCAGGAGACAACCGGCCGCGAGGAGCGCAAGCCACAGCCACGGCTCGTCGCCGAACACGTCCGTGCCGAAAAAGACCGCCCCGGCGACCAGACTCCCGAACCCGGCCACCGCGGCGACGCCGGTGACATGCGAGAAGAAAAGCGACGGCTCGAGCCACTCGTCGAGATACCAGGCCCCGCCGAGAAGCACCGCGCCGGCGAGCACCCACGGAATCCAGTGGTCGAGAAACTCCGTCGGCACTCCGAGCAGGGCAGCCCCGGTGCCGACGATGACGGCGACGAATGCCGCCGACAGCCACGCCCCGCCGAACGCCAGACCCCGCACATACCACGGTTCACCATCCGACGCGGCAACCTGCTCGGCCTGCCGCAGCTTCTCGGCCCGCTCCTCCGCCGGCAACTCCCCCTGGTCGACGAGCCTCTCGAACAATCCCACGAGGCTCGGCCACTCGGCGCCGGTCTCACTCATCGCCCACCTCCCGGCCCGATCGCTCGTCGGAGGCCTCCCCGGCGTGCCACACCGCCCGAAACCAGACCGCCAGCCCCGTCGAGGTCACCAGACCGACCAGCGAGAACAGAAACGACGCCAGGGTGTCGTCCTCGATCGCCAACCACTCGAAGATCCCGACGTACCCCCAGCTCATCGCGAACGCCCCGGCGCTCACCCCGACAAGCGCCAGCACCCCCATGTCGAAATGGCGCCTGCGGAAATGCCGATACATCAGCATCGCCGCCAGACACCACCCACCGACGTTGACCAGGCCGAGCGGCACGCGCGAGCGCACTTCGCCCCCCCAGAAAAACAGCTCGTAGACACCGGCGAGCCCGTTGCCGTAGGTCAGCGCCGCCAGCGTCCCCCCGGCCAGCAGCCACCGCGACCACCGAAACTCCAGCCACCCCGGACGCCATCGCCGCCAGACGTACTCGCGGACCGAAAGCGCCGCCCCACCGAAGGCCCCGAGCCCCGCCGTCAGCCACAGCTCGCTCGGCGCCGGATCGCCGTAAGCGAGGACCTGCTCCCAGTACAAAATCCCGGCGAGATACACCAGAAACAGCCACAGCATCCACAGAACCTGCGAGCGCGCCAGCCACGCAAACCCCACGATCAGCGCCGCCCAGCCGGCGAACAACTCCCACGGGTCCGCCCCCGTCTGATAGATCTGCCCGAATACCGCCAGAAACACCCCGACCACCACCGACCCGGCGATCAACGCCGCGTTGCCGACCCGCGAATCGAGCCCCCGCCAGCCCGCCGTCGCAAAACACGCCACCAGAACCGCCTCGACCAGCCCCAGTTTCCCGAGCTTCGGCACCTCTTGCCAGTTGTACGCCACCAGAAAGACCGTCCCGATCAGCAACAATCCGACTCCGAGCCCCAGCAACAGCCGGTCGAACCACTTCCACGAAAAACTCGCCGACCGCACATACGCCCGCCCCCGGTACACCGCCTCCTCCGAGACAATCCCCCGCCGGTACAGACGCTCGATCAACGACAACGTCACCCGCTGACCCTCGCGCTCCTCCTCCCCGCCGGACCGTGGCGATTCCTCCTCCACCGCGCCGTCACCCGTCCTCGAGTCGACTCGTCTGCCAATCCGCGACTCCCCATCTTACCCCAGCGACTCCACCCTTCAACCCCTCGCACACTCCCGCCCCACCTCGTCTTGACATCTCTCCCCCCGGCGCTAACAATGCGCGTCGCTTCGCCCGCCGACCGGCGGGCCACCATCGACGGGACGTGGCGCAGCATGGTAGCGCGCATGCATGGGGTGCATGAGGTCCTCGGTTCGAATCCGAGCGTCCCGACTAGATATTTCAGTCACTTAGCGAGGTTCGGGGAGAACTTGATCCGCGAACAGTGACCATAGAGTGACCAGCTCGCACCGATTCAGCCCCCGAATGGCCGTCCCCAGCCACCCGGGGGCGCCGGTGTTCAGTCCTCCCTCAGATCGGTGTTCACTTCGCCGAGCACGGTCGAGCGCAGCTCCCCGTCGGGCGTCAACTCGAGATCGTCCGGACGGAACACCGCCCGGTAGATGGACCGGCTCGCGGCCGACGGCGGCCGGTGGCGACGCGACAGCTCCTCGACCGCCCGGAGGGCCGCCTCGCGGGGCGTGATCTGGTGATGGCCGGTGACCATCTCGGAGTCCCCCCGGCCCCACTCCCGGGTCCACGCATCCCCTTTGACGATCCAGAGGGTGCCGGTCTCGGCGGCCGGCAAGGTGGGGGCCGAGTGATTCAAGCGAGTTCGCCGGTGGGAATGGCTGTTTCGCTGGGCGGGGAAGTCTGGTCGTCAATCTTCCGGTTCGGAATGCTCCCGGAACCAGTCGGTCAGATCGTCGACGTCGCGTTCACCGGTCGCAGTCGAGCGGGTGATCGTCTCGATTTGCTCTCCGGTGGTGTCGAGGACGTGCCCGTTGCGCTCGACGAACGTCAGTGCCACCACGGCTGCCGTGCGCTTGTTGCCGTCGACAAACGCATGTGCAGTCACCAATCCATGCAACAGGGCGGCAGCTTTGGAGGGAACATCGGGAAACCGCTCCGTCCCGCCGAATGACGCTTTGGGTCGGGCCAACGCACTCTCGATCGCTCCGTCGTCGATGACCCCCGACTCTCCGCCGAATGCGGTAAGGGCATCATCGTGCAGGTCGAAGACGTCGTCTTTGGTCGGGTAGTACAACAGATTCCGCTGGGTGTGCTACGGGAGGTCGATCACTCGGCGAGTGCGGCAAAGGCGTCCCGAAACCGGTTCATGATTTCTCGACCCTTCTGTCGAAAGGTGGCGTCGGTGTCTTCCCGGTCTTCGGCCTCTGCAAACTCGGACTCCTCGCCCTGTTGACTCCGCTTGTCATCTTGCTCGGGCTGGTCGCGGTCGATGTGGGGATCGGTCGCCATTGCTACCTCCTGTCTGAAAGGCGCACCGTAGGTGGTACGTCCTAATCGTAAACAAACTGCATGGGGAGAGTATTGTCAATCGCCGGGGAGGTGGCGGTGGCGTGCTGTACAGGTGGCGGACGGCTAACGGCATCGTCGCAGGCCCGCCCGTGGTCCGCTCCGCCGCCGGCCCCGAAAGCACGACATCTGTGGGCGCTCTTCGCGCACCGCGCAAAATGCTGCGCCGGGCGCCCGGTTGGCGCCAGGCAACCAGGGGGGGCACCCGCAAATCAGGAGGATCGCCGGCGGATTTGGCGCCAACCCTGTCTCTTGCTGCACTCCAGCCCGGCCGCTTTCGGGCCGGCTTTCGTCCAGATGGCGGGGGTCGGTGCCGTCTCGGCGGCTGCGTCGAGCCTCCCCGCTGACTGTCGACAAACTCGCTCTCTCGGCGTCCGGATCTCGCAGGCGTGCGCCCGTCCCTGTCAGATTCATCAGATCCATGCCGTGCCGCCATCGCGCGCAGGAGCGCCACTTTTGCCACTCTGCCAGAAGCTAGAACGGCGAGTCGAACTCGTCGGGCCCACGATCGCGTCTCGGAGCGGTCGGCTGGTCGTCGGTGCCGTCGTCCGCCTGGTCCCCCTGGTCGTCGTCTCGGCCGTCGCCGTCCCGGTCGAGCTTCGGCGCCGCGAAGAGTTCGTAGTCCGGCTCGTTGCTCCCCGGTGTCTTGTCGGTGTTGCGGAATACGAGCATTCGCGAGCTGCCGAGATAGCCGGCCATGTACTGGCGACCGCCCCGTCCCTCGTTGAGCCACAGCCCGCCAAGCGGCACCAGGTCGGCATTGTCCGGGCCGTGTGTGCCGGCAGCGATGTATGCGCTCCAGTCCGGCGCGTTGTCGCTCGCGTCGTCGTTGTCGTTCTCGAAGGCCAACAGACGGGCGTCGCCGAGACTGCCCGACAGGTACGGGTTGCCGGCCTCCGACTTGTTGAGCCACAGCCCCGAGACGGGAATCAAATCGCTGTCGTCGCTCATCGTCGCCTCCAGTCGAGGGAAGAGGCCGCCCCACCGGCGCCGGCCGATGGGGCGGAGGTCCGTCATTCGAGCTCGGAGTCGGGCAACTCATTGGCGATTGCCGCCATCACCTCCCGTATCTCCGTGTATTTTTGTTGGGCGTTGGTATCCTCGAGTTCGACCTCTTTGCCTTCGTCCCCCGCCGGCGCCTCGAGGTCGTCTTTCATCTCGGACGCAATCCGTTCGATCTCGATGAACCAATCACGGATAGCGGAAATCGTTTCCCGTTCTTCGTCGGTGCGGTCGTCGCTCGCCTCCCCCTTCAGCCACTCGTCCAGACTCGGCAAGACCTCTTCTGCTCTGAGTCGGATGAAGTTTGCCCACGCGAAGACGAGAGAGGCGGGGCTTTCGCTGTATCGTCCCTCGCCCTCAAACGACCTTTCGATTTCTCCGGTGTAGCTGTCGATCGTTGCAGGGCTCGGCCCGCCTCGACAATCGGCGGTATCTGGTACGGCTTCCATCCCCGAATGATCCGAACGAGGCTCTCGAAACTGTAGGCCGTCTTGTCGATCTCCTCGCAAAGCACGGCGCGGAGGGCGGGAATGATGTCGTCTGCCTTGTCATCGGGCAGCACGTCCGTGCCGGCGAGCGCATCGGCCCATTCGGCCCACCCCTCCAGACGCTCCCAATCATCCCGGCACGCAGTCTCGACAGGCGAGGGCGGGACATCCTCCTCGTCGAGGCGATGCCACAGATAGGAAAGCGCGATGCGCCCCTCGTCGTGGATACCATTTTCGCAACAAACGATCTTGAAAAACTCTCCGAATTGCATGGTGTCGCTCCTGGTCATGGGAAATGGAGCGACGAGAGGTAGGCGAACATGCAGACGTAAAGCAATTGAAGCCATTGATTCAAGTGCTACGGTCGCCCGCAGCATCCGTGACGCCTACGTCGTCGCGGGTGTCAGCCCGCTGTTGGTGTGCCAGCACCTTCGGCGGGCGCTTCTATTTACGGGTGCCGCTGTCGGTCGCGGCCCACCTGCTATCTCCCCCGCTCACATGTCACCCCGGCGGACCGGGGCGAGCCTTCAATCTGTCTCGTCGTTGGCGCTGGCCTTGAGGTTCTTCTCGATCTTCTCAAGCCGGGCTCGATCCTAGCTGACGGTTGCAACACCGTGCTCAGGCCACTCGGACATGTCGTCGTCATTCGTCGTCGGTCATCTCGTCGATCTTGTCCTCGTAGGCCTCGACAAACCAAGATGCCTCTTCATCGTCAATCCCAACCGTATCACCAAATGCGTCGTTGAAAACTTCCCAGTCCCCGTGTTTGGGGGTGTTGTCCTCCCACTCTAGGCCAGGAATGTCGGTAAGCGCCTTGTAAGTCTTCGGTGCGGTGTACTCTGCCAGCCTCTCGACTTGGGCGCGCGTCGGCCTCCATCCATCCCCAGCCGAACTTCTCTCAGCTTTGATGTTGCCGATCACGTTGCCCTCTTTTGTCTCTTCCTCATCGACTTCCACCAATTTGTTACCGCCCCAAGGGGACCGAGTACTTGCTTCACATCCAGGTTGCCCACGAGCTAGATACGGCGGGCGCAATCGGAGTGGACGCGTTTCGTGATGCGGCCATGGGCGCGATGGAGCCCGACCGAAACCGAGCGTTCGAGCCCATCCAACACGACCGTGTGAACCGCGTCGGCGCCAAGCGGAGAGGTGAGGCGTCAAATCACAGCCCAACCACCGGCCAGTAACGAGGCGGATCGGACTGTTATTTTTTGGAACTTCCTCCGTCCGATGGTTTCTCGCAGACCTTGAGGCACTTCTCCTCTCTATCCCGACAATCGTTGATGTCCTCGTCGACCAGCGGCGAACCGGTCGTGCACTCTACCCCCACTTTGTTTGTACACTTGTTCAGCGCTGTTTCTTTGCAGGAGCGGTACAGCGACTTGCAATTCGACTTGCACTCGATGCCGTCAGTGCTCTGCGGGTTGTACCCGTCGTAACGCGGCCTCAGATTGGACGCGCAAGCAGCGAGGAGAACCGACGTGACGATAACGAACACAATGAACGTGCGTTTCATACTCGCTCTCTAGATCCGGAGGTCTGAGACACGAATAATACGCTGACTTGGCGAAGGTCAGGATAAAGTCAAACTTCAGATATGGGCTTCAGTCACACAACAGCTCGCACGGTGCACTGTTCCTGTTCTCGTCGAAGTTCCGCGGGACGCATCCCTGAAGTACTTCATCGCCGCCGAGCACGAGTCTGTCCCACCACAATTGGCGTCACTCTGACACTGGGCCTGTTGGTGCTCACCGTCCGGGGCGCGCTCCACTCAATCTTTGTGCAGTATGCACCGACAGTTCGCAACAAATTCGCTGGACGACAGCTGTGTAGATGCGATCGTGCCACGCATCCGGTGCAGGGGCGAACGTCGACTTGCAGGCCAACTTGTAGGTCGCGCCGGCCCGCAGGCGTCGAGGATTTTCGCCATCTGCAATTCGCCATACGGGCGGTCATTGGCATCGACCCGCGACAGTCCGCAGGCCGCCCGGAGAGCTTTCAACGATGTTGTCGCCAAGCTTGAAGGAAAGGCCGACAAGGCCTTCGAGACTCTCGAGCTAGGTTTGGAGGATACCACGGCCGCCCTGAACCTCCCGTCAACCCGCCGCTCGCTGCCAGTCCCGAACGTCGACCTCGACGCCGTGGTCGGTCGCGCTGCGGACTTGCTCGAGCAGCTTCGAGGTCGTCCCCTCGTCGACATACGACTCCCCGCACACCTCGCAGACCTCGGCCGGCACGTGTTTGAACACGAGCGTGCTCCCGTCGCGCTCCAGGGTGACGGTCGTGGTCGAAGAACGCGTGTCGCCCTTCTTGCAGATCTGGCACTTCATGAATCCTCCCGTGTGCGAAAGTCGTGGAGTACCACGTCATCGAGCCCGGCCTCCTCGCGGACCTCTCGCCAGCGCTGGTTGACCTCCCGGATGCGCTGGCCCTCGATGTGCGAGCAGAACACCCACGGATTGCCCTCCTGGCGCGGCAGGTCGACGAACATCTGAAACGCTGCGACGGAGAGTGGCACGGTGTGGTCGGTCCCGTTTTTCGTGTCGGGGAGGAAAAGCTCGCGTCGCTCGAGGTCGACGTGCTCCCACCCCGCTTCGAGCATCTCGTTCCACCGGGTCGCGGTGAGCAACACGAGCCAGTAGTAGCGGCGCATGTAGACGTTGTCGATGTCGTCCAGGGCCCCGGCCAGCGACTCGATTCGCTTTTTCGTCAGACGCATCGACGAGGCCTTCGGGGTTTCGACCACCAGGCAAGAATAGTGACCATAGAGTGACCAGCCCACCTCGAAACTGCCATAAATCACCGTAACAGCTCCACCCCGATCCCCAAGGAAATCAGTATGTTAGAGTGTTTACCCGTAACTCGCCAGGTCCCGGCAAATGTGCATAGAGTGCATGAGGTCCTCGGTTCGAATCCGAGCGTCCCGACTGGATATCTCACAGATGCAGCGAGCTTCGGAGGGGAACGGACCGACCCGCCCCCGGCGGTTGACGTGTGATCGAGCGGCCCGCGCGGATTTCGATCAATCCCACTTGACAGGATCGTCTCGGTCGTCATACCTACGGGCTGCGCCGGGCGGTGAAGCGGCATATCCCCCCACACCGTCGAGTTGGCTGCCGGTTGTACGCTCGCTCTTGCCCGGCGCACCTTTTCCTTCTTTTTTCGCCCCGTCAATTCGGTTGGAATCGCCTCTCGGCGCATTCGTGTAGCCGGCGGCGCGTTCTCGCGTGCGACCTTCGGCCCCGGTGTCGTTCCGCCCCCGTCGCACGGGGCGCGGGGAGCGGGCACGCCGCCGCCCCCCGGCCGGCTTCACGCCTCGAGCGCGCCGCTTATCCGGAGAATTCCCACCAGTTCGGTGACGTGATCGAGCGCCGCGGGCGCGGGCTCGGCCCCCTCGCCGAGCTGACGCCGGATCAACCGTTCGAACTCCTCGCGGGCATCCCGCTCGCAGCCGATGCGCAGCAGGCTGAACGCGTGGGCCTCGAGGGCGAGCCGCGCGATCGGCTCGAGAGCCTCGTCGATCCGGCCGTCGAGGGCGCGCTCGAACTGTCGCAGCGCCGGGCGGTACAGCCCGTAGCTCATCAGGTACACCCCGCGGGTCACCTGCCCGGTCGCCGTCGGCTCCGGGGCTCCGGCATCCGCACACGACTCGACCCCGAGCAGGATCGTCCGGCTGTTCAGGTGTCGCGCTTCCCGGGGATGGCCCCCGATCAGCTCGAGCAACTCGAGCGTCAGCCACCGGACCTCCAGGTCGGCCGGCTCGGGGCTGGAGGCCGTCTGGCCGGTCAGCTCGATCGTCGAAGGGACTTCTTCACAAAAGAGTTCGTCGCGTTGCATGGGTGCTCCCGTCTCGTCGCAAAGCCGATGCGAGACCGCGGCCCCGCGGATGCCATACGGCACCCGCAGCCGACCCGTCCGGTCGGGCGTCATGCAGCCCGGTCCCGTCGAATTGTTCGTGTTCGCCTCTGGAGGGGTCCCCGCCGGCGATGGCGTGTCGGTCACCCGAGCTCGGATCTCGCGGCGGAGACGAACGGTTCGGGGGGAGAGTGGCTCGGGGCGACGAGATAAAGCGGCGGACCCGGCTCGATCATCAACTGGCTGCGAGCCGACGCGTGGCGATGAATCCCCGCCGACGCCTCGAGGACCAGCGGGGAATCCGCCTCACCGCCGGAAGGGGTCGAATCCGGGAGCAGCCGAACCTGGGGGCTGGCCGCCACCAGCATCTCGCCACACTGGACGGGCGCCGAATCCGACGACGGCATCGCCGCACCGCAGTCGTCCTCACACTCACCGGCGGCCTCGGAGCCGACCGCCACCAGACACGTGCTGGCGGCCGTCAACAGCCCCAGCGTCCACGTCCAGTATGGTGACTCGGCCTTCGACAAAATCGCGCGTCCTCGGCGCAAACAACAACGACCGCCGCATTGACCCGAATAACGCCCGGCCCGGTGCGACTATTCCACAAGATCCAGAGTCGACACCGCTGCGCCGCTCGCGCCTTTCCCGAATCGCGCACAGCGTGTGGTGAAATCGAGATGATTTGCTAGCGTCTGCTTCCCGCCGCGGGATCGTCGGCGTCAGCTTCGAGCCGACGCCGCCGACTCGACAGCGGTTGCCGTGTGTTGCTCTGGTCGTAGCCCGAGGGGCGCCGATGGTGGACGAGTCCGACTCCCTCCAACAGCAGCTCGACGAGCAAAAGGAAGCCGGCCCGGCCAAATTCGGCACCTTTGCCGGCGTCTTTCGGCCGACGGTGATGACGATCGTCGGTGTCATCATGTTCGTGCGCGAGGGCTGGGTCGTCGGCAACGCCGGTCTGCTGGAGGCCCTCGACGAGATCGGCGAGTCGTTTCGCGACGAAGGCGTGTATGCGCGGGAGACGACCGCCGAGGAGATCCGAACCGGCGTAGATACGCTGACCGGCACGCTTTTCCGGCCGAACTTCCTGTTCATGCGCGATTCCGGCCACGAAAACGCCCTCGCCTGATAGTCGGCGTTTCCTTGTTCGTATTGAAGGGAGCGCACCACATGTTACTGGAGATCGTCACTCAACGGCCCCCCTCACTCCGAGTCGGAGAACCGGAGCGACTCTCCGGTCTCCACGTAGGTCTTCAGACCATTCAAGACCTTGGGCCAACCGTCCGAGACGGAATGATACGTTTCATTCTCCTCGTCGAACGCCTCGTGGATCACCGTCAACTTCGTAAGGTTCTCGCCCATCGCCTCCAGTTCGAAGACTACCTGGCTCGACGGATCGTCGTTGTGCGGAAAATCGAAGGTGTGCACCAGCCGCTCGGGCGGCTCGGCTTCCACGATTTCGCCCTCAATGCCGACCTTCCCGTCGGGGTGCCGGTATCTCAGCGGCGAGCCGGGCTCGAAGTCACTCTCGACCCGGGTGCCAAAATAGTAGTTCACGGTCTCGTCCGGGTCCGTCAATGCTCGCCAGACCCGCTCGGGCGTCGCCTGAATGTACAGCTCGAAGACGTGTTCGATACCAGCCATCGGTTTCTCCTCTTCTTCCAGTTCCCGTTGGAACGCCGCCAATCCCGACGCCACCGCGGCGCTGTACCTCGACAGCCACCGCTCGTACATCGTCTGGAGCGGCATCGGATTCACATACAGACGCCGTGAACGCCCCTCCCTGCGACTGACCACCAAGTTGCCCTCCTCAAGGGTCTTCAGGTGCTTCATGATCGCATACCGCGTCACCTCGAAATGCTCCGTCAGCTCGGAGACGTTCTGACCCGGCTGCTCCTGCAGCAAATCGATGATCTCGCGGCGCGTCGGATCGGCCAACGCCCTGAAAAGTTCGTCGAAGGACTCCTCGCTCATCTCTCCCGTCATCCCGTCACCGCGTTCCCGACACGGCGTGTTATAGGTGCTCAATTCGTGGCCGTCAATTCATGTGACAATATCGTCACATAACAATAAAAGAAGAGATGCAGCCGGAGGGAAAACCGTTCCAGCGGGATTCGTCGACTCTGCTGCAGATCCGTTACTTCCAGGAACAGTCGCGATGAAAATGCAGGGCCTGACAATGCAGGCATGAAAGGGACGATACGCGTCGACGACAAAATACGACGATCACCCCCAGCAGGGCCGCGTCGACTCGCCGGACGCAGGAATCACATTCCTCCTGCTCGACATCGTCACGTACTGAGGCCGGTTCCGCCTCGCACGACGGGCCGCTCGGAGGACTTGCTCACATGTCTTCGGTGAGTCGCCGGCCGGGGCTTACTCCCCGTCGGGATCCTCCGCCAGACCTTTGCGGCGAAGTTGCTCGAGGGCGTCCGGCGTCTTCTCGAGCTCCCCGAGCCCCATGCCGCTTAGCACCTGCTCGGCTTTCGTGAACTGAATGTCGCCGTATTCGACGACCTGGATGCGGTTACCCCAGGGGTCGAGAAAATCGAGGCCACCCCCGGGGAGTATCTCGGCGTCGGTCGCTTCGAGCGCGTCGCGAAGAGGTTCGCGGTCGTCGACGACCAGCCCGAAGTGTCGGTGCCGATCCGCCCCCTGTTCACGCCCTTCCGATATCGCGAGGAACTGATCGCCCATGTCCAGAAAGGCCTGCGACTCGCCGCGGCTGCGGTATTGGAAGTCGAACAGACGCTCGTAAACATCGAGGGCGGCCTCGAGGTCGCCGACCTCCAGGACGACGTGATTGATCCCGACGAGCCGCGATGTCTCGGATGAGTTTGCCATGATCGAACCTCCCTGTCGTCTCGTCCACACGACGCTCCAAGTTTGCACGCGGCCCCGGGGAAAGCGAGCGTCTCACACCCGCCCTCGCTCGGACCGCCCGACCCCGCTCCGCATTGGATTCGCGCCGGCGATCGTGATAGTTGGCTGCATAGAAGCTGCTCCTCGACACCCCGCCCTCAGAGGTCCCCATGACTCGCCCTCGCGTACACTCTGCGACGATCGTCGGCGCCGCCCTGCTGGTGCTCGCTGCCTGCTCCTCGGAAGCGGACGGCGACTCCGATCCGCTCCGGATCGACCTCGATGCCGGAGCCGACGCCGGGGCCGACACCTCCCCCGACGATGACGCCTCCCCGAACGACGCCGGTCCGAGGACCGACGCCCCCCGGCGCGACACCTCCGACGCGCCGGATGCGACCGGCGACGCCGACGGCGGCTGGGAGCACGACCGCGAGCTGGTCGAGGAGTGCCGCGACTCCTCGCCGGCCGCCCTCGGCGACCGCCAGCCCGTCGAGACCGGCCCGTGGGTGACGACCGAGGTGCCGACCGACGACGACGGTATCCGCCCCGCCGTCCGCACCGGCAACTTCACCGTCCCCGACGACGGCGAACAGGCCGCCGGCGCCACCTGGGAGGCCGTCGAGCCGACCGACACCGGCGTGTTCGAGGGCTCCGAGCCGTCCGGCGGCCACATGGGCTACGCCGCCACTACCGTCGAGGTCGAGGAGCGGCGAATCCTCGTCGCCGAGATGAACGGCATGTACGAGCTGTTCGCCGGCGGCACCCCTTACTCTGGCGACATCTACGGGTACAACTACCTGGTGCCCGTCCCGCTCGACCCCGGCAACAATCGCATCGTCGTCCGCTACACCGGCCGCGCCACCCCGCGCGTCACCCTCACCGACGCCCCCGGCGAGATCGCCGTCGACACCGACGACGCCAGCTACCCCCACCTGCGGGTCGGCCACGCCCGCGAACTCCCGCTCGGCCTCCACGTCCTCAACCTGTTCGACCAGGCCCTCACCGACGTCGAAGCCGAGGTCGTCGAAAACGAGCATTTCGAGGGGACCACCCGCGAATTCCCCGCCATCGGCCCCGACAGCCGCACCCAGCTCGGCTTCCGGCTGAGCCCGAAATCGGAGTGGAGCGAGGCCGGCGAGACGATCACCGCCGAGCTTCGGATCGACGCCTGCGAACTCGAACGGGCCTACGAATTCAGCTACGAGCTCGAGACCCGGGCCGCCGACGAGACCTTCCGCCAGACGTTCGTCAGCCCGGTCGACGGCTCCGTGCAGTATTACGGCGTCCGGCCGCCCGCGAACTACCAGGCCGGCAGCGACTACGGCCTGGTGATGTCCCTGCACGGCGCCGGCGTCGACGGCGGCGGGCTGGTCGGCTCGTACTCCGACAAGGAGTGGGCCTGGATCATCTCGCCGACCAACCGCCGCAAATTCGGCTTCAACTGGGAGGAGTGGGGGCATTTCAACGCCCTCGCGTCGCTCGACGATGCCCGCTCGCGCTGGGCGATCAACGACGAGCGCGTCCACATCACCGGCCACTCGATGGGCGGCCACGGCACCTGGCATGTCGGCGTCCACAACCCCGGCGAATTCGCCACCCTGGTCCCGAGCGCCGGCTGGGAGTCGATCTATTCGTACCCGCCGGGAGGGGCGATGAGCCGCCCCGACGGCACCCTCGCTCGCTCACGGGCCCACAGCGACACGCAGGTGTATCTGCCGAACATCGAAAACCGCAGCGTCTACCTCATCCACGGCGAGGCCGACACCAACGTCCCGACCGCCGAGGGCGAGAAGATGTGCCAGAAGGCCAGAGACACGATCCCCGACGAGGACGACGTCGAGTGCCACTTCGAGCCCGGCGCCGAGCACTGGTGGGACGGCGACGAGGCCGAGGGGACCGACTGCGTCGACTGGCCGGCGGCCTGGACGATGATGCGCAACCGCACCCTCGACCCCCACGAACTGGAGTTCGACTACCGCACCCCCGGCCCCTGGTACGGCCCCGAGCATTCGTACGTGAAGATCGACTCCTCGGAGACGCCGATGCAGGACGTCGAACTCAGCTCGACGACCACCGGTGAGGAGACCGTCGAGCTGACGACCACCAACGCCCGGTCGCTCGAGATCGACGGCGACGCCCTGGGCGACAAGGGCATCACCGAGATCGTCGTCGACGGCGACTCCCACTCCGTCCCCGAGGGCACCCTGCGCATCGGCCCCGAGGACGGCAAGACCGCCGAGCAGCACGGACCGCTCAACCAGGTCTACCGCGACCCGTTTTGCTTCGTGTACCCGTTCGACGACTCCGAGTACTTCCGCCAGTACGCCACCTACCTCGCTTCGTCGTGGTCGGTCCGCGGCAACGGCTACGCCTGCGCCGTGCCCCTCGCGAAACTCGACGAGTCGATCCGCGAGAACTACAACCTGATCTATGTGGGCCTCGACCCCGACGAGGCCGGCATGGCCGAGGATCGACCCTTCTCGTGGGACGGCCAGGACCTGACCGTCGGCGATCACACCTACACCACCATCGTCGGCGTCACCGCTTTCCCGGATGGCGACCGGCTCGGCGCCGCGGTCTTCGCCCGGCCGCAAAACGAAAACATCCTGCTCCACCCGCTGTTCATGCCCTTCAGCTCCCGGCGCGGCATGCCCGACTTCCAGGTCCTCGAAGCCACCGGCCAGTCCACCGCCACCAGCCGCTACGGCTTCTACGACGCCAACTGGGAGACCGACGCCGACCTGCGCGACTGACCGCCCGCCCCCCGACACAAAAAAGGCCGGCGCTCCCGGAATCTCTCCCGGAGCGCCGGCCAGCCCCCCAGGCCGTTTTTTTCACATTAACTCCCCTACGCGACTACTCACTTACTCACCTACTCGACTACTCACTCCCTCACTCACCGTTCGTAGCAGATGCCACCCTCGACCCGCTCGCCGTCTCGGGTGAGATAGAAGAACTCGCTCTCTCCCGGACAAGAGGCTTTCGTCAGCGTCCGCACCGCGCATTTGCCCTGCACGCACAGGTTCGCTTCCGGGTTCGCCCCGCACTCGCGGTTGGACTGACACGACTCGCCAATCGACGGGGTCTCTCCGTACGGGTGGACCCGCGAATTGCCGTCGATGCCGATGACCCCGTAGAAGGTGTCCATGCGGCTGGTCGCGAACGGCTCGTTGACCTTCTCGATCAGCTCGTAAAACGAGGCCGGACGGTGGTAGCCCTCGCGGCTGGCGTCGACCAGCGGCTCGAGCAACGCGTCGCCCGCCGCCAGATTCGAGTAGTTGACCGTCGTGATGACGTCGAGGTTCTCCTCGCTTTTGGCCGGGTTCGCCAGCAGGACGTCGGCGTACTGCGAGTACGTCTGGCAGCCCGAGGCGATCACGAGCTGGTTTTTGTCGCTCAACTCCAGCTCTTTGATCTCGTCGTAGTCGATGTCGGCCCGGCTGTTCGGCCCGAGTGAAAACCCGAAATACGGGCCCGCGTGCCCCCAGTAATAAAAGACGTCGCGCTCGCGCAACTCCTCGATCGTCTGCTCGCGCTGCTCGGCGCGCCGCCCCTCGAACATGTCGGCGTGCAGCAGCCGAACTTCGATCGCCACCTCGTCCTGGTCCTCGATGCCCGCCCCGTCGACGACCTTGGTGAACGGCCCGCTCGAGGCCGACAGGTCCTCGAACGACGCCGCCGGACTCTCGAAGCCCTCGTCGACGAGCGTCTCGTAGACCTCCTCGGCGGTCTGGATGTCCCAGCGGTCCTCGTTGTAGTCGTGGCCGAAGACGACGGTGATGTCGTAGACGCCGTCGGCGGCGAACGACCGGTAGTGCGGATACGAGTCGTTGATCTTCGGCAGCGGCGAGGCGGTCAGCTCGACGGTCTCCAGTTCACTCTCCTCGTGGTCCGCCGGGTCGAAGTTGCGCGGCGTGCTCGAACTCGCCGAGTCCCGGTCGGCGGTCGCTCCCTCCGGCATCTGCATCGGAAACTGCACGCCGCCCTCGACCCGCTCGGCCCCGTCGGCGGCCAGCTCGCTCGGCAGGTCCTTCGGTCCCGCGACGTCGATGGTGAATTTCACCTGGTAGGTGTTCTCGCCCGACTCCGAGACGTCCTCGCGCTCGACCGAGTGGTTGCGGACCATCGACTTGAAGCCCCCGTAGTCCATGTTGTCGAACAGGTCCTCGAGCTTCGAGGTCATGTAGGCCGTCAGATACAACCCGACCGCCGTGGTCCGCTGCGAGATCTCGTCGTTGCGCGTCGCCTCGTCCTCGAACTCCTCGGCGGTCATCTCGACCGGGATCGTCCCCGTCATCTCGTATTCTTTCGAGACGTTCGAATAGTAGTTGTCGGCCTTGCCGGGGGCGACCAGCTCGACCTCGCCATCCTCGGCCGACGAGTCGTCGTCCGAGCTACCGGCGGGCCCCTCCTGCATCGCCTCGGAGCATCCGGCCAGGGTCAACACAGCGAGAGCGAGCATCGTCCAGCATCGTCGAAGCATCCGTCCGTTCATGACGTCTCCCGTCGGAGAAGCGAGTCGAGTGGGCGTCTCAGTCAGTCGTGCATGTTGAAGTGCAAGTCGCGATCCAGCCGATATCACCCGCCTCCTCCGGGAGGCGCCCCCCGACGCCGAAGGGCCGGCACGGCCGGCTGCCAACTCGACCTTGCAGTCGAGCGGCAAGTCTCGTTGCCACCTCGGCACCTCGACGCTCCCGATTCGCGTGCGACGCCTCGACACTCACGATGCTGACTCGCCGGCGCTCGCGACCGAGGGGTCGATCCCCCTCGGGAGCGAGAACGTCGTCACCTCGCCAGTCCGAGGGCCCCCCACACGATCCGAGAGCGCCGGCGCTCGCCGCCACGCCGGAACGTCGTCACCTCCCCCGACCGAGGCGCATCTCCCCCACACGATTCCGGGGCGCCGGCGGCTCGCCGGCGCTCGCGACCGTGGGGTCGATCCCCTCGGGAGCGAGAACGGCGTCACCTCGCCCGACCGCCCATCCCTGCATAGACATCGCGCCCATCGCCCTCTACAGTCGAAAATCACCAGACGATACCTCGACGCCGCACTCGTTTCTCGGACCCCACGCACGCCATGACGTATCGACCCCACGCCCTCGCAGCCACCGCCCTCCTCGCTTCGCTCCTCGCTCTCCCCGCCTGCAGCAACGACACCGCCTCCGAGAATCGCGGCCAGTCCCAATCCGACGCCGCCGACGTCGAAGCCGCCACCGACGCCCCGGGTGAATCCGAAGACGGGCGGGCCACCGCCGACGGCTCCAGCGAGCGCGACACCCGCGACGACGATCGAGACGCCTCCGATCCCTCCGACGATACCGACGGCGCCCCCGACGATACCGACCCGGCCGACGGCGGCGAGCCCTCCGATGCGACCGGCGAGGACACCGGCGACCCGGCCGACGACACCGGCGGGGAGGACGACGCGAGCGGGAACGACGACGCCGGCGGATGCACCGACCCCGGCTGCCCGTGCGACTACGACGGGGAATCGGACGGTGTCTGCGGCACGGCGACGACCGACTCCGACGGCAACTGCCAGAAGCCGGGCGGCTACGAGGCCGACGAGGCGACCTGCGACGGCCTCGACAACGACTGCGACGGCGACGTCGACGAGGGCTGCGACGACGACGGCGACGATTACTGCGACGCCGACCTCACCGTCGTCGGCACGCCCTCGGTCTGCCCGATGGGCGACGGCGACTGCAACGACGAGGAGGCCTCCGTCCACCCCGGCGCCTCCGAGATCTGCGACGACGGCCTCGACAACGACTGCGACGGCGACGTCGACTGCGACGACGACGATTGCCGCGGCGAACCCGCCTGTACGACCGGGACCGAAACCCAGTGCGGCGACGGCGTCGACAACGACGGCGACGGGTGTACCGACTGCAACGACCCCGACTGCGCGGGCAACCCGTGCGGTCCCGACCAGGTCTGCTGTACCGGCATGCCCAGCCCCGGCCAGTGCATCAACGGCCACTGCGTCGACGAGGGCCAGACCTGCCCGCAGTAATCGAGCTGCCCTCGGGGGGCCGGCTTCGAGTTCCACCGCCGACGCTCCCGAACCCTCCCCCTGCCACACGCCTCCATGACCGAGCGGACCGACCCCGACCTCGACGAACTCGCCGACCGCTTCCGAGACCTCGTCGACGTTCGCGACCGCCGCTACCACCTGCAGACCTACGAGCAGTGTTTCGTCGGCTCGGAGGCGTGCGACCGGCTCGTCGAGGCCGGGCTGGCCGACGACCGCGGGCAGGCCGAAAGGCTCGGCGATCGCCTCCTCGAGGCCGGCCTCTTCCACCACGTCACCCGCGATCACCCCTTCCGCGACGACCACCTGTTTTACCGGTTCGCCGACGACGAGGACCACGGCCGCCGGACGCGCCTGGAGGCGGACGACGAAGAGCGCCCCCTCTCGTGGGCCGACCTCCGCGATGCGGCCGACTCGCTGCAGGGGGCCGACAACCTGCGCCAGAGGTTGCCCGACCAGATCGAGCTTCGCCCGGCCGAGGCCCTCGACCGGATCGGCCTCGAGCCGATGGACGAGCAAAACGTCGAGCTGCTCGACCGGGTCGGCCCGCCCGGCTGGGTGAACCCCGACCCCGAGCCGCGCTACAACCTGGTCGTCGTCGGCGCCGGCACCGGCGGGCTGGTGGCCGCGGCCGCCGCGGCGGGACTCGGCGCCAAGGTCGCGCTCGTCGAAAAGCACCTGATGGGCGGCGACTGCCTGAATTTCGGGTGCGTCCCCTCGAAGACCCTGCTGCGCTCGGCGAAGGCCGCCGCCGAGGTCCGCGACGCCGAGCGGTTCGGCATCCGGGTCGACGGCGAGGTGCAGGTCGACTTCGAGCGAGTCATGGAGCGGGTTCGCTCGGTGCGCGCCCACATCTCCCCGCACGACTCCGCCGAGCGGTTCGCCCGCGAGCTGGGCGTCGACGTCTTTCTCGGCCACGGCGAGTTCGTCGGCCCGAACAGCCTCGAGGTCGACGACACGCGCCTGGCGTTTGCGAAGGCCTGTATCGCCACCGGCGCCCGGCCCGCCACCCCGCCGATCCCGGGGCTCGACGAGACGTCGCATCTGACCAGCCGCGAGCTGTTCAACCTGACCGACCGGCCCGACCGGCTCGGCATCGTCGGCGCCGGTCCGATCGGCGCGGAGATGGCCCAGGCGTTCGCCCGGCTCGGCTCCGAGGTCGTCGTCTTCAACCAACGCGACCGCATCCTGGGTGCCGAGGAGCCCGACGCCGCCCGGATCGTCCGCCGCGCCCTCGCCGACGACGGCGTCGACTTCCGGCTCGGCGCCGACATCGAACGCGTCTCCGGCCCCGACGATGCCGACGACGACGGCCCGGTCCACCTGGCGCTCGCCGACGGCACGGAGGTCGAGTGCGACCGCCTGCTGGTCGCCGCCGGCCGCCGCCCCAACGTCGACGGGCTGGGCCTCGAGGCAGCCGGCGTCGAGTTCGACTCGACCACCGGCATCGAGGTCGACGACCGCCTCCGGACGACCAACGCCGACGTGTACGCCGTCGGCGACGTGGCGACGCGCTATCAGTTCACCCACGCCGCCGATGTCATGGCCCGGATGGTCGTCCGCAACGCCCTGTTTTTCGGCCGCCGATCGTTCGACGACCTGGTGATCCCGTGGTGCACCTACACCGACCCCGGGCTGGCGCACGTCGGGCCGTATCCCCGGGAACTCGACGAGCGCGGCATCGACTACGAGACCTTCGAGCAGCCGATGGCCGAGGTCGACCGCGCCCTGGTCGAGGGCGCCACCGACGGGTTCGTCCGCCTCCACGCCGACCCCTCGGGCGCCATCCTCGGCGCCACCATCGTCGCCCCCCACGCCGGCGACCTGATCGCCGAGATCGTCGTCGCCATGCGCGCCGACATGACGCTCGACTCGCTGGCGGACGTCATCCACCCGTACCCGACCACCGCCGGCGCCATCCGCGCGACCGGCGACGCCTACAACCGCACCCGCCTGACCCCGACCGTCGAGAAGCTGTTTCGCCGCCTCCTGCAGATGCGACGCTGATCCCGATGCGACGCTGAGCGCCCCTCCCCCGGCGCGACACCCGGTCCGCCGTCACGGGTCGCGCGCCAGCCGCAGCCCGGTGATCTGCCAGCGCGCCTCCGGGTCAAAGAAGTTCCGGTAGGTGCGGCGGATGTGCGAGGCCGGCGTCGCCGCCGAGCC
>CAZRLK010000029.1:36630-39124 GCA_964600555.1 uncultured Bradymonadales bacterium
GCAGTTCGCTTAGCTGCTCAACTGCTCAGCCGCTCAGCCGCTGCTTTACACAACCTAAACCCCGTCATCTGCCACCGCGCCTCCGGATAGAAGAAATTCCGGTACGTCCGCCGGATGTGCGAGGCGGGTGTCGCACACGAGCCCCCCCGCAACACCCGCTGGTTGCACATGAATTTGCCGGTGTACTCGCCGAGATTCCCGCCGAACTCCTCGAAGCCCGGGTACGGCTGATAGGGACTGGCGGTCCACTCCCAGTGACTGCCGATCATCTGCCCCAGGGGCCGGTCGGCCTCGGCCCCGACCGGCCGCGGCCGGAATCGCCCCCGCCCGGCGAAATGTCCCTCCAGCTCCACCTGCCGGGAGGCGATCTCCCACTCGGCCTCGGTCGGCAGCCGCGCCCCGGCCCAGCGGGCGTACGCGTCGGCCTCGTAGTAGCTGACGTGGCAGACCGGCTCGGCCGGGTCGACCGGACGCAACCCGCTCAGAGTGTACCGATGCCACTCCCCGTCGCGGCGAGTCCAGTACAGCGGATGGCCCCAGCCGTGCTCCCGGACCGCCTCCCAGCCGTCCGACAGCCACAGCTGCACCCGCTCGTAGCCGTCGTCTTCGATGAATTCGATGAACTCCCCGCAGGTCACCGGCCGGTCGGCGATCGCGAAGGGCCGGACGACCACCTCGTGGCGAGGCCGTTCGTTGTCGTACGAAAACCCCGGGCCGTCGTAGCCGATCTCGCGGACCCCGCCGTCGAATCGACGCCACGAGACCGCCGGCACCGCCGCCCCTTTGTCCGGCTCATCCGGCTCGTCCGGCTCGTCGAAGACCTCCGGGCAAAGCGGGTTCTGGGCGAACATGTGCATCAGGTCCGTCACCAAAAGCTCCTGGTGTTGCTGCTCGTGGTGCAGCCCGACTTCGACCAGTTTCGCCAGGTCGCCATCCTCCCGCCCGCGGCCCGCCACCGCCTCCCGGAGCCGCTCGTCGACCCGCGCCCGGTACGCCTCGATCTCGTCGACCGTCGGCCGCGACAACATCCCCCGCTCGGAGCGGCTGTGGGGCGTGCCCGCCGCCCGGTAATACGAGTTGAAGATGTGGTTGTAGCGCGGATCGACCGCCTCGCAGCCGAGATGTTCGTCGAGGACGAACTTCTCGAAAAACCACGTCGAATGCGCCAGATGCCATTTCGCCGGACTCGCCTCCTCCATCGACTGGACGACATAATCCTCCGGCTCCAGCGGCTCGCAGAGGCGTTCGGTCGCCGCACGCACGGCGGCAAACCGCTCCGGCAGCGACTCGCGGTCGACTTTCCAGTCAAACATCGGCACCTCGATACCTGGATGGGCGGCAACATCTGTCCCGATACACGTCGAATCTCGCCCTACGATCGTCCATCCCCCCGAAAGTGACAACCGCCGGACCGACGGATGCGACGACCCTCCCGCCCCCCGCCCGGTTTCATCTTCTCGCCACGAGCCCCTCCCCGGCCGGCGAACATCGGGGCGCCGGGAGCGCGGCGATCACTGACAGACGATGTCCATCCGGTGGCCCGGGCAGTTCGGGTCCTGGCGGTCGAACCCGGCGATCGAGATGTCGGCGTACTGGTCGTACGGCCGGCCCGCCGAGGCACAGTGCTCGAACGAATCGTCCCAGGTGGCACCCTGCTGCAGGTCGGTGTAGCCGCCGATGTACGACAGCCACACGTCCGCCGCGTAGTCGCTGCTGTGGTTGTGGTAGGTGAACGAGACGGTCTGCCCCGGCGGCACCTCGACCTGCGCCGGCGACACCGACAGCTCACAGGTATTCGAGATGTAGACGTGCACGTGCGCCTCTCGCTGCTCGGCCAGACATTCGCCGTCGTCCAGAAAGTACCCGTCCGAGCATTCCCCCGGCGGCTGGCAGGTCCCGTCGCCCCCGTCGTGGGCGGAATCGCAGCCGGAGGCAATCTCGCCGTCGTCACACGATTCGTTCTCCTGCAACTCCCCGTCGCCACACTCGCCGGTCACCTCCGAGCAGTCCGCCGCACAGTAATCCCCGGACTCGGTGTTGCCGTCGTCACACGCCTCGTCTCCCTCGACGACTCCGTCGCCACAGACCGCCTCCCCTCCACCGCCGTCGTCGGCGTCTCTGACGTCGCCTCCCGCCTCGACGCCCCCGTCACCGACGTCGGCGATATCGCCTCCCACGTCACCGCCCCCGCCGGCATCACTCGCTGCATCCCCGCCGACATCGCTCGCTTTACCGACATCGCCGACCGCCCCGACGTCCCCCGACTCCCCCGCGTCGACCGACCCGACCTCCCCACCCCCGCCCGCATCCACGATATCCGCCGCCGCATCCCCCGGCGGCACACCCGTCTCGCAGTCCGAACACCCGACCAGCAGACTCCCCGCCACGACCACAACCCAGATTCCACGTCCCGCACACACTCTCTCACGCATCTCACCTCGGTCAAGTCCGAAAAATTGTGTAAATCCGCCCTCAGACAGGCAGACTCACGGCG
>CAZRLK010000030.1:0-13430 GCA_964600555.1 uncultured Bradymonadales bacterium
CCGCCTTGCTGCTGCTGCATTTTCTGCATGCGGCGCATCTCTTGCTTGCGGCGCTGCTGGATTTCTCGGCGGACCTGCTCGGCGTCCTTGACCAAAAGCATGTACTCCGGCTCGCCTTCGGTCAGCCGGCGGCCGACGTTTTCGATGAAGTACGTCTTCAGCTCTCCCTCGTCGTTTTCATGACCGGGGATCTCGAGGATCTCGCCCTGCTCCGGAATCGCGACGTTCGAGTCGTACTCGCGGACAGCGAGCTCTTCGAATTCTCCTTCGTCTTGGGCGTGCTGGACAATGAACTTCGGCATGGTGCAAACCTCGCGCATATAGGGTCGCGCTCGATATCGACTGCTCGCAGCGGAACGTGAACACGAGGGGGGCGGATGTCAAGCTGCCAACGTTCCAGCGCACGCCCCGAGGCCGGATCGGATCGGAATCGGCAGGATGTCGTGTGGCGTCTCGACGGTCGGGGGTCAGTTACGCCAAGGCGCCAAGCTCGCCAAGCACGCCAAGGCGCCCTCGGGCTCCCGCCAGAACCGGCTCAATCGAGGCACCGGCCCGGGAGACACCGTCTCCCGGGAGGTCGCCGCATGCGGACGCAGATGAAAAGCCGGACTTCGGGCTTTTCACTGCGCTCCGGCTGCGGCGACCCGGGCGGCTTCGCCGCCGGCCGGTGCCGTCGGTTGCGGGAGGCGCGCCGGGGGTTCTTGGCGTTGTTCTTGGCGTCTTGGCGTCTTGGCGTCTTGGCGAATCCGACGCGGATCGTCGGCACCCGCCGTGCCTCACAGGTCGAGTCCGAACACGATCTCGGTGCGTCCCGCGACCAGGTCGGTCGGCGGCTGCCAGTCGACCATCCGCTCGCGAAGGCACCGAAGTGCCCGCCCCGAGAGGTCGTCTTTCGGCGCGTTGATGTCGGCCTGCTGGATCGCCCCCTCGTCGCTCAGCGCCAGCGTCACGGTCAGCCGCACCGTCGAGGCCCGCCCGGATCGGCACGCCCGCAGGTCCGGCGCCCGGTCGCGCACCCAGCTCAGAAGCCGCCGCCGCGTCTCGGGATCGGGCGGCGACGGCGCCTCCGGCATCTCGCGGTGGGGCTCGGTCGCCGGCGGCTCGACCTCGGCCGGCGCCGGACCGGCATCCTCGAGCTCCGGGTCGCCGACCTCCGGCCGGCACGGCGGGCACTCCGGCGTCTCCGTGACGACGCGCTCTTCGACGACCACCTCCGGCTCCGGGCTACATGCGCTCCGCCCGATCAACACCCCGACCCCGAGCGCGGCGACGAGCGTCACCCCGTACACGATCGCATCTCGACCTCGGGACTCGTTCATCGGCCACCGTCGGTCCCGGGCAGCGACGAGGCGATCTCGTCGGCCGCGCCCCCGAGCACCTCGTCGGCATCCGCCGACATCGCCGCGCACAGCGACACCCGGTTCGCCCGACCGCCGTTGCTGCGGATCGATTCGCTCAGAGGCCCGAAATACGCCGTCTCGGAGGGCTCCATCACGTCGAGCCGGGTCTTCGGAAACTGCGGCTGCGACCGACAGTTGTCGGCGAACTGCTCGTAGCCGACGCCCTCGTCGGTGACGACGGCGGTGTGGTGGATCGCCGAGGCCGGCAGTCCGCTCCCCGGCAGCGCCAGCCAATCGGCGCGCCCGTCGCTTTCGGACGCGAAATACTCGCCCGGCGCCCGGCCGTCGAGCCGACACTCCGAGTCCCCCGCCTCGCATCGGCGCGGCGCCGCCGACAGCGAGACGACGACGAACCCGTCCTCGGGCTCCCCGAAGTACGCTCGCGCATCCGGCGACGCCGAGGAGGGGTGATAGATCGAGCGGGTGTCGAGCTGCATGCCGAGCGCCGCCAGATTCTCCCCGTCGACGGCCGACTCGTCGCTCAGATACGTCGCCCCGTCGTCGCGCGTATAAAAGGTGATCGCCTCGGCCAGCGTCGAAAAGTCCGAGGCGTCGGTGCCGCGCCCCCACAAAAGCGGCACCGTCCCGCCGTGGCGGCGATACATCGGCGCCAGCGCGAGCCGCCGGACCTCGACGTTGCGCTCGGCGAGCTGCGTGGTCAGCTCCCCCACGATCCGCTGGTAATCCTGCGAGAGGTTCGCGGCACTTCGCCGCAGGTGCGTCTGCACCAGCACGTCGACCGTCCGCGGCTCGACCTCTTCCCCACCTCCCCCTCCGCCGCCTCCGCCGCCCCCGCCGGTGGGGACTTCGCGGATGACCGTGCAACCCGCCACCAGCGCCGGTAGCAGCAACGCCATCAACCACCGAATGCCGATCGCTCGATGTCTGCTCGTCGTCGACCGTCTCATCGCCTCGCCTCGCTCGTCGAAGTCGCCTCGGCTCCGCCGCGGATCGCACGGCGGTTCGCCTCCACCAGATCTTCTCCCTCGCGCCGCATCGCACCGCGCAACTCGTCGGTCAATCGACTGCGTGCCTCCAGATACTCGCTTTTCGCCACCGGCGCCTCCAGCGCCAGCTCGGTGCGCAGATCCTCGGCCTTCTGGCCGGGGGCCACCTCCAGAACTCGCTGCTGCAACGCCTCGCCCGCCTCCCGGAGCACCGCCGACAGCTCGTCGACGGGCATCCGATGGATCGCCTCGGCGACGACGGCGTCCGGGACGTGCAGCGCCGCCGACGCCAGACACACCCGCGCCATGACCGCCTCGGCGACCTCCGGCCGAGTCTGCTCCAGGTCGCGCAGCGTCTCGTGCTGCTCCTCGACCGACAGCGACTCCAGCATGTCGACCACCAGCGCCGCCTGCCCCTCCGCCTCGGCACCGAGATGCCCGTACTCGTCGGCCGCCTTGCGCAGCCGCGCCGCCAGCTCCCGCGACTCGCGTTTGTCCAGCTCGCCGGTCCCGGCCGCCATGAACAGCTCCTTGCGCTCGTCGGCCTCCAGCGACTCGAGATACGAGCTGCGCAGCGTCGCCGGAAGCTGGCCGACCACGTGGACCGTCTCACGGCTGTCGCACGAGCGGACGATCCGTTGCAGCGTCGCCACGCTGACTCCCTCCAGAAACTCCCAGTCGGCGTCGAGTGCCTGCTCGTCGTAGGTCAGCCGCGCCGAGCTGAGCCTCGCTCGCGCCTCGTGGCAGATCCGCTCGATCTCCTCGTCACTCAGCGGGTCGCGCCGCCCGGCGACCAGCTCGCTGACCTCCTCGAGCTCCGCCTTAAGCGACTCGTCGGATTTCAGATCCGCCACGATCCCCGGCCCCAGCAGCCGCACCAGGTCCGCGACCGCCTCGGGATCCTCCTGGATCCAGCGGCGTAGCACCCGGTTTTTGACCGCCCGCGACTCCGTCAGGTCGGCGCGAAGCGCCTCGACGTCCGTCTCGGACTCCCCGCCGCCCGCCGGCCTCCCGGCCCCGCCCGGCTCCCTGCGCCCCCGGTCGGTCAGCTCGGCGAACCGACGCAAAAGCGGCATCGCCAGCAGGAACAAAAGTAGCATCATCAGCATCGGGCCGATCCACGGCGCGACGTCCTCGACGAACCGCTCCCACACGCCCGGCGGCTCCTCGTCGCTTTCGGTCTGCTCGTCCGCCACCGCCTCCTCGTCGGCCTCCTCGTCCGGCTCCTCCTCCTCGGGCTCGGGGCGGGGGGCCGGAGGCGGCGGCCGCCGCGGCGGGGACGGACGGCGCTCGCGCTCCCCGCTCGACTCCTCCGGCGGCGAGGGCCGGTTTTGCGGCTCCGGGAAATCGAGCGACTCCCGGCGCACCTCGATCTCCGGAGCGAGGTCGTCGAGCTGGTATTCGATCATCCGCGGGATGTTCTGCTGGAAGGTGCTCGGCAGCTTGCTGTCCAGCAGGACCGTCATCTCGAGCGCCTCCGGCTCGACCTCGAAGCTCCCCTGCCCGCCGGCCCCGAATCCCGGCTCGACGCTCCCGACATTCTCCGGCGCCTGCATCCGGGCGCTCAGGTCGACCAGCTCGCAGCGGCCCGGACACAGCCGGTCGAACAGCGCCTCGACGGTCTGGCGAGCCTGCGACTCGATCGCCTGTTGTTGCTTCTCCTGCGCCATCTGCTCGTCGGGACTCATGCCCCCGCCGCCCCCCGGCCCCTGCGCGAGCAGCGGGGCACCGATCAGCAGTGTGATCACGAAGGCCGCCCCCGCGAGCCGCTTCGAGCCGAATCCACGTCGTCTCATCGCCCGTCCTCGGTGTCGTGTCGTTTCCACTCCTCGATCGGCGGCTCCGACGGCCCGGAGTCGTTCCCCCCGCCGTCGTCCTCACCGCCGCTGCGGTCGAACAGGCCCCCCGAGCTCTCCGTCGGCTCCCCGGCCTCCCCGCCTCCATCGGAGCCCTCGCCCTCCGCCCCCGGCGCGATCACCCGCTCGGCCGCCTCCTCGCCGAGGATGTCCCGCAGCACGTCCTCGTCGAGCCGGTCGATCCGGATGACGACCCGCCGGTTTTTCGCCCGCAGCTCTTCGAGCTTCTCGTCGGACAGCTTCGAGACCGCCTGCTCGTCGTACAGCGGCACGTCGGTCGCCGCCCGCGTGTCGGCAAACCCCTGCACCGAGATGCGACGCCGGTCGAATCCCTCCCGCGCCAGCCGCTCCATCACGTGAATCGCCCGGCTGGTCGACAGCTCCCAGTTCGACTCGAATTCGCCGTTTTCGATCGGCACGTCGTCGGTATACCCCTCGATGGTCACCCCGTAGGCCGCCTCCAGATCCTCGACGAGATGGTCCGCGATCGGCCGAAACACCTCCAGCGCCTCGTCGGTCAACTCCGCCTCGCCGGAGGCGAACAAAAGCGCGTTCGAAAACTGCACCTTCAGTCCGTCCTCGTCGATGCTCGTCGTCACCTCCCCGCCGAGCGACGCCTTCTCGACGACCTGGTCGACCTTCTCTTTGACCTCGTGCAGATTGCCGACCTTCCGACCCGTCAGCGCCTCGACCAGCAGATCGAATTTCGTGTGCGCGATCTTGGAGACCGACAACAACATGATCATGAAGGTCAAAATGATCGTCATCATGTCGGCGTAGGTCACCAGCCAGCCGCCGGTGTTGTCGGAGCCGGAAAACTCGACGAACTGCTCGCCGAATCGGCTCTGCTCCCCGGACTCTCCGTTGGCGCCACTTCCTCTGCTCATTCGACCGTCCCCCTCGTCGACCCGTTGCGCTCGGCGTCACCCAGGCCCATCACGTCGCGCACCTCGCCGAGCGGCCGTCGCCGCGCCAGCTTCAGCATCCCCTCGATCACGAGATTGATGTTTTCGGTCCGCTGTGCGCCGTGATCGCGCACCAGCCGGGCGAGCGGCAGATAGACGACGTGGCCGAGAATCAGCCCGTAAAACGTCGTCAGCAACGCGATCGCCATCCCGGGGCCGAGATTCTCGAAGCTCTCCATGTTGGCCAGAAGCTGAATCAGCCCGATGACCGTCCCGATCATCCCCATCGCCGGGGCAAAATCGCCCAGACTCGACAGGACCGTCTCCGAGCGACGAAACTCCTCGGTCTCGCGGCGCCCCAGGACCATCGCGTCGGATTCGATCTCGTCGGCGCTCGTCCCCTCGAGGACGTGGCGGCCGAGGCGCTGGAAGACCGGGTCCGACTCCGACTCCAGGATGTTCGACGCCTCCACCCCACGGTCGCGGCGCACCTCGCGGCCGAACGCCAGAAGCTTCTCGGCCAGCCGATCGCGCTCGCGCTCCGGATCGTAGGTCAGCGTCCGCCCCAGCCCCCGGACCGCCTTCGCCAGCGTCGAAAACCGGTAGGTCGCGATCATCAACCCGATCGGCACACCCCCCAGCAAAATCGCGGCGTAGACGTTCAGAAAGCCGCTGAACTCCATCGACTTGTATTGAAGCGCCAGCAAAAACGTGCCGACGACCATCAATCCACCGAGAATCACGTGCATGATCTCACTCCGAGTCGTTGAGGCGTTGCTGCGCCTCGCGCACTTGCTCGTTGTCCGGATCGATCTGCAAGACGCGATCCCACGCCTTGCGCGCCAGATTCTCCTCCCCGAGCCGCCGCCACAGCGTCCCCTCCATCGACAACAGTTTCACGTCGTTGGGGTAGGCCTTCTCCAGTTTCTTGAGTTTGACCATCGCCAGCTCGTATTTGCCGGCCCGGTACAGCTTGCGCACCTCCTCGATGCCGAGCAGGTAGCTCGGACGCGTCGGTGCCTTTTTCGCCTCCCCGCCCTGCTCGCCGTCGCCGCCCTCCTCGGAGGCCCCGTCCGATCCCGCTTCTCCCTCGCTCTCCGAGTCCTGCTCGGACGCGCCACTCTCCTGTTGCTCCTCGGGCGACTCGTCCCCGTCGCCCGACGCCCCGATCCCCTCGTCGGCCGCCTCGTCGTGGACGTTTTGCCCGCCGACATAAAGTCCCTCGCGCTCCATGTCGCCCCGCCGGCGCCGCAACTCCTCGAGCAGCTCCTTGTCGGCCTCGGTCAGATTGTCCGAGTCCCACTCGACCGACTCGAGCGGCCCGTCCGGCTCCTCGTCCTCGAGCGGAATCTTCATCTCGTAGCCCGTCGCCACCTCCGGAAACTGCACCTCCCAGTCGCGCTCCCCGTCGCTCATCCGCACCACGTAGCGCTGCTCCGGCACCGACCCGTCCCCCTCGTACTCCGGCGCCTGCGTCGCCGCACTCGGCACCACGACCTCCGTCTCCGGCTCCGAGGTCTTGCAGCCCCACGCCACCCCCGCGGCGAGTCCGCAGACGGCCGCGATGCCGACCAACGCGCTGTCGATTCGACCTGTCATCTCTCACCTCTCGTTCGATTCAGCGCCTCAGCGCCTCCGCGATTCCGCGACTCCGCGATTCCGCGACATACTCACATACTCACTTACTCACTTACTCACTACCAATTGAACGACACCCGCAGCTTGTATCCAAACCCGCCGAGATCCGCCCCGGCGAATTCCGTCGGCACGAAATACATCATGCTCACTCCGGCTCCGAGGCGAAACTGCAGGACCACGTCCAGCGTCCACTCGAACGCCGCCGAATTGCCCTCCTGGCCGGCGAAAAACCCCGAGATCGTCGGGCCCGTCCGCAACTCCGGCATGTTCAGATCCTGCGGCAAAATGTCGTACTGGACCGTCGCCCCGACGAACGACCCCAGAAGCGGGTTGTCCGAGAAATTCGCGAACCCCTCGGCGCCGATCCCGTAGCGCCACCGCAGGTCGGGACCGAACTCCTCGTAGATGCGGTAGCCGAGCGCCCCGCCCGTGATCCCGCCCTGCGGCGAGTCGTAGGGGATGTGGCTGGCACCCATGTACACCTTGTGGCCGTATCGCGGCCTCTCGTCGATGCGCCGCTCCAGCTCGTCGACCCGCTCTCTGCGCGATTTCACCCGGTCGCCCGAGCGCAAAATCGCCGCGGTCGTCGCGTCCGACCGGTAGGTCTCGCTCCACATGATCGCCCCGTCCTTCGCCCGGACGAACTCGACCTGCATCGCGACGATGTTCGCCGCGGGGAAATACGAAAACCGGGTGTCGAGAAACGTCTTGACGCCGAGCTGTTCCGCCTCCCGCCGAAGCTCCTCCTGACGCGTCATCCCGAGCGAGACGACCCAGTCGCCGCCGTCGACCCGCGAGCGCAGCGCATCGCAGGCCCGACACCGCTTGAGCGTCACCTCCGTCTGGTTCGCCACCGTGTTGACCAGCGTCCCCTCGACGAACTCGCCGAATTGCTTCGAGAGGTTCGGCGTCAGCCCGATCTTGCGGACCGCCGTCGGCGAGACGGCCGCCACCCGCAGATCGCGCACGTCCATCACCACCTCGTCGACCATCTCCTCGACGAGCTGGTAGACGTGCACGGCGTTTTGCCCCGACTTGATCTGGCGCTCGAGCGCCTCTTCCTGCTCGATCTTGCGCTCCTGCTCGCTCGGCGCCCGCTTCGCCTCGACCTCCTCGACCTCTTCGGCCTCGCCACTCTCCGCGTCGGCCTCCATCCCCGGCTCCGGCGCCGACGCCTCGCTTCCCTCCTCCCCGCCACCATCCTGCTGGGCGACCAGCGGGCCGGGAAACGCGACCATCGCGGCTGCCACAATCGCCACTGCCAGGCTGTCGATGTCGGTCATTCCTCTCATCGCCTCTCTCGACTCACACAAGTGCATTCAAAACGCCCAGCCGACCATGAAGATCACGTCGATGCGCATCATCTCTCCGAACCACTGCTCGAGCGCCCCCCGCGTCTGGTCGGCGTACTGGCCCGCCTCGATCCTCGCTTGATTGTAAATCAACGGCCGGTACGCCAGCCCGAGCCGCGTGTGGGCCCCGAACGGCGTCAGTTGCGCGTCGACCCCCGCCTCGAACTCCAGGGCGTGATAGATCGTGTCGACCCGCCCGATCTCCTGCTCCTCGCTCCCCCCGTCGCTCCCGGGCACCGTGCGGGTCGCGCCGCTGTCGAAACTCCCACGGCCGTACACGAACTTCGCCGCCCCGTACGGCGTGATCTCGGACTCCAGAAAAAAGTAAAAAAGCCCCGGCATCACGAAGTTCATCTGCTGATTGCCGCCGTAGTGCTGATCCTCGTGGTCGACCGTCACCCAGGCGTTCCAGTGGACGTACTGAAGCTCCGGGCGCAGCCGATTCTCGAACGTGTAGCCGGCCGCCAGCCCGAGCACTCCCATCCGCGAGATGCGGATATCGAACGAAAACGGCCGGTCCAGCCGGGGGATCTCCTCGATCTCCTTTTGTTCGCGCTCGTCGAGCATCTCCTCGAGGTGGCGCTCTTCGTCGAGCTTGCGGGCGTGGCGGCGCGCCCGGTTCCGGCGCTCGAGCCGCTCGATGCGACACCGGCGATCCGCGCCGCACGCCTCGTCGGCGGAGAACTCCTCGAACGCCCGGTCCGTCTCGACGCACGCCCCGCGCCTGCAGACGTGGTCGGTCGGACAATCGACGTGATACTGACACCCCTGCTCGCTGGCGTCGGAGGCCGCCGCCGCCCCGTCGTCCTGGGCACGGACCGGCGCCGCTCCCATCGCGAGCACCAGGACCACCGCCCCCACGAGCGCCGTCTGGACGGTCTCACGCATCGCTCGTCCCCTCGTCGTTCGGTGGCCAGCGCAACTCCCAGTCGGACGGCGGCCGGTCGTCGCGCGGGATCAGCGTCAGCGAGTACGGGACCGCAAACTCGATCGCCAGGCCCGGCTCGTGCGACGCCAGCCGCCCGGCGCCGACCTCGACCGTCCCGAGCACCAGCGGCGCCGGCTGCTCGGAGCCGACCCGCTCGGCGTAGCCGCGCGGATGTTCGTCGAGCAGGCTGCTCGCCATCCGGTACAACTCCTCGAGCCGCGAGCGCACCGCCGACTCCTCGGTCTCGCGCAAAAACCGCTGCGTCTCGTCGACGACGATCTCGAGCCACCGGCGCCGCCGCGCCCGCATCCCCGGCGCATCGCCCCACTCCGCCATCGCCGGCAGCATCCGCCGCATCACTCCCGCGAGCGCCGAGTCGGCCGGGGCGAAAAACCGGGCGCGTCGGTGCGGCGCGATCGCCTCCAGAAGCTCCTCCGGCCGGTCGGTCAGCTCGCCGATCTGGCGGCGAAACCCCTCCGGATCGTCGCGATGGAAGGCGACCAGCGCCAGGAGGCCCCGGTAGCGCGGCGTGAACCGCGCGTCGTCGTGGCGGCGGAGCAGCCACCGGGCCGCCGCCTCGGCGTTCTCCAGCCGGCCCCGCGTCAGACAGACTCGCGCGAACTCCTCGATGCGCCGGTAGGTTCCGGAGCGCGGCCCGACCTCCTCGAGCAATTCGACCACCCGCGATTCGAACTCGTAGCGCGCCATCAACTGCAACAATTCGCCGTACAGCGCCCGCGAAAACGGGTCGTCCCGCGGCTCTCGCGCCCGAAACACCTCTTTGGCGAGGCCCAGAAACCGATCGTCGCGCTCGAGCTGCCGCAGCGCCACCCCGAGCCGGTAGGCGAACGCCTCGTAGTAGCGCGACTCCCGGGGCGGCAACTCGCCGGCGAATTCCCCCGCCTCCTCCCAGCGCCCGCGGCGGACCAGCGTCCGGAGCTTCAGATACCGGGCCGCCCGCCGGTTCGCCCCCTCGACGCCCAGCTCGAGCGCCCGGTCGACCAGCGCCACCACCCGCTCGCTGCGCGCCTCCTCCCGCGAGGCCTCGAGCCGCGCCGCCAGCGCCGACGCCCGCGCCAGCTCCGGCCCGTCGAGATGCTCCGACGCCGGCGACGCCTCCCGGACCACCGCCTCGAGCCACTCGCGCGTTCGCTCGACCAGCCTCTCCGGGTCGAGTTCCTCGACGAGAACCTCGGCGTCGCGCTCCGCCGAGAGGCTCTCGTCGCGATAGCGCTCGGCGAATCGATGGGCCCGCGTCGCCCCGTACAACCGCGCCCGCCAGTACACCTCCGCGACGCTCCCCGACCGCTCCGCCTCCGGCAGCCGCTCGTAGCGGTCGACGAGCCGCCCGATCGAGCGCAAAAGCGCCACCCGCCACGCCTCGACCGCCCCGACGCGCCGATCCCCGTCGGCCTCCCCGGCCCCGACCGGCGGCGGACCCTCCCGGACCTGCCCGGCGAGCCCCTCGCAGTCGCCCTCGACCTCGATCGCCGCCGGCGTCTCGTCCGCCCACGTCTCGCGCTCGGCCGGCCAGCGGACCGTGCCCGACTCCGGCCCGCCGGGCGCCCGCTCGAAGAAGTCGGGCTCGCGGAGGCGATCGACCAGCCTCGGCACCCCCGTCGCCTCCGCGCCCTCGATCCGGCGCGCCGTCTCGAGCCGGCGGCGCGCATCCTCGACGGCCACCGCCCCGTGGACCACCGCCGCCACCGGCGCCTCGCTCGACCCGCCGAACTCGACCTTCCGGTCGACCGGCCGACAGCTCGCCAGCGCCAGCCACGCCTCGCCGACGCGACTCCAGGCGTCCTCGCTCCCGAGATGCTCCTCGACCGCGAGTGCCCGCTCGAAGGCCGACAGATCCCGGCGGTGCAGGTGCTCGAACCGCGCGGCGTTGCGCTCCGTCGCCTCGGTGTACGGCAGACAACCCGCCAGCGACAGCCCGCCGACCAGCACGACCCCCCGCAGCATCCTCTCCGTCCTCCTCATCGCTCCTCCCCCTCTGCGCCGGACGAAAAAAGATCCGCCAGATCCCCGGCGTCTCCGCCCCAGCCGATCCCGAGCGTCGGCATGAACCCGATGCTCGGCACCCACCCCCGGTGGCGCCTCTCGGCCTGGACGGCCAGCCCGAGATCGAGCTTCGCCTGCACCCCGTACTGAAAGTGCGTCAGCAGCGACACCGCGACGGTGCCGGTCGGCAACACCCGCCGCTCCGCCAGCGCCACGCCCCCGTGGAAGGCGAGCTGCGGGTCGAAGTGCACGACGTTCTCCCGGCCGATCAACATCTTGCCGTAGCCGAACGAATACCGCCCGCCGAGCGCCGCCAGCATGTACTGGGGCCGGGCGTCGGGCGTCAGGCCCGTCTCGTGTTTGACCTCGACCGCCGCCGGATTCAGCCCGCTGAACAGGTACGCCCACCGCGCCTCGAGTCCGAACGCCTCGCTCGGGTAGTAGCCGAGATCCGCCCCGACCCCGACCGAATCGTAAAAGTCGTTGCGAATCTGGGTCGTCGTCGTCGCCTGCAGATACGTCGTCTGCTTTTTCGAGGCGAACCGATCCTGGACCGTCGGCCGCCCCTCCTCGGCCCGCGCGAGATTCGCGACGAGCACCAGCGCCCCGAGCATCGAGACGACCCCCGCCGCGAGACGCCCTGGCGAGTTCAGTCGCTCCACCGGCACACCTCCAGCGGGCGCGACCCCGGCGTCTGCTTCCAGTTCTCGTAGATCTCGCCATCCTCGGAGCGAAACCGATGATCGCAGAACCGCTCGCAGACCTCGACGACGAGCTCGACCTCCCGGACGACATACTGCGAGCGGGGAACGAGATGCTGCGGCGGGATCTCGACGCGGTAGTACGGCTCGCCCTGCTCCGGCCACGGCACGTGCGGCGACTCGGCGTCGTAGCCCCCCTCGCCACTCCGGACGCCGATCTCGGCGACCGGAAACGGCGAGGCCCGACAGACCTTGAATGCCTCCGGATCGTCGGCCCCCTCGACCGGCTCGATCGCCACCTCGGTCTCGGCCTCGTGATCCATCGTCGCAAACGGCAGGTAGTTGTCGGCGAACGAGCGGATGTCGCCCGCCAGCGTCTCGTCTTCGACCGGCCGCCAGCCGGTCGTGTAATCCCAGCCCCCGGTCGCCAGAATCGCGTTCGCCGCGATCGCCCAGTTGAACAACGCGACGTCACTCCCCTCACCGAAGCCCCCTTTCCAGCGGTCGAGTTGATCCCGGATCTGATCGCGCGGCTCGAGGTTGATGTTGTTGGCGTAGATCCACAGCACCCGGACCTCGGGCGGACTCAATTCGGCGGCCACACGCGAGGCGTCGGTGCTCATCTCCGCGAGCGGAAGCTGGCGTCCCGGCTGCTGGTTGCACCCGTCGAGCGGCTCGCCGTCGCTGCCGGAGCGCGGGCGGTAGACACCGAGCTCCTGCGATTCCCCCCGCCCCTCGACAGCGCTGCGCAGCCGGTCGAGCAGCGTCTGCTGGACCTGCTCGCATCGCTGCTCGTTCGGCACCGACAGATCGAGCACGATCCCGTAGGCGATCGGGGCGTCGATGCGATCCGGAGTGTAGGTCTGGCGTTCGGCGTAGGTTTCGGCCGACGGCGAGAGGGGCTCGGCGACGCGCACGACCTCCCCGCGGGCGGCCTCCGGACGGACGGCGAAGCAGACCGAGCGCTCGACCCACGCGTAGTCGACCCCGGTCGGCGCCGAGAGCCCCTGCCAGCTCCCATCGCCTTGCCCGCACTCGTCTCCGTCCGCCGGGACGAACCGCCACTCGAATCCGCGTCGAAGCGGCACGTCCTCCTCGGCGAACCAGTCGAACCGACGCGGGGCGACCGCCTCGTTGCGCTCGACCGCCACCGGCTCGATGTCGAACGTCTCCTCGACCCGCCTCTTGGTGACCTCCGGACCGGCGAACGTCCCCTCCGAGGCGTGCCGCGAGCGAATCGGCGAGGGCCCGTCCGGCAGCTCGTACTCCCCGGAGACCTGGTATTGAAAACAGATCCGCCCGTCGCCACACCCGTACGGCTCGGCCGGAAATCGCGTCTGCTGCAGGTCGATCGGCTCGTAGTCCCCGTCGCGATACAGCTCGAAGTCGACGCGCTCGAGGACCGCGTCGTCGCGCAGCCTCCAGACGAAAAAGGTCGTCTGCTCCTGCTCGGAGTAGACGACCTCCAGATCCCGGACGACGTACGGTCCACTCTCGAACTCGATGAACGAACATCCGCCGAGCACGACGAGCGCCGCGACCAGTCCCGTCGCCCGGAGAAACAACCGCCCCTCGGCTTCCGTTGACGTCGACAACCAACCCATGCGACCGGCGACTCGAGATTCCTTTCAGTGCGTCCGCCACTCTCGGGCGGGTCGACTTCATTTTCAAGTCGCGTGCCAGCCTCGCCGGCCCGCAC
>CAZRLK010000030.1:13530-38579 GCA_964600555.1 uncultured Bradymonadales bacterium
GCCCCCGCCGGGCCAACGTGGCGTCAGTAGCAGACGCTCTTTTCGAGCGTCTCGCCCTGGCCGAGGTACCCGAACTCCGTGCCCTCCGGACACGACGCCTCCGAGAGCGCGTCGGCGGTGCAGGTGTTGTCGATGCAGTGGTGGGCGTCGGCCGGCCCGCAGTCGGTGTCGGTCTCGCAGCTCGCTCCGATCGCCTCGACGTTCGCCAGCGGGTGGATCTGGGAGTTGCCGTCGATCCCCATCACGCCGTAAAAGACGTCCTTCATGCGGTTGATCCACTCGCTGTTCAGCTCCTCGACGATCTCGTAGAAGGCGACCGGCTCGAACTGGCCCTCGCGGTCGAGGTGGACGAGATGGTCGAACAGCACCTCCGTCCCGCGGCCGTACGAGTAGTTGACCGTCGTGATGGCGTCGAGGTTCTCCTCGCTTTTGGCCGGGTTCTCGTACAGCATGTCGGCGTACTGCGAGTACGTCTGGCAGCCCTGCGCGACGAAAAGCTGCTGTTTGTCCGGAAGCTCCACCTCCGCCAGCTCCCGGTAGCCGACGTCCCCGCCGCTGCCGCTCGGCGCCAGCGACAGCCCGTAGTACGGCCCCGCGTGCCCGTTGTAAAAATAGACGTCCCGCTTTTGCAGCTCCTCGATCCCCAGGTCGTGGTGCGCCTGGCGGTTCCCCTCGAACATGTCGCTGTGAAACAGCCGCACCTCGACGCGCACCTCGTCGGGCGTCTGCGCGCCCGGAAACTCGATCGTGCGGACGAACGGCCCGGAGTCCGGCCCGAGCTGCTCGAAATCGGCGACCGGCGGCTCGAACCCGTCGCGAGCGAGCTTGCCGAACATCTCGCGCGCCCGCCGCAGATCGTTGCGCGCCTCGTTGTAGTCGTAGCCGTAAAACATCGTGATGTCGTAGACGCCGTCCTGCACGAACGCCTTGTAGTGGGGATAGGCGTTCGCGATCTCGTCGTGCGGGTTGCCGACCAGCTCGACCGTCTCCAGCTCGCCGTCGTATTCGCGCGGGTCGAAATCACGGAACGTCCCGCGCTCGACGTTCTCCGGATCGCTGGTCGCCCCGGCCGGCATCTGCATCTCGAATTCGACGCCCGCCTCGGTGTGCTCGCCGCCGTCGGTCTCGGCGAGTCGACTCAGGAGGTTTTTCGGCCCCGCGACGTCGAGCGTGTAGTGCGCCCGGTAGGTCTCCTCTGCCTCGGCGACCTCCTCGATCTCGACGGAGTGGTTGCGGACCATCGCCTGAAAGCCCCCGTAGTCCATGTTCTCGAAGAAATCCTCGAGCTTCGCCGTCAGATAGGCCGTCAGATACAGCCCGACCGCGGTCGTCCGCTGCGCCACCTGCCGGCGCCGCTCGTCCTCGTTTTCGTACTGCTCGTCGGTCATCTCGACCGGGATCGTCCCCTCGAGCTCGTACTCGTTGGCGACGTTCGAGTGAAAGTTGTCGGCCTTGCCCTGCGGGACGAGCGTGTACTCCTCGTCGCCGTCCCCGTCGGCGGCGTTCGGCCCCTCGTCCATCGTCCCGCTGCAGGCCCCCAGCCCGACGGCCAGCACGGCGAAAAGGGCGAATTGAGCGAGCGAGCTCTTCGAGTTCATGGGCGACTCCCGGGTTCGCATCGATTCAATCAGCGTGGCGTCGTACTCGTCGCCCATTCAACGGAGCAAGAGCCGTGCCAGCCCCCTCGATCCCCGGGCTCCCCGGGGGACTCCCGACTCCCCGGCCATCCACTCGGCCAAATCGGCTACTCCCGTTGCCACCGCGATGGGCACTCCGGTTGGCACATCCCCCCTCCCGAATCTTCCATCTCAGATCTCAGATCTCCGATCTCCGATTTCCGATCTCCGATTTCGTCGCCTTCATCCTCGCCCCATCGACGAGCGGACCAAGAAACGCAAAAACCCCGGCCCCAACGGGACCGGGGTCGGCGGAAGTTCGTGCGATTACACTTCGTCGTCGGACGAGTCGTCCTCGGACGGCTCCTCGCCGGAGCTGTCGTCGGGATCGGCGTCGGGATCGGTCGGCTCGCCGGTCTCGGGGTCGACATCCGGCGCCTCACCCTGGGTTTTGTACGAGCGGGCGATGCGGGCGTCCTGGGCCTCGACCGGCGCGAGCAACTCCTCGCGGATCTCGGGCTCGTTGGCGTAGTCGCCGTAGATCATGAAGATCACCTTGTGGAACGCATCGCGTCCCTTGCGGCGCGCTTCGCGGACCTCGTCGAAGGTGACCCGCTCGGTGCTGGCCAGATCGAGCTGCTCTCCGAACTTCTCGTTGAGCTCCCTCAACGACTCGACGACCGCCCGGAGGCCGAGCGCGTCGACGTGTTCGGTGAAGCCCTGGTCGATCGCTTTCAGCAGGTCGGCGACGTGCATGTGTTGCTCGTCGAACTGCGCCGAGGTGATCGGATAGACGCCGGCGGGGAAAAGCTCCTCGCGCATCTCCCGGGCCAGCGTCCGCTCGCGACACTCGGTCTCGAGATCGGCGTGTGCGTTGATCATATCGTTCAGCGACGAGAGCGTCCGGTCGACCTTGTCGTCGATCGACGCCGCCTTGTTGCGAGCGTCGCTCGCTTCGGCGCGTTCGTTCTTCCAGTCCAGCTCCAGCTCGCCGGCGCGCCTGTTCAACATCAACGCCTTGCGGATCTGCTCGGCGAGCCGCGGGTTGTCGAGGCCCTCGGCACTCTCCTCCTGCCTGTTGAGACAGTACCGGACGGCGCCGAGGCCGAACTGACGATAATCAAGACGTTCACCGATTCGACTCATCACATACTCCTGGTCACAATTCACGAATGACGACGCTTCCCCCGAGGCGTGTCGCGTCTCCTCCAGGCACGAATCGCACGGTGAACACACCGTCGAGACGCCAGGGCCAACGACCCGACGCGATACTACTCGCCTCCACAGGCAAAGCGGTGATCGAAAATCCCACACGGGATAGAGGATGTGCCCCCTTATAGCACGGGGGTCCCCGGCGTTCAACGGACGATGAAGGCATCGGACCATCCGACCATCGGACGGTCGGACAGTCGGACAGTCGGACGGTCGGACGGAAGGCATCGGACAATTCGGTTATCGGACTCATCAGGTGCCGCCAGAAATCGATTCCGTGGTTTTGGTGTCGGATCTAGCCGCGGCGTCGGGACGTGCACCCTCTTCACTTTCGGTGATTCCGCGCCGTGGACCGAACGCGTGGCGCGGCGCGGCGGTCGGTCGGCGGCGGGAAGGGGGTACCCGGGGGGGATCCCCCCGGGGTTGGGGTGGTGGCTGCGATCCGGATGCGACAAATTCGCGTCAGCGAGGCACGGCGAGCGATCTCGATGGTGCGGGGAACGATCTGAAGGGCACCGACCACGGATACGATCGGCTCGGCGTGACGGTCGGAAGGCACCGCCAGGGGGTGTGGTCGGCGCGTCGCGGCGTCTCGAACGTACGGACAAGGGGCGGCGGTGGCTCGCTGCGGCGTCTCGGCGGGGGTGCGACGTGGGCACGCCGGGGGGATCGCGACGTCTCGTCCGTTGGGGAAACGATCGGGGATCGAATTTTACGGCATCCGAAAGGCACCGAGAACGATCGGTGATCGAAATTTGCGGCGTCTGGATCGCAGTAGCAAGGGGGGGATCAAACACATCGGAGGATCAAAAACATCGGACAATCGGACGGATCCGACGCATCGGACGATCGGACGCATCGGACGAATTTGAAAAACATCTTGGTGCCGATCGGTCTGCTTGTCGAGGGGACGAGATCGTTTACGTCGACGAGCACGAGCACGACTACGAAAACGTCGACGAGCACGGCCACGACTACGAAAACGTCGACGAGCACGAGCACGACCACGAAAACGTCGACGCGGATCGAGTCGTTTACGTCGACGATCTCGAGCTTCATTTCAGTTGCACGGAGATACCCTCGAGGTCGCATGCGGCGAGGGCCGGTCGAAGCCTGGAGGCGTCGACGCGGGTCACCGCTTCGATCCGCTCGAGGGCTGCGTCGATCTCGGCGGCTCGCTCGTCGGTGGGGTCGACGAAATACAGGTGGGCCCGCAGGGAGTCGTGGGGATTCAGGCCGTCCGGATTCGTCTTGGCGACCGCCGCTCGCAATACGTAGTTGCGGTCGTCCAGATAGCTGCACAGTTTGGCCCGTCGCGCCTCGTCGGCCCCTCTCGGGTCGTCGAGATTGTCCAGCATGACGACCAGGGCGGGCTCGAGCTGGTCGAGGAATTCGCGAGAGACGCCCCGGTGGGCGATGTGTTCGCTGGTCAACCCCAGAAGATCGACCGCCGGCCACCCGGCATGATACGGAATCGCCCCGGCTTCGGTCGTGAGCATCGGCTCGGCCTCCCCCTCCAGTTCGGCCAGCGCCTTCCCGGCCCGGGCCCGGTCGTAGTGCCAGCGTTGGGCGATGTTCTCGTCCATCGCGCCGAACGTCCACAGCGGGAACACCAGCATCGCCAGCCCCGCCGCGGCCATCGCCACACGCCCGCCCTTCGACGCCCCGAGACCCGCCACGGATTTTTCGTCCATCACGCGGACGAACAACAGCAGGATCACCGGGTAGTACGGCATCTGAAATCGCCACAGATAGCCCTGGATCGGCGAGAAAAACAGGCCGGCGCCGAGCCCGACGGCGACGGCGGAACCGACCGCCGCCACCGAAAACCGCGTCGACTCCCCGAGCTCGCCATCCCCCCATCCGAGCGCCAGACCGAGGGCCGCCAGATACGGTCCGCACACACTCCAGACGAACCCCTGGAGTTTGTACAATGCCGAGGTACTTATCGCCGATTCTCCCGACTTGATGTAGGCGGTGTTCGGCAGCAGATGCCCGTAGTAGTCCCAGCGCCATAAAAAATACGCCACGCCGGGAACGATGGCGCACGCGACAGCGGTCGAGACCACCTCACGCGGTTTCGACGCGGTGTATCGCACCAACAAAAGCACCGAGAGCACGACCGCAAAAGGGGCGGTGTCGGGCCGCGCGAGAATCGTCAGAAAGGCGACGCCGAAAAAGACGGCGAACCACCGGAGGGACTCCTCTTCGACGACCCGGAAAAAGGCACAGGCCGTCGCGGTCGCCAACACGGCCGCCAGACCCGTCTCCATGCCCTGGATGGAAATCAACAAAAACGCCGGAGACCACCCGACTGCGGCCGCCGCCAGAAGTCGGTGCGGAGCTTCCGCCTCGCCCCTCCCGCCGAATGCAAACCCGGTCATCAGCGCGAGGACGCCCAGGAGCGAAAAGACCTGACTGGCCATCACCGGCGACCAGCCGAGCGCCTCGAAGCCGGCATTGACCAGCAGCCACAGAAACGACGAATAGCCCTCGACCGGCGCGCGCCCCTCCATCCAGACGGGCCCGAGACCCTCGGCGAGATGCTCGGCATACCGAAACGTCACAAAGGCATCGTCCAGCACGAAATCGAAGGGAGACAGCCCCCACCCCCGCGACAAAAACACGAGCCAGAGACATCCGGCCACGACAACACCGAATGCTACGCGATACCGGAAATTCATACGTCAGGCCCGCCGATTCTTTCGTGTGATCACGCCGAGGAGGGCGAGGAATCTAACGTACATTCGGAGCTGTTCAAACCCCGGGAATCACTGCGGAGATGGGCGCGTCGAGATGACATAGTGCCGCTCGGTCTGCTCGTGGGGAGGACGAAGACGTTTGCGTCGACGAGCACGAGCACGAAAACGTCGACGAGCACGAGCACGACTACGAAAACGTCGACGAGCGTCGCGATCGTTTCCGTCGATGCACCGGGCCACCGGCCGATTCCGGCGGTGGGGGAGCCGCGGGTGGTCGAAATCTGGGCGGCGGTGTCGTATCCTGCGGGCGTGGTTGTCTGTTGACGGGTCGCTGTGATGACGACGATTCGACTGGGTCCGTTCGCCCTCGAGGAGCGCCTCGGCGAGGGGGGAATGGGAGCCGTCCATCGGGGTCGCCACCGGCGCACCGGTCTCGAGGTCGCCCTGAAGGTCATCCGGGGCGAGACCGACGAGGGTGCCCGGGAGCGGTTTCGCCGCGAAGTCCAGGCGCACGCCGGTCTGTTGCATCCGAACGTCGTCCATCTGTTCGAGTACGGCACCGTCGACGCGGCCGCCGCCGGGGCCTCCGACGGCGAACTCGACGAGGGAAGCCCGTTTGTCGCCATGGAGCTGGCCGGCGGCGGGACCGTCCGCGATCTCCTCCCGCTCGACCGCTGGCCGGCCGTCCGCGCGATCGTCGTCCAGATTCTCGACGGACTCGCCTTCTCGCACGCTCGCGGCGTCATCCACCGCGACCTCAAGCCCGAGAACTTCCTGGTCTTCGAACGCGACGAGGCCCCCGCGCCGCGCATCAAACTCGCCGATTTCGGCATCGCCCACGCCCTCGAGGCGGCCCGCGACCGGGAGGAGGACAGCCTCGGCACCCTCGCCGGCACGCCCCCCTACATGGCGCCCGAGCAGGCCCGCGGCGAGTGGCGGCGATACGGCGCGTGGACCGACCTGTACGCCCTCGGATGTATCGTCTGGGAGCTGGTCTGCGGCCGGGTCCCGTTTCGCGCCGACCGGCCCCTGGGCGTCGTCATCAAACACCTCGAGCGCGACCGGCCGCCACTCGAGCCGCGGTTCGCCGTGCCGGACGGTCTCGAGGCCTGGATCCACCGGGCGATGGCGATCGACCCCGAGCGCCGCTTTCGCCGCGCCGCCGACGCCGCCCGCGCCCTCCCGGACGCCCCGACCTCCGACGCCGCCCCCGACGACGCGCCCGACGAGCTCGCCACCCGCGACACCCTCGCCGACGGGCCCGCACTCGACGATACCGCCCCGGACGACCGGAAGGTCTCTCCCCGGGGCCCGACCCTCTCGGCGACGCGCGCCGACCCGCCGGCGCCGACCGTGCAGCTCGACGAGCCCGACGCGCCGGACGCCTCCCGGCCGAGCTCCGCGCCCGACGCCCCCCGCGCCGCCGCCGAGTCGTGGAGCATCCCGGCGAGCTACCGCGTCCCCCGGGGCGGCCGACGCCCGAAACCCGTCGTCGGGACCGGCCTCGGGCTGTTCGGCCTCCGCGAGATCCCGTTCGTCGACCGCGATGCCGAGCGCGACGAGCTGTGGGAGGCGCTGCGCGAGGTCGAGCGAGACGCGTCGCTTCGGCTCGTGGTGGTCGTCGGCGAATCGGGCGCCGGCAAGAGCCGCCTCGTCGACTGGATCGCCACCCGCACCCACGAACTCGGCGCGGCGAAGGTGCTGCGCGCAATCCACACCGAGGGAGGCGCCGGCCCGGCCGAGGGCGTCGGGGGCGCCGTGCGCCGCATGTTCAACGCCTGGCGGCTCGACCGCGACGAGCTGTACGAGACGTTCCTCGAGGAACTCCCGCCGCTCGACGAGCGCGACCGCTTTCGCGAGACCGACGCCCGGGCGTTGACCGAACTCATCTCCCCGAGCACCGACCGCGGCGACGAGGCCGACGGGCCGCGATACCGCTTCTCCAGCCCCGGCCAGCAGGACAAGCTCGTCGCCCGCCTGATCGGACGCTTCGCCCGGCGGCGCCTGCCACTGGTCTGGATCGACGACGCCCACTGGAACCCGCGCCTGCTGCGCGGCGTCGAGCACATCGCCTGCCACTCCTCCGATCCCCCGTCGGCGCTCGTCGTCCTGACGCTCCGCGCCGAGGCCCTGGCCGACGATCCGGCGCTCGCCGAGCGGATCGAGCGGATGGCCGCCAGCGACCGGGCCCGGCGCATCGAACTCGAGCGGCTCGCCCTCGACGACCACCGCCGGCTGCTCGACCGGATCCTCCCGCTCGAGCCCGCCCTCGCCGACCGGCTCGCCGAGCGCACCGAGGGCAACCCGCTGTTCGCGGCGCAGATGATCGGCGAGTGGATCGAGCACGGCCAGCTCGAGGACGGCCCGGCGGGATTTCGGCGTCCCGCCGGGGCGGAGCTGGAGGTGCCCGACGACATCCACGGCCTCTGGATGTCCCGGCTCGAGCGGGCGATCGAGGACCTCGATGTCGCCCCGCCCGACCGGCTCTGGGAGATGCTCGAGCTGGCGGCCGCCCTCGGACGCGAGGTCGACGGCGGGGAGTGGCGGCGCGTCTGCTCGGCGGGGGCTGCCGGGGGAGCCGGCGATTTGCGCGACGAGCTGATCGAGCGCGGGCTGGCGGACCGCGCCGGGGACGGATGGTCGTTCACCCACGGGCTGCTGGTCGACAGCCTCGAGCGGCGGGCCCGCGATCGAGGTCGGTGGGCCTCCCACAACCGCCGGTGTGCCGAGGCCCTCGGCGAGCTGTATCCCGACCCGCCGCCGCAGACCGCCGCCCGCCGGGCCGACCACCTCCGGGAGGCGGGCGAGCCGGAGCGGGGGATCGAACTGCTGGGCGCGGTCGCCGAGCGGCTGCTGGCGGCCGGCGACCCGCAGGCACGCCGGACCGTCCTCACCGAGCGCGAATGGCTGTTCGACGCCGCCGACCTGCCCGACGACGACCCGCGCCGGACCGTCAACGCCATCCAGATCGCGTACTGCGACCTGTTCGCCGGCCGCGACCCCGAGGCGATCCGCTCGGAGCTTCGCGAGATCTACGGGGAGCCGGGCGCCCGGGACGAGGCGACCGTCTGCAAGGCGCTGCGCGTCGGCGTCCAGGCCAGCCAGCATCTCGGCGAGTTCGCGGCCGCCGACCGGCTCGGCGAACGGGCGATCGAGCGGGCCCGTTCGTCCGGCGACGAGCACGAGCTGATCCGCACGCTGTGCACCGTCGGCTGGACCGCCCACTACCGCGGCCACCCCGACCGGGCCGCCGAGCGCTTCGAGGAGGCCCGCCGGCTGGCGACCCGGCTCGAGCTTCCGTACTGGCGGCTGCACGCCACCCGCAGCCTCGCGGCAGCCACCGTCGGCACCGGCGACTCGGAGCGCGCCCGCGAGCTGTTCCGTCGCGTCGCCCGCGAGGCCCGCGACCACGGACTGCGCGAGACGGAGGCCCAGGCGCTCAACGGGCTCGGCGAACTGGCCCGCCTGGAGGGCGACCTCGAGGAGGCCCGCGATTACTACGAGCGCTTCGCCGAGCGGTGCGAGGAGCTGAACAACCGTGAAAGCCAGGTCGTCGCCCTGCTGAACTCGACGCTCGTCGAGCTCGACGCCGGGCGCTTCGAGGCGGCCGGCGAGCAACTCGCTCGCTGCGAACGCCTGCTCGAACGCCTCTCGATCGAGGCGCACCGCCACCTCATCGAGCTCGCCCACCTGGCGCGCACCGCCGGCCGCGGCGAGTGGTCCGAGTTCGACCGGCGCTTCGAGGCGTACGCCGACGGGTGGCCGGACGAGGCGCGGCTCGAAAACGACCACCCGTGGCTGCTGGAGCTCGCCGGCGAGTGCGCCGCCGACCACGACCAGCCCGGCCGGGCCCGGCGCACCCGGGAACTCGCCGCCGAGCTGTGGGGGCGCCTCGGCGACGAGGGGACATCGGAGGGCATCGGACAATCGGACAATCGGACGATCGGATAATCGGACAATCGGACAATCGGACAATCGGACGATCGGACGATCGGACGTATCGGACAATCGGGGAGCAGGAAGGCCGGTCGTTGCCGGCCGACGAGCCCGCCTTTCGTGGGGGTTCGCCTTGAAACCGACGCCCGAGGCACTCCACCATATCTCGCCACGTGGACGCGACTGCGCATCTCGGAGGCGACGATGGAGCAAACGGGCTGGATCGGCGATCTGTACACCTCGACGTTCGGCCGGGAGGTCCTCGAGGACCTGGCCGACGGCGGGCCGAGGCTCGCGGCCAGCGACGGGGAGCGCCGGGCCCACGACCGTGTTCTGGAGGCGTTCCGCGAGGCGGGCCTTCGGGGGCTCGGCGAGCACACCTTCGAGATGCCGGCCTGGCAGCGCGAGTCGGCGACCCTCGCCACCGAGACGCCCCGCGAATTCGAGCTCGACTGCATCGCCCTCCCCGGCAGCCCGCCGGCCGAGATCACCGGCGAGATCGTGCATCTCGGCTACGGATTGCCGGAGGATTTCGAGGCGGCTGACCTCGACGACAAGATCGTCGTCGCCACCTCCGACGTCCCGGGCTGGTACGACCACTGGATGCACCGCCGCGAGAAATACGGGCTCGCCAGGCGCCACGGCGCGGCGGCGTTCGTGTACGCCAACCACGTCGAGGGGTGCCTGCCGCCGACCGGGTCGCTCGGGGGCGGCATGCAGGTCATCGGCGAGGTACCGGCGGTCGGGGTCAGCCGGGAGGTCGGCGCGCGCCTCGAGCGCCTCGCCGCCGACGGGCCGGTCCGCGGTCGGCTCGAGGTCGACGTTGCGATCGACCGGGACGGGACCTCGCAGAACGTCTACGGCGAGCTCGGCCCCGAGACCGACCGGGAGCTGATCGTCGGCGCCCACGTCGACGGCCACGACATCGGCCAGGCGGCGATCGACAACGGCGCCGGCGTCGCCATCCTCTGCGACGTCGCCCGCGCGCTCGCTGATCTGGAAGGCGAGCTCGAGACGCGGGTGAGGTTCGTCGGCTTCGGCTCCGAGGAGCTCGGCCTCAACGGCTCGCAGCACTACGCGCTCGACCACGACCTCTCGCAGGTGCGGGCGGTGGTCAACCTCGACGGCATCGGCCAGGGGCGCGACCTGCGGCTGCACGACCACCTGTTCGACGGCTTCGCCGAGATCGTCGAGCGGGTCGGCGCCGAGTTCGACCACCCGTTCGAGTGCCTGCACGAGTACGTCGTCCACTCCGATCACTGGCCGTTCGTCTGGAAGGGCGTGCCGGGGGCGATGGTGACCGCCGCCAGCGACGAGGAGGGCCGCGGGTTCGGGCACACCTTCGCCGACACCCTCGAGAAGGTCGACATCCGGGAGCTGCGCGACCACGCGATCGTGGTGACGCGGCTCCTGATCGAGCTGGCGGCGGCGGAGGTCGAGATCCCGCACCGCGCGCCGGCCGATGTCGAGCACGACCTGCGCGAACGCGGCTACGCCTCCCGACTCCGACTCGCCGGCGACTGGCCGTTTTGAGTGCCGCCCTCCCCGAGGCGCGAAGTTCGGCCCCGCGTTTCTTCCCGGATGTCCGTCCATGGTGCGATTCGCACAACTCATCGCCGCACTGACGCTCGTCGCGGCCTGGCCCGGCGGGCTCGGCGCGGAGTCCGACCCGAACGAGGCGTCGGCGTGGCCGCTCGACGATCTCGGCACCCTGGAGCGGTACGCCGTCCGGCAGGCCCTCGAGGGCCGCGACTGGACGATCGACCCGAACCCCGACGCCAAGCGGGTCGTCGAGGTCCACGTGGTGACGCTGCCGGTCTTCTCGAAGCGCCAGAGCCGCCAGCTTCGGTGGTTCAACCGCCTGCACGCGACGACCGAACCGGAGGTCGTCCGCCGGGACGTCCTGCTCGAGCCCGGCGACACCTGGAACGACGCCGACGTGCGGGAGACCGAACGCCTTCTGCGCGACCCGACGTTCACCTCGCTGGCGGTCGTCGTGCCGGTCGCCACCGACTCGCCGGAGACGGTCGACGTGCTGGTCGTCACCCGGGACATCTGGTCGCTTCGGCCGAGCCTCGACTTCGAGTACCAGGACGGGACGCTGTCGGATCTGTTCGTCTCGGTCTCGGAGACGAACCTGCTGGGGCGGCACAAGGCGCCGGGCGGCTTTTTCCAGATGGAGCTTGGGCGGTTCGCCTTCGGGCCGCGGTATTACGACCCGCAGGTGTTCGGCTCGCAGGTGGAGTTTTCGAGCCAGGGCCGCGCGATTTTCAGCCGGGAGACCGGCAATTTCGAGGGGAGCCGAAGCTCGACGACCATCGCCTATCCGCTCTGGAATCTCGACCGCACCTGGGGCGGGGAGCTGACCGTCTCGCACACCGACGAGATCATCCGCGAGTTCCGGGGCACGAACCTCCTGCCGTACAACCCGCCCGATCTGGCCGCCGATCGCTCGGCGCCGTACAAATACCGCTACCGGACCTTCGACGCCGAGGCGCTCGGCCGCTACGCGACCGGCGAGGCGATCGAGCATCAGCTCTCGGCGGGGTATCGCTTTCACTTCCAGCGCGCCGCCCTCCCGCCGGATTTTCCCGACGACCCGCAGCTCGAGGCGGCCTTCCGCCGCGACATCCTGCCGGCCTACGAGCGCAACTCCGGGCCGGTGTTCGGCTACACGATGTTCCTGCCGGAGTGGCACACCTACCGCAACATCTCGACCTACGACCTCCCGGAGGAAAAGCGCCTCGGCCCGTATCTCGAACTCGAGGTCAGCCCGGCGCTCGAGCCGCTCGGCTCGGTGGACGGGTTCGTCGGGCTGTCGGCGACCGCCGGGGGGCTGGTCGATCTGATGCACGACGGCTTCGTGACGCTCGAAGGGGCCGCCAGCACGCGTCGCCGGGGCGGCGGCTGGACCGACACGAAGCTGACCGGGCTCGCGAAGCTGGCGACGCCGGATGCCTTCGAGCTGGTCCGGCTCGTCGGCCGCTCCCAGTTCGAGTGGCTGATCGAGGATACGCAAAACCGGCTTCTGCTCGCCGGGGGCCTGACCGGGCTTCGCGGCTACGCGATCGGGGCCTTCGCCGGCGACACACGCTGGCTGAACAACCTGGAGTTGCGCACGATGCCCGTCGATGCGTGGGTGACCAAGATCGGCGGGGTCGTCTTCTGGGACGCCGGGGCCGCCGCCGACTCGCCCGGCCAGCTCGGCGTCCGCCACGACGTCGGCCTCGGGATGCGCATCCTCATCCCCCAGGCGAACACGCTGCCGCTGCGCGTCGACTGGGCACTCCCCGTCGGCAGCCGCCAGCCGACCCTGCCCGGCCGGCTGACCTTCGGGTTCGACCAGGTGTTTTGAGACCTCGATCGAGGTTGGCTCCTCGCCGAGGATCTGAAACCGGCTCTTAACAGATGCCGGCTCGACTGGTAGGCACAAGGTACGGCTGTAAGCACATGCTTCTGGGTGGCGCCCGGCGAGGTGACGACGGGGCCCGTTGTTCCCGATTCCATGCGCCGCAACGCGCATGCTCGTCCCGCCGCCACCCGGAGGACCTGTCCCTGTATACCCGTGTCCCGAAGGCGCGCCAGACCATGCTGACTGGTTTGATCGACATCCTCCCATTCATCTCTCCGCCTTCGGGGCCGTGGCCGATTCCGCCGACGTGTTACCGACCCTCTGCGCCCAAAACCCATGAACGGCAACCCGCTGACCGACGATCGCACCCGACTCCTCGACCAGTTGACGATGCTGCGCGACAAGATCCAGGCGTTGCGCCAGCTCGTCGCCGAGCGCAACTGGCGGACGCCGACTCACTCGGCGCTGCGAGCTGCTTTTCGGCAACTGAACCTCGCCAGCGACTTCGTGCTCGAGGTCGCCGACCAGCTCCGGCAATTCCGCCGCGAGACGACCGAGTGGCGCGAGATCGCCGAGGCGACCCTCGAGGCCTCCCCGCGGCCGCTGCTGGTGACCGACGACGAGCACCGCATCCGCCTCGCCAACCAGCCGGCCGCCAGGCTGTTCAACGTGCCGCCTGCCCGACTCGAACAACACTCTCTGGACGAGGTGTTCTCACCCGACGACTTGCCCGAGCTCGACGGGGAGCCGACCGACGCCGAACCGACCCTCTCGCCCGAGTTGGCCGACCTCGGCGGCCTCGAGGTCGGCGTCGCCATCACACCCCTCGGAGAGTCCCCGCAGAGATACCTGGGGCGCCGCCGCGATCCGCCGACCGTCCACTCGATCGAGCTCGGCCTCCCGAAGCTCCAGAAAAACGCCGGGCTCGGACGCATGGCGACCGGGATGACCCACGAATTCAAAAACATCCTCGGCATCATCACGACCTGGTGTGAGCTGGGGCTGCGCAACGAAGAGTGCCCCGAGTCGGTCCAGACCTCTCTGCGAAAGATCAACTACGCCGCCAACCGGGGAGCCACGCTGACCGAGAGCATCCTGTCGTACGGCCAACACGACCACGGCGAGGCGACGCAGCTCGACGTCAACGAGCTACTCGCCTCCAACATCGAGACGCTCGCCGCCCTGCTTCCGGGTCGCATCCAGGTCGATCTGAGGGTGGCCGACGAACCGATACCCATCCACTTCGATCGCAACCAGTTCGAGCAGATCCTGCTGAATCTCATGCTCAACGCCCGCGATGCCATCTCGGAGACCGGGACCATCACCTGTCGGGGCCGACGCGTCACCCTCGAGCAGCCCAACGACGAGGCGGAGTCGACCGAGCTTGCGCCCGGCGAGTACGTCGAGATCGCGATCGAAGATACCGGCTGCGGCATGGACGACGAGACGCTCGCCGAGGCGACCGCCCCGTTTTATTCGACCAAACGCGAGGACGGGGGCACCGGCCTCGGGCTGCCGACGGTCGTCGAACTCGTCTCGCGGGCAGAGGGCGGCGTCCTGATCGACAGCGAGGCAGGCGAAGGGACGACCGTCCGGGTGCTGTTTCCGAGCGTCGGCGGGGCGGAGGCGGGCGAGTGAGCAGCCGGCGGGCGCCGGTTGAGCTTCGGGCGCCGACCGCCTACACCACGCAGCGACCGACGCGACGAGGTCCCGCCGAGGAGAATGCGATGAGCGAGACGATCGAAGAGCTCGAACAGATCTTCGAGGGGGAGTGGGAGGAGCAGGCGCCGCTGGCCGGCCCGCCGACCTTCTGGGCGGTGCGCGAAAAGTGGGGCGAGGGCAATCTGATGCTCTCGATCAACTTCAGTCCGATGAAGGACAAGACCGACGCGAAGTTCAATTTCAACGGGAGCGATTTCAGCTTCACCGGCGAGGTCGATCTCGAGGGCTTCGCCCCGGCCGAGGCACTCGAGAAGTTGATCGCGACGTTCGACAAGCAGCTCGCCGGCCCCCTGCTCGAGCGGGTCCTCGGCGAGGAGTGAGGCGGCGGCGGGCAGGCTGGCCGCTCGAGGCCGACTCCTGTAGGCTCGGGGCATCCGCCGTTCGACAATCGACGCGACGCCACGGGAGAAGCCGATGGACGAGACGGAGACGGTCGCAAGCTTTCGGGATCTCGATCGGGGAGACCGGGCCGCCGAGATGCTGCGCGAGGCCGACATCGACGTCGAAATCGACGAAGTCGAGCCGCCGGAGGCCGAACCCTCCGGCGGGGACGACCCGCAGGCCGGAGTCGTGTTGCGCGTCGGTGCCGACGGGGGCGAGCGGGCCCGGGAGTTGCTCGAACAGGAGTACGGCAGCGAGGTCGTCGTCGACGAGGACTGGGCCGAGGAGACGCCCTTCTCGGATACGAGCCCGGAGGAAGAGGAGGAGTGGCAGGAGATGACCGAGGGGATCCACTGCCCGAATTGCGGCGGCAAAGACCTCGGGCTCGGCACGCCGCTGTTCCAGGCGCTCGGCACGGCGGTCGTGGTCAGTTTCGCGGCCGTCTTTTTGATCCCGGCCGGCTACCGCCAGTACGGCATCGCGGTGTGGGGCCTGCTGTTGCTGGCGTTTTTGTACGGCCTCGCCTTCCGGCGGTTTCACTTCGTCTGCAAAGAGTGCGGCTACACCGGGCCGCGGCGCGACTTCGATCCCACCAGATCCTGACCTCGCTCAAAACCACTCCGGCTGCACCCGGACGACGCCCGAGATCTCGGCGGAGCCCTGGGGCTCGGAGTAGTAGTGAAAGCTCCCCCGCGAGGTGAACTGCAGACAAAACGACTCGGTCGGCGCGAGTTCGCCGGAGGGGAACGCCTCGCCGGGGTGGGTCTCGTCGCCGCTGGTGATCGTGGCGGCCTCGGGGCGGCGGTTGCGCCATTCGACGACGCGGCCTCGCTGAAGTCTCGTGGTCTCGGGGGAGACGCCGTCCGGACCGACCTCGACGATCCGGGCGACGGGAACGGACTCGCAGGCGACCAACTCGGCGACGTCGCTCGTGTCGACCTGCGTCGTCCCGATGCGAGGCCCGTCGGCCCCGCGAGGGGGTTCGCGTTCGAAATTGCCACAGGCGGCCGACGCCGCGAGCGCGAGCGCCAGGCAGATTGGAGACGACGGATACAGCCCGGACGACGGACGCACTCCCATCACGGGCCTCCATACGCACCTCGGACGAAAACGCACTTCGCGGGGACCGCCACTCGCCTCTACGAATCCGGGTGCCGTCGATCGCGCCGGCCGCGACGTGCGAGACGAGAAGACGAAGCCGCCGCGCTCGTACATCTCGAAAACGAAGCGCATCGGCCCGCAGGTCAACGCGACTCGCCGTCGAACTGCTCCCAGATGTGCTCGATTTCCTCGCGGCCCATCTCGCGGAGCCGTTCGATGTTGCGCTCCGGGATCCCCTCGGGGTCGGGGTGGTTGTCGACCGCTTCGGTGACGTCGTCCTCGCGTAAAAGATGCACGATCGGGACCGGCGAGCGGTTCGTGTAGTTTTCGAGATCGTCGGGGGCGGTGCCGGCGAACTGGTAGTCGGGGTGGAAGGTCGCCACCTGCAGCACGCCCTCGGCGTCGGCCTCCGAGAGCGCACCACGGACCGTCTCGGCGACGTCGAGGAAGCTCCGGAAATCGTCGAGCCCCGCCGGGTAGGCGATCAGGGTCGTCGCCACCTGCTCGGGCGGTGTCTCGAGAAGCTCGACGACCTCGTCGAGCGCCGCGTCGACGGCGTCGGGCGGGGAGTCGGCGGGCGAGACGGCGATGCGCACCCGGCCGGTGTGATAGACCGAAGCGGCGAACGGGCAGAAATCGAGACCGATCACCGCCTCTTCGATCCAGCGGCGCACGCGGGCCTCGACGTCGCGATCTCGGGGGGCGTCGGTGGGTTCGGTCATGATCCGTTCGAAAAGAGTTGATCGGCGGTCTCGTCGGGATGCTCGCCGGCGGGCCACAACAGCCGCACCAGGATACTGAGGCTGTCGAGGATGCGCGGGCCGGGCCGGTTGAAATACGCGTCGCCGTCGACCGGGTGCACCCGTGCCCGGCGCACGGCGTGCAGCTCGTCCCAGCCGTCGCGGCCGGTCAGTTTGTCGAGATCCTCGCGCATCTCGATCGTCCCCATCCCGCACGGAGCGATGACGACGACCTCGGGGTCGACCTCGAGGATCTCGTCGAACTCGACGCGCCGCGACGGCTCGCCGGCCTCGGCGAACCGGTAGCGTCCCCCGGCCCGCTCGACCATCTCGGGGACCCAGTGGCCGGCGACCATCAGCGGGTCGAGCCATTCGACAAAGCAGACTTCCGGCAGCGAGTGGCCGGGCGTCTCGAGGGGCACGCCGCCGGCGGCCCGGTCGAGCTTGCTGGCGAGCTTTCGGCGCTTGACGATTCCGTCGCTTCGGCATTGCATCGCGTCGGCGATGCGCACGAGATCGTCGAGGATGTCGCCGAGGGTCGCCGGCGAGAGGCTGACGATTTCGGCCTCCCCGTCGAGTCGGTCGGCCAGCGCGGATTCGACCTGCTCGAAGTCGACCGCGCAGACCGAGCACTGATCCTGGGTGACGACGACGTCCGGGTCGAGGTCGACGAGGCGATCGACGTCGAGCTCGTAGACGCTCAGCCCGTCGGCGAGCACGTTTTCGACGGCCTCGTCGATCTCGCGGCTCGAGCCGCCGGAGTCGATGCGCGGTTCGGTCAACCTCGGCAGATCGGCGGGCAAACCGGGCGGCCAGTCGCACTCGTGGCTAAGGCCGACGAGTTTGTCGGCGTGGCCGAGAAAGGCGACCATCTCGGTGGCCGCGGGCAAGAGGCTGACGACGCGCATCGGCAAACCGGACAGCGGGAGTCGAGAAGCGACGCATGCAAACTAAGTTTTCTGACGCCGGGCGAAAAGAAAAGAATGACGACCCTCGTGGCCTGCAGCGACACTCACGGCAAACACGACGACGTCGACGTACCGGACCGCGGCGAGATTTTCGTGCACGCCGGCGACATCACCGGCCGGGGGCGGATCCCAGAGGTCGAGCAGTTCGACAACTGGATGAGCCTGCGCCGCCAGCCCCACAGAGTCGTCGTCGCCGGCAACCACGATGCGTGCTTCGAGCAACAGCCCGAGCACGCCCGCCACCACCTCCGCCACGCCACCTACCTGCAGGATGCGGGGACGACGATCGAGGGGCTCGAGATCTGGGGCAGCCCCTGGACGCCGCAGTTTTTCGACTGGTCGTTCATGCTGCCGCGCGGCGAGCGGCTGGCGGCGAAATGGCAGATGATCCCCGAGGAGACCGACATTCTCGTCACCCACGGGCCGCCCCATGGTATCCTCGACGAGGCTCAGGGAGTCACCTCGGCCGGCTGCGAGGCGCTGCGCGAGCGGGTCTTCGAGGTCGACCCCGAGGTGCACGTCTTCGGCCACATCCACGAGGCGCGCGGCACGGTCGAGCGCCGCGGGATCACGTTCGTCAACGCGAGTTGTTACGGGGGAGGCGACCCGTTCGTCCTGGAGATTTGAACGCCGGGAGGGGATCGGGACTCACTCGGCGTCTTGCAGTCGCCATCGCAGCTCGATGCGGTGGACGATCCGGCCGGTCGAGGTCCGAGCGAGGACCTCGAAGCGTTCGGTCCGCGGGGCGCGTCGGGCCGTGCGGGAGACGAAATCGGCGTAGCGGTGGCCGTCGTCGCAGGTAATCTGCAGGTCTTCGGTGGTCGACTCCAGGATCTCGGCCTCGATCTCGGCGAGTTCGGCGGTGAGTTCGGTCTGCTGGTTGCGGAGATGCAGGACGAGCAGCGCGAGGCTGGTGGTCTCGGCGGCGGCGACGACGGCGGAGTCGAACAGGCGGCCGAACAGGTTTTTGGTCGTCCAGCCGAACGGCAGCGCCAGCGTCGCCCGGCGCGTGTCGATTTCGGTCAGATACGAGCCGGTCACGCCGAGCACCGGCATTTTGGCGAGCATGTAGGCGCGGAACATCAGCGGCCGGGCGACGCGATCGCGGAAGGCTTGTCCGCCGTCGCGAAGCTCCATCGGGGCGTCGGTTTCGGGTTGCACGTCGACTCCTGGTCGAGAAGGCACGAGTCTGGCGACATCATGCGAATATGGCGACGATCGCGGCTTTTCAAGCGCGGGAGTCGGCCTCGAGCCATCCGCGCCACAGCTCCTCCTCGAACTCGGTCAGCGCCAGTGCCGCCAGCAGACGGCGGACGTCGGCGCGAAAGGTCGGCGCGGCCATCGTCCGGAAGCGAAGGTCGGCGCTTCGCTCGTAGGCCGACTGCAGGGTCGCCCGCTCGGAGCCGTCGGCTTCGCCACCGCGTGCCCGCTCCATCGCCGCCTCGACCCGTCGCCGCTCCGGCGCGGAGAGCGGCAGGGGCGCGCCCGGCTCGGCGGGCACCTTCAGATCGGAGATCACCAGCGGCACGTCGCTCGACCCTCCGCCGAGCCACGCCTCGCGGTCGGCAGCGATCCCCTCGGCATCGAGCACCGACTCGACGAGGTCCCGCGCCGGCCCGATCGCCTCTCTCGAGACCGACCCCGCCGAGAGGACCGCCTCGTCGTGCAGTCGGCTGTACCGCCAGGTCGCTCCCCCGGGCCGTTGCTCGTCGAGCCGGCGCCGGATCGCCTCGTCGAACTCCCAGGCGCACAACTCCGAGACGACCTCGGCGGTCGGCGCCGACGGGTTCGCACGGCCGGTCGCCGGGTCGCACAGCAGTCGGGCCAGCGCCTCGACGCCCGCCTCGGACCAGCCCTCCAGGCGCCCGCCCGCCGCCTCGCGGCGCAGCTCGGCAGCGAGGCCCTGCCGGTCACCGAGCGCCAGGTACTCCTCGAGGCGGACCACGAGCGCCACCTCGGCCCCCGCGTGAAACCGGGCGTGCAGCGGCGCCGGGGAGTCGACCTCGAGCGCCGGCGCCGTGGCGTGATGCAACTGCAGGCCCGCCAGTTGCTCGACCAGCGGCCACTGCAGATCGTAGAGCGTCTCGCCCGGCACCCGCATCCGCTCACCACCCGTCGACTCCAGCTCCTCGTACCAGGTTTCCTCGGGCCCGAGCTGCGCGAAGACCGCCTCCCAGTCGCCGAGATATCCCTCGCCGACGCTCTCGCTCAACCGCTCCAGGCAGACCTGCTCGTCGAGCGGCTCGGGCGTCGGTCGGGTCTCGCGGAGGACCTCGTGCAACCGCCACTCCCCGCCATCCGGCGGGCTCTCCGATCGCCGCCACCGCCGGCGCCCCTCGAGGTCGAGCTCGTCCGGCAGCCCGGGCCAGAGGTGAAACCAGACCGCCTCGAGGTGACGCCGCCGCAGCCGCTCGTAGCAGGCCGCAAACGACTCCTCGTCGCGCTCGACCTGCTCGCCGAGCCGGCGGACATCCTCCGGCAGAGCCTCGCCCGCCTCGAGATGCTCCCGCACCCGACGCCCCAGCCCCCGCCAGTCGACCCCGCCCGGCCAGACCCCGCCGCCGAGCCACTCGCGCAGCAGCCCGAAGCCGTCGTCCGGATCGCCGGCCGGCTCCCCGTACAGCGGCCGGCGCTTTTGCTCGCGCTTGGAGGTGTACAGGTGCCCTGCGCGGCGCAACTCCTTGAAGCGCTCGACGCCGATGCGGGTCTTGTTCTCGTAGCCCCGCCGGTCGAACTCCCGCTGCAGTTGCGGCACGACCTGGTAGGTGTAGGCGTTTCCCCGCCGGTAGTTGCACACGTAGTATTTCCGGTCCTTGCTCTCCGGATACCCGCTGTAGATGTACGCGTAGATCGCCATCGGAACACGCCCGCCGCATCGGACCCAGTCGCAAACTCGCCCCTACTCGTCTCCCTCCGACTCCCCGCCCCGCCCTTCCATGTAGATCGAACGCGACGGAAAGGCGAACGACGAGCCGGCCTCCTCGACGACCTCCGCGATCCGGAAGTGCACCTGCTCGCGCACCCGGTAGTACTCCTCCCGGCCGCTGACCTCGGCGTAGCACTCGACGAAGATCTCGAGCGCGCTGTCGGCGAACTCCGAGAACCGCACGATCCGGTGATCGCCGCCGATGTCGGGGTGCTCGGCGAGGACCTCCCGGATCCCCTCGACAATGGTCCGCAACTGGGCGCTGTCGGTCGAGTACGTCAGGCTGACGTCGGCCCGAATCCGGCGTCTCCGGCGGGCCGAGAGGTTCTCGATCGACTTGCTGGCGATGTCGGCGTTCGGGATCGTGATCAGCGAGTCCTCCCAGGTGCGAATCCGCGTCGACCGAAGCCCGACCTCCTCGACGAATCCCTCGCCGGCGTCGATCTCGATCCAGTCGCCGATGCCGAACGGCCGGTCGGTGAACAGCATGATCGAGCCGAACCAGTTCGACAGCGTCGGCTTGGCGGCCAGGGCGAAGGCGAGCCCGCCGATCCCGAGGCCGGCCAGAAGGCTGGTGACGTCGTAGCCCCACTGCTGGACGATGACGATGAAGACCAGCGCAAACAGCCCCACCCGGACCACCCGTCCGACGACCGGCACCAGGTAGTCGTCGATCTCGGAGTCGGTCTCGTCGGCGAAGTCCCCGAGCACCTCGAGCACGACGTCGACGATCTCGTTGAGCATCCAGGCGACCATCACGGTGCCGATCGTCTGGAGGATCAGCGAGACGACCCGGACCAGCGGGTCGGGAAGTGCCAACACCAGCACCGCGAAGTACACGGCCACCAGGTTGACGATCCATCCGACCGGCCGCTCGACGGCCGCGAGCAGCCGCTCGTCGTGGTCGCTCTCGGTCCGGTCGACGAAGCGGCGAAGCGGCGCCAGCAGGCGGTCGAGCAGAAAGCGCCGGAAGGCGACTCCGGCGATCAGCAGCAGCCCGGCGGCGGCGATGCGCCAGACGGGGAAGCTCGCGACGTCGAGTTGCAGAAGCGACTCGAAGACGTCGGTCCACGGGGGGAGCGCTCCGGCCGGCGAGTCGGCCGCACCGTCGGTCTCCTGGGCACGGGCGCCGGCCGGCCAGATGCAGACGAGCCACACGGCGGGAAGGAGTGTCCGGGCTGCCAACGATCGAAGATGTCGGCGAAGATGAATCATCGTCGGTGCGGAGTGCCTGAGGAAATCTCGCAGACGTCGTCTCCCGTTCTAGCCGGAACTCGCGGCCAGAACAACGCTGCGAGCCGACCGCCTTTCGGATGCCCGAGCGGCTGGTCTATGATTCTGCGTTGCGCCTCGTTCGCCGCGACCGAAACGCCGAGTGATACGATGACTCTCCGACGCCCCCCCTGGCCGCCTGTCGTCGCCACGGACCAGCGCGGCCGGCCTCCGGGTGGATCCCCGTCCGAATCGACCCCCGAGTCGTGCCCCGAGGCGACGGGTGGCGATCGATGACGACGCTTCTCGTGACTCTTCCGGCCGAACCCGAGTGGCGGACGATCGTCGCCGAGACCGTCTCCGCCGAGACCGACGTCGTCTTCCTCGACGATCTCGAGCAGCCGGAGCGCCGGCCCGCCGTCCGCGAGGCCGATCTCCTGTTGAGCTGGAACCCCCACGACGAGCTCTCCGACGAGGAGCTCGGCGAGACCGGCGGCGCGGAGCTGATGCAACTGCTGTCGGCGGGCTACGACCACGTCGACTTCGAGCGGCTGCCCGACTCCCTGACGGTCGCCTCGAACGCCGGGGCCTACGCCGAACCGATGGCCGAGCACGTACTCGGGATGGCCATCGCCCTCGCCCGCCGGTTTCGCCGGGAGCACGCCAACCTGCGCGACGGGGAGTTCAACCAGCGGCGCGTCCACAAGACGCTGCGCGGGGCGAACCTCGGGATCGTCGGCTTCGGAGGGATCGGCCGCGAGGTCGCCCGGGTCTTCCGCCCGCTCGACGTCGACGTCTACGCCGTCAACACGACCGGGACGACCGACGCCGAGGTCGCCTGGTGCGGGACGCTCGAGGAGCTCGAGGTGGTGCTCGAGGCGGCCGACGTGCTGGTGCTTTCGTTGCCACTGACCGACGAGACCGAGGGGCTGATCGGCGGCGAGGAACTCGCGGCGATGCGCGAGGACGCGATCCTGATCAATGTCGCGCGCGGGGAACACGTCGACCAGCGGGCGCTGTACGAACATCTCGAGGCCCACCCGGATTTTTGCGCCGGCCTCGAGGCCTGGTGGATCGAGCCGTTTCGCCACGGCGAGTTCCGGCTCGACTACCCGCTGCTCGAACTGCCGAACGTCCTCGGGGCGCCCCACAACTCGGCGGTCGTCCCCGGTGCACTCGAGGAGGGCGTCCGCCGGGCGAGCGAGCGGATTCGACGCTACCTCCAGACCGGCGAAGCGACCGACGTCGTCGGTCCGTAGCCTCCCGCCGGTAGCCGTCGCCTCGCCCCTCCGACCCGTCACTCCATCGTCTGGACGCCTTCAGCGATCCCGCCGACCCAGTTGGTGCGCATCCTCAGCCCGATGTGCGAGCCGGGGCTGTCGAAGGTGAGCATTCGGCTGTAGATGAACTCGAACGAGATGACGCTTTTGACCACGGAGACTCCCGCACCGACCTGCAGCATCGCTCCGTTGGCGGACCCGACCTCGTACGACTGGCCCTGCCCGTAGCCGAGCCCCGCGAGCAAGTCGATGCCGGTCTGGGGGCCGGTGAACCAGTGCAGGCGAAGCTGCGGGAGGAACTGCCAGCCCGACGACAGCGCCGAACAGCCGATATCGTCGTCATTCGAAGGCTCGGAGTCGAAATCGCTGCCGAACTCGTCGTCCGAATCGGAGGGGCCGGCTCCCGAGCAAAAATCCTCGACCGCCGCCTCGGTCGCAAACGACATGCCGCCGGCGAACTCCCCTTCGATCTCCAACGTCACGCGGTTCGACAGCGCGACACCCCACCCGAGCGAAGTTCCGAGCTGGAAGGCCGCGTGCCGAAACAGGCTGCCGCCGCCGAGCAATACGGGAAACAAAATCGGGCCGACCGACGGACCGCCGCGCTGGGTGATCTCGCCGGTCTCCACCGTGCCCGTCGTCTCGGTCTGGCCCGTCGTGGTCTCGGAGGTCGCCGTCTCGGAGGTCCCGGTCCGGTCCGGCTCCGAGCGCGGCGACAGCACCGCCTCGATCTGCGTCGAGGCCCCCCCGTCCAACCCCGCCAGCGAGGTCTCGTAGGTCTCGTAGTCGTCGTGGCGGATCTCGAGTTGCTCCGAGCAGGCGGGGACCTCGAACGAGCCGGGGGTCTGCCCGATCGAGCGCCCGTCGACGACCACCTCGGCCTCCAGCGGCTCGCCGTCGCGGCTGTCGGCGTCGACCTTTACGTCGACCTCCCCGCGCGGCACCTCGACCGCCAGCCGACGCTCGGCCTCCGGCTCGATCTCGACCGTCCGGACGAGTTGCTCGCGACACTCCGCATCGACGACCACCTCGTGTTCGCCCGTCTCGAGCGCCAGCCGCCTCAGCGGCGTCTCCCCGGCCGGCCGCCCGTCGATGCTGACCGGGACCTCCTCGGGCCGCGTCTCGAGCGTCAGATATCCCCGCTCGGCACTCCTCTCGTCGGCCTCCTCCTCCTCCTCGCTCCCCCCGGCCCCGATCGCCGCCGCAATCTTGTCGACCGCCTCGCGCAGCCCCGAGGCCGTACAGTCGAACTCCGCCGAGGCCCCGTCGACGGTCGCCTCCTTCGCAAGCGCGATCATCTCCGCCTGCAGCATGCAGACGTCGCCGAGCTTGCCGACAGTCGTGCTCAACGCCCGGTCCGCCATCAACGCCTGCCCGACTTCGATCTGGCAGCTCTCGTCGTAGCACTCCTCGTAGCTTTCTTCCTTGAGATCCTGGACGACCTCGCGTCGTTTCTCGGCCTGGCGCGACTTGTCGATGACGATGTAGTTGCTCGACTCCGCGATCTTGGTACGCAGATACCCGGTCGCCACCTCCAGGGCCTGCCGGTCGAGCTGCCCGGAGTCGTCGCGGGTGGGCATCACCGCCACCTTCGGGTTGCTCTGCGCCGCCGCCACCCCGGCACCGAAGACGGCGGAGGCGAGGAACACGATCAGACTGTGGCGACACACCCGATTCACGTGGAGGTCCTCGTCGGTCCGTCTCGAAATTGGCTCGCAGCGCGCATATCATGGGCGGAACGGTCGAAATTCGCAACTCACCGTGGCCCCGACGCCGGGGGGACTGAGTAGAATCGGCGGGGGGTCGTCTGGCGTCCTCCGGCTCCCGACAGTCCGGGAAAAACGGCGGGAACCGCAAAGCTGTAATGACGTTTCTGCGCGGGTCGCACAGTCGCAAGGCTT
>CAZRLK010000031.1:0-38423 GCA_964600555.1 uncultured Bradymonadales bacterium
GCATCAACGTCAGCGTCGACTCGATGGATACCGAGCGCTTCGCCGAGATCACGCGCATCGGGGGGCTCGAGTCGGTCGTCCGGGGGACGGTGGCGGCGGCCCGGGCGGGGCTGGAGCCGCTCAAAATCAATACGCTCGTCGTCGACGGCTTCAACACCGACGAGCTCGGCCGCTGGGTCGAGATCACCCGCGAGTTCGAGGTGACGGTCCGGTTCATGGAGATGATGCCGATCGGCGAGGCGGCCCGCGGCGACCACGTCGGGGAGTTCGTCGACCTGACCGAGGTGCGCCGGCGACTGGCCGAGCGATTCGACCTCGAACCCGCCGGCGCCGAGGTCGGCAACGGGCCGGCACGGTACTGGAGGGCGCCCGGGGCCGCCGGCAAACTCGGCTTCATCACGCCGCTGTCTCACCCGTATTGCGATAGCTGCTCGCGACTGCGGCTCACCTCGACCGGCGAGATTCGCCCCTGTCTGGCCGACGACTCTCAGGTGGATGTCGAAGCCGCCATCCGCCGCCGCGACCGGGGGGCCGTCGAGACCGGCTTTCAGTTCGCGGTCGACCGCAAACCCGCCGGCCACGAGTGGAACGACGGCGACACCACCGCGACCGGCATGTCGACTCTCGGCGGCTGAGCGTGCGTGGGTTTTTCTCCGCCTCGTCGGCACCTCGGAGGCGGGATGCCTCTCCGCACGGCGTCCTGGCGGCTCATATTCGCGGGGCGTCGCAATCCGGGAGATTCTCGCGGACTCGATGCGACGTCACCACGCGATTCGCCATGCGCGGAAACGTCACCTCCACCGACGCCGCGTGCGCCGCCGGATCGAAGGCGGCGATGCAATCGGAGACGAACGTCACGTCGTAGTCGAGCTCCACCCCCATCCGACCCGTCGAATCGACGCTCGCATTCGCGACGCTTCCGGTGACGATCAGATGGGAGATCCCCCGTCCCTGCAGCTCGTCCTCGAGGTCGGTGCCATAGAAGACGTTGAGAACCTCCCGGGACTCGAGCACGAGATCCTCCTCGCTCACCAACCCCGCGGGGATCTCCCCACCCTCGTCATCTCCGATCGCAACGTCCAGCTGACGCAATCGTCGCACGTACGGAATCTCCCTCGCCTGCGGCGCGGCCTCCTTCGGCGGAACGCGAAACGGACAGTGGACGACGGGAATGCCGCGCTCGCGACACGCCTCCGCCAACCCCCTCACATTCTCCTTGAACCCGACCCGCTCGGCGACCGTTCGTATCTCGCGCTCCCCTGCGCGATCCCGCTCGAAAAACGCCTTCTGCACGTCGACCAACAGCAGCGCCGTCTGCTCCGGCGGATACGGAAGATGCTCCGCCATCTTGCGGGCCGTCCACGCCGAAAACGTCGCGTCGATCAGGCGGGCGATCATGCGTCGATCTCCTCGAGCAGCGAATCCGTGGTTGTCGTTCGATGACAGATCGCCCGAAAGCTCTCCTTCGCCGCTTCGTGGTCGCGCCTGCTCATGGCGACGATCGCATCGACGAGCACCCCCATCTCGAAGCCGAGATCCACCCCGCTCCGGACCGTCGACTCGACACACGTATTCGACAGGCATCCACACGCGAGGACCCGTTCGACTCCGTGACGGCGCAACAGCTCTTCGAGATCCGTGCCGACGAACCCGCTCGACGTCTCGTGCTCCCCGGCGACGACATCTCCCTGCCGGGGTCGCAGCTCCGCACGAAAACGCCCCCCCCACCCGCCGTCTCGAAACGCGCGGAACACATCCGCCTGGAGGATCGAGGGGTTGACGTGCTCGCGCTCGGCGTAGGTGTCGCCACGGTGGCGGGCGTGAGGGACGTAAACCAACGGGACTCCGGCCTCGCGACACCCCCGGACGACGCGCCGCATGTTCTCGAGGCGCTCCCGAAAATCCGGCGTCCGGCGCGTCAGCAACCACGATTTCCCCGGGAAACTGAGGAAATCGTTGTACGGGTCGATGATGACGACTCCGAGGCGATCCATGGGGACGCTCGAGGTGTAGATTCGACTTTCTCACCCGGGACACGTTCGAGACTTTACCCGCAGCCCCCCGTTCATCGAAGCCTCCGCCGAGCCGACTCGCGGGTGTGAAGAATTCGTGCATTCCGGCCCCGACGTGCTTATCCTCGAGCCGACTCTCGTTGTCCCTCGAGCAAAGGATGTGTGCATCGTGCCAGAGATCATCCCCAACCTGTGGTTCGCCGACGAGGCCGAGCAGGCCATCGATTACTACACCGACGTGTTCGACGAGACCTCCGTCGGAGAGACGTCGCGCTACACCGAAACGCTCGCCGGCCAGGCTGGCCTCCCGGCGGGGAGTGTGCTCACGATCGACTTCGAGCTGGAGGGCCAGAGGTTCGTGGCGCTCAACGGCGGACCGGCCTTCGAGTTCAACCCCTCGATTTCGTTTTTCGTCAACTGCCCGAGCCACGAGGACGTCGACGAGCTGTGGGCAGCGCTGTCGGAGGGGGGCTCGGAGTTGATGCCGCTCGACGAGTATCCGTTCAGCGAGCGATACGCCTGGATCGAGGACGCACACGGCCTCTCCTGGCAGTTGATGTTCGTCGACGAGGCCGACGAGCGCTCGATCGTTCCGTCGCTGATGTTCGTCGACGAGCGGTACGGGCGGGCCGAGGAGGCGATCCATTTTTATACGTCGGCCTTCGACGACGCCGAGATCGCATCGATCGCCCGCTACGGACCCGACCACCCGCACAACGAGGAGGGGACGGTGATGTTCGCCGACTTCACCCTCGCCGGCCAGCGCTTCGCGGCGATGGATGCCGGGCTGGAGCACGGATTTACGTTCAACGAAGCGATTTCGTTCGCCGTCGAGTGCGAGGATCAGGAGGCGATCGACTCCTTCTGGGAGGCGTTGAGAGCGGACGGGGGCGAAGAGCAGATGTGCGGGTGGCTGACGGATCGATTCGGCGTCTCCTGGCAGGTCGTCCCGGACGAGCTGGACGAGATGCTGCGCGACGACGACCCCGAGCGCGCCGACCGTGTCGCCGAGGCGATGCTCGCGATGAACAAACTCGACGTCGCGAGACTGAGGCAGGCGTTCGCACGTTGATAAGCTACGGGCATCTGCCGCCGACGGCGATGCCGGTCACCGGCTCGAGTTCGACGGTCAGTGACCTCTCGAAACAGCTCAACGAGCAGGTCGAAGCGTGGAACGAGCGCGCCTGTCTGAGGGCGGATTTACACAATTTTTCGGACTTGACCCGACGCCCCAAGGCGCGGACAGCACGGCGGCGGTCTGAAAGACCGTGCGTGGGTGCGAGAATTGGGTCGTCTCTTCATCTTCTCGTGTGCAAAGTAGACTAGCCGGGTGCAAAGTGAGGCGAGGAGTGCGGGGTTGGGCGAGCCTGCGTCGGATTGGGTGTGACCGGGTGAATTCCCGCGTTTTGCCGGTAAATCGGGCTATTTGAGAGGAGCCTTAAGCTTCCATGCTGAGGGTCGCCGGTTCGAATCCCGTTCGGGAGCTACCGGCGGACCGCTCCAATACAAAAATCCCGACGACCTCGCGTCGTCGGTGAATCCCGCGGGGAAAGCTACAAAAGACCGGCCCGCGGAAAGGACCTCGGCGGTCTTGTGCCGCTGACATGCATTTCGCACGGCGGCCTCGGGTCCGGAACTCATCTGACGAGATTCATCTGTTTGACCCGCTCCGATCGTTGCCCTTTTATAAACGGTGCTGCGGGTCGTGTTCGACGGGGGCGTCGGATTTGTTGGTGAGAGATCGGGCGAGGCGCACCGACACGACCGTCCGGGCGCTCGAACCGAGGAGGATCGATCTCTGTCGGCTCCGTCGTTGAATAAAACGGCACCCGTACCGGTCTACAGACTAGAATGACTCACAAGAGAGATTCTCGGTAGTTGTCTTTGTCGGATCGATGAGGGAGGAAAATGATGTCGATATGGAAGCAACGATACGCGCTCGAAGTTCTGGTGAGTCTTGCGGTCCTCGTGGGCGTGGCAGCCGGGTGTGGGCCCGACAGCAACGGCTCGAACGGCGCCGTCGACTGCGCCGATGCACCGACGCTGACCGAAGAAGACCTCGCCGGCGGCACGACGCTGGAAACCGGATGCTATCGGATCGACAACACAGTCGAAATCCAGTCCGGCACGCTCGCATTGGAGCCGGGAGTCGTCATCGAATTCGGGGAAGACGCCGGTCTCGGACTCGCCAGTGACGGCCGGATGACGGCCGAGGGTACCGAGGATCAACCGATCGTATTGACCGGCGCCGAGCAACAGCGCGGGTACTGGCGGGGCCTCCGTTTTTCGGATTCCGACTTCGACGAGAACGTCCTCGACTACGTCACCCTCGAGTACGCCGGCAGCACCGACTGGGGCGGGAGTCGATCGCAGGCCGGGCTTTGGGCCGATGACACCTCGTTCGTCTCGATCAGCAACGCCACGTTCCGCGAAAACGACCTGACCGCCGTACTCGTCCGCCAGGAATCGAACTTCGAAGTCTCGGACAGCACCTTCGAAACCAACGCAACTCCGATCACCGTCGCTCCCGACGACGTCGGCGGCATCAAAGAGGGGAATACCTTCGAGGGCAACGATACCAACGAAATCATCGTCGGCACCCGGTATTTCGACGACTCGGCCGACGGCGCCCGCCGGCCGGTCGAACAGGAGTCGACCTGGCGCAATCACGGCGTGCCGTACCGCTTTTCCGAAGGGGCCGCCCCGCATGCCGCGGTCACCATCGAGCCCGGCACGACACTGATCTTCGAGCAAGGCCACGGCATCCAGGTCGAGGAAGGAGGAAGTCTGACGGCCGATGCCGGGGACGGCGACCAGATTACCTTTACCGGTGCCGAAGAGAACAACGGGTACTGGAAAGGCATCGCCTATTACACGCTCAGCTCCGACAACGTCCTCAACAACGTCGTCATCGAACACGGCGGGAGCGGAAGCCACCAGTCCGGCGACAAGTCCAAGGCCAACGTCTTCTTGCGCGGGAGCACCGGACCGGAGTCGACGGTCGCCATCGACGATTCCACGATTCGAGGCAGCGGCAACCACGGCATCCGGATCCAGGAGGACTCCGAACTCAGCAGCTGTACGAACGTGACTTTCGAGAACAACGAGGGATACGACGTCTCCCTCGACGACGGAAATGACGAGGACGCGGTCGGCACCGTCTGTAATTGAGCCAGGGCAAGCCGGCGGTACACCCCCCGATCATCCGGGGCGGACGTTCGTCAAAGTTGTCGTGGTCGGGAATGAAATGTAGTTCGCATGGCGACCTGCAGTCCGGTTGTTTAAAACGGACGTCTGCGACTCGTAGGGTCTGGTTCAACTGTCCGACGGACCATGTCAGCGAGAGTCGACAAATGGGTGTGCCGCTGTGATCGAAAAGGCTCGCTCTTCGTCCGTCGCAGTTGCGGACGCAAAAGACACCACCTTCTCCGCATCCCCTTGGACTGATCCGGGCCGACCTGCTCCGGTCCGCTTTGCCGCTCGCGGGCCGCTGTCGTGTAAATTTCCGCCGGCCGGGAATTGCCCCGAGCCGGCTCCCTCTGGAAACTCCATCGCCATGTACGGGAGCCCGCGTCCGGTCAGTGACAATCGGATCGCACGACGACCTGCATTCCAACTGCGCCACTCGACCCTTCTCATATCGACGAGGAGTCCTCCAAGACGCGTTCTTTGACATCATCCGATAGTGACGGCGTCGTTGTGAGATCGACTTCAACGCCGAGTTCATCCTGGAGATCCATCAACATACCGCCCAGGTCCAACAGACTCCTGCCCTCTTCGAGTTCGACCAGGAAGTCGACGTCACTCTCTTCCGCCCCCCCGAGGGACCCAGCCGAACAGCCGAATATCGACCGCCCCGGAAACTCTGTTTCAAAGGATAGTCGACCAGCACCGAATTGGAAGGGGGTCCTTCGACGACCCCAAATCCGCATCCAATCACCTCGCCGAACACTCGATCCGAATCTGCGACCGCCGCTTTTTCGTCGCCTCCGCCTCGGCTGCGACCCATCGTCGGTCACTCACCCCGACACCGGCACACCCCCCCACCCACGGTCTGCCGCGCCCTCCGCGCACTTCCGTGGTCTATCCAGTGCGTCCGCGCCTCCCGAGACCTCCGGGCTTCCGCGCTTCGGCGTCTCCGCGCCGTCAATGATACATCGTCCGATGCGTACGATCCGTCCGACCGTCGGATACGTCCGATCCGTCCGATGCGTACGATAGTTCGCTTGTCGCGCTCACGGCTCGGTCGACCCGACCGGCTCGCCGGGCGGGAGAACGCGGAAACGCAGAAAACATGCGTGCTTTTTGTCTTCTCGCTGTGCCCTCGCGGCGAGCCACGGGGTGGGCCACAGCCCCAAAAAACGTTCGACCAACCCCGTGAACGAGGTCGGTACAAACGACCTCGTCCGGTTGTACGATGCTCGCCGCCGCCCCGGAACCATCCCGGAGTCTTGGAGCGATCTCCAGAGGTCGGTCGACCCGTTCGACGCGCGCCGGTCCCGACGGCGCCCCCGAGCGAAATCCAGATGAGACGTGCCATCGTGCCTCCGGCGAATCGAGTGGCATCCACGCCGGTTGGAGCTGCGGGATCGGCCAGTTGCAACGGGCGGGCTGCGGGCCTCGTCGGTGCGGGTTGACGAGTGGGAGGCGCGCCGGATACCGTGACGCGCAGGAATGACAGCGGCGAGTCCGGGGCGGTATCCGGTTGAATTCGCGGCCTGCGAGTTCGGTGGAGTCTCCCGGGGCCTTCGAGCGAGACGACCGGGAGCTGGGATGGAACGGCTGGCCGACCTGCTGGACCTGTATCAACTCGATCTGGGGAGTCTCTCGTTCGTCGTCCGGAAGCTCGAGCCGATGCTCCGGGCGCGCGGCGACGAGCGGGATCTCCGGTATTTGCGGCGGGCCGAGGAGAAGATCGACCGCGCCTCGGATCTGCGCTACGACTGGGAGCAGCAAAAGAAGAAAGACCCGCTCGATCGGTCGGGGACGCACGAGCTGGATGCCCGGCTCGACCGGGCCCTCAGCAGTCTGCGCACGTCGGTCGAGGTCAATCTGGAGTTGACCGCGGCCCCGGAGCACAGCCGACTCGCTGAAGAATTCATCGAGGGGCTTCTCGCGCGCGGGGTCTTCCCGCTCACCTCCTAGCCGTACCTCAAGCAGCACATCCAGGTCGGTATTTTCGTCGACCGTATCCACGAGGAGTACGCCGAGCATGTCGAGGTCCTGGGGGTCGAGCCGCTCGTCGTCGAGATCGAGACGTTGAACGAGGAGTTCAGGGAGCTTCTCGATCGGCTGCTCGAGCCGCTGTCTGTGCAGATCGAGCGGACGCGGCGCCATCTCAAGCGCCGCGGATCGGTGCCGGAGGTCGACCCGGAGACCGGAGAGCCGCGCGGGGAGGGCTCCGGCGGGTCGGGCAGGGAGAGCTCCGACGGCGAGTCGTCCGACCCGCGGGAGTCGGGCTGAGCCGGATCCGGCGAAACGCATATCCGACAGTCGACTAAGCGATCGAAAAACGGGGGTCGACCCCGGGTGCGGGGGGTTCGATACCAGCCTCCGGCGGATCTCTGTCGGCGTCGGTATCCGTCGGGCGCGAGGCTCGGAGCGTGGTCGACGGGTGGCGCGGGGACGGCGGTGGGAGCTCGGGCCGGCGTGCGGAGGAGACGAGCTGGCGAGCTGCGGGTGACGGCGGCGGTGGGGCGGAGACCGACGGGTGGGAGTCGAGCGAGGCGAATGCGGTCGGCGGCAAACCAGCGGGCGCGCTTCCAGACCTGGAAGGTCTGGCAACAGTGTGGGGGGATTACGAGGCGCGGTAGATGGCGTCGGGGTGCAGCGAGTGGACTTCGGGGGGCGCCGGGCCGCCGATCAGGGCGCCGTCGATGCTCGGCGGGGCGTCGCCGGCTTCCAGGGCGGCGAGGCGGGCGAGGCGGTGGCCGATCGAGGCGACCATCCGGAACCGGCCGATGCGGGTGACGCGCCGGAGGGCGTGCTCGAGCAGCTCGCGGGCGGCGGAGGTGTGGCCGTTGGCGGTGCGGACGTCGGCCATGCAGATGCTGGCCAGGGCGTACACCCAGTGTTCGTCGCCGTTTTCGGCGGCCTCGAGGTGCTCGGCCAGATCGTCGGTTTCGTTGGGGAACTCGCGGCCGGCGGCGTGCAGATACAGGCCGAGCACCTGGGTGATGGTGCTCTGCGAGCGGGTGCCGTATTCGCGGACGAAGTCGGCGGCCCGGGTGATACGCTCGGCGGCCGACTCGAACGACTCGGCGTGGTAGGCGACGAAGGCGTTGCGCAGGAGGGCGTCCAAAAACAGGTCGGTGTGGCCGATCTCGCGCGCCTCGTTCGCCATGCGGGTAAACCGCTCGCCGGCGGCCGGGAAGGCGCCGTGGACCAAAAACAGATCGCCCTGGTGGCGAGTCCACTCGATGCGCTGCATCGGGCGGTGGGTGCGTCGGTCCGGGGCGTCGGCGTCGTCGATCGCGTCGGCGGCCTCCGAGTAGTTGCCGACGGCGGCGAACGCCCGGGCGAGGCCGAGGGTGGGGTAGTCGCCGGCGAAGTGGCGGACCTCGGAGCTGTGCTCGCGGGCCCGGCCGTGGCGCCGGGTGGCGAGTTCGAAGCGCCGGGCTCCGAAGGCGGCGTTGCCGAAGGTCATCTCGGTGCGCACCAGTTCGTCGTGGCGCCGGAGTCGCTCGAAGCCTCCGGCGGCGCGCTCGAACAGCTCGAAGGCGGCATCGACGCGCCCCTGGCGAAGTTGCGCGCGTCCGAGGCGAAACTCGGTGCGGGCGTCGACCAGGGGCATGTCCCGGGAGGTGCTGGCCTCGAGGCTCTCGGCCAGGAGGCGCCGGGCGCGCTCGGCGTCGCCCTGGCGCAGGACCGACTCGCCGCGCAGGCTCTCGGCGGCGGCGGCGGCCGGGGCGCGCCCGGCGTCGTGGAAGGCGTCGGCCGCCCGCTCGTAGTAGGCTTCGGCCTCGGCGTGGTGGTTTTCGGCGGAATGGATGTCGGCGATCAGCTTCAGGGCGCGGCCGCGAAGGGCGGGTTTGCGGGTGTCGGCCAGCTCGGCGGCCCGCCGGAGGGCGACCTCGGCGGCGCCGTGTTCGTCGAGGGCGCCGTGCGTCTCGCCGATCCGCAGCCAGATGCGCGCCGGGTCGACCTCGAGCTCGTCGCGGATTGCGTCGACGCGCTCGTCGTCGAGCTGCTCGAACAGGTGCTGCAGCCGGAGGTAGTATTCGCGGGCGGAGTCGAGGTCGAGCCGCGAGAAGGCCTCGTCGCCGGCCCGGTGCAGCGCCTCGATGGCGGCGGTCGGCTGATCGGCGGTTTGAAACAGCTCGACGGCGCGCTCGATCGTCTCGCGGTCGGGCCGCTCGCCGTGGTCGAGCAACAGCCGGGCGAGCCGCTTGCGGGTCTCGGCGTCGAATTCGAGCGCCTCGCCGTCGTCGACCTGCTCGCGGAGGCGCTCGCCGAAGGTCGGGCGGCCGAACGACAGCTTGCCCTCGGCGCGTTCGACGATGCCGAACTGCTCGGCCCGGTCGAGGATGAACTCGACCATGTTCGGCTGGTAGTCGTCCAGAAGCTCGTCGCGTACTCGTTTCCACAGCGGTTCGGGGACCTCGTCGCCGAGCTGGGCGAGCAGGCCGAGACTCCGGTCGAAAAGCGAGTCGACTTCACTGTCGCCGCCGCCGAGCTGGGGGCTGGCCGAGCCGTCGAGCGTCTGGAGGGTCGGCCGGCGGGTGTCGCTGGAGGCGGGGTCGGAGTCGGGATCGATCGTGGCGTGTTCGTACGAGGCGGGGGTGGATTGCAGGGGAGCGGCGCCGGAGCTGGTCTCGCGGGGTGTCTCGGAGGTGCGCGAGACGAAAAACCGGCGGACGGTCGGCTCGGTGCCCCCGAGCAGCGCCTGCATGTAGCGCAGCAGACCGGCGCGGTCGACGAGAGCGGCGCGCGAGACGGTGGCGACGATCAGGATCGGGGCCGGGTCGGTCTGCAGATCCTGGTAAAACCAGTTGAGGAACGCGAGCGAAAAGGCGTCCAGCCGCTCGAGGCGCTCCAGCGCCCAGACGACGGGCTCCTCGGAGGTGCGGTCGCGAAACAGGCGGGCGGTCTTCGAGAAGATCGTCTCGCGGCGGCCCCCGAGGTTGCCGAACACCGCCGATTCGCGTTCGGTCAACTCGGAGGCGACGTCGAGATTCGCCTCGGTGCCCTCGCCCAAAAGCGGGCCGGGCCCCTCGTCGATCGAGGAGCGGGCGTCGGGTTGTTTCAGCCGGGCGATGTCGGCGGCCAGGCCCTGGTCTTCATACTCGCCGCCGAGGAAGGTCTGGCGGTGGACGAGCGTCAGCTCCCGGCGCTCGCGCACGTCGTCCAGGATCTCGTACAGCAGGTCGGTGCGTCCGCCGCCGCGGGGGCCGTTGATGAGGACGACGCGCATCTGCTGGCCGTCGACGACTTCCTCGAGCACCGAGCCGGCGCGCCGGCACTCCTCGTCGAAGTCGTGGGTGCGGGCGTCGGTGTCGACGTACGACGACTCGGTGCCGAGACCGGGTGCCCAGGCCTGGTGGGCGGCGTCGCGCTCCTGGAGGCGGTGGCGGTGGGGGCCGGGGGGCATGTACTCGAGGAACTGCTCGGAGGCGAGCAGGTCGTGCAGCCGGTCGGCGGTGCCGATCCGCTCGTCGGGATCTTTGATGGTGCACCGATGGATCAGCTCGGTGAAGGGGGTGTCGCCGGCGGGGCCGTCGAGTTCGAGGGGCGGGTCGTAGATCTGGCGGAGCATGATGTCCATCGCCGCCGACATGTCGGAATACCGCGCCTCGCCGGTGATCATCTCGTAGGCGATGTGGCCGAGGGCGTACACGTCGATCGCCGGCGAGATGGGGTCGTCTTTGGCCTGTTCGGGGGCCATGTACAGGGGCGTGCCGAAGACCTTGCCCTCCTGGGTGAGCGGCGTCATCGCCTCCGGGTCGGCGGCGGAGGCGGAGGCGCCGCGGACGGCCTTCGAGAGACCGAAATCGAGGACTTTCACCAGCTCTTCGTCGCCCTGTTCGACGAGATAAAGGTTTTCGGGTTTGAGATCGCGGTGGATCAGGCCGAGGCGATGGGCTTCGGCGAGGCTCTGGCTGGCCTGCACGAGGATCGACCAGACGCGGGTCAGCTCGAAGCCGCCCGACTGGCGGACCACCGGCCCCAGCTCGGTCCCGTCCAGATACTCCATCGCGATGTAGCAAAGTCCCCCCTCGGTGCGGCCGTAGTCGAACAGGGTGATCGTGTTCGGGTGCGAGAGGTGGCTGGCGAACAGGGCCTCGCGGCGGAAACGCTCGACGACCTGATCGTCGCCGGAGATGCTCGGTTTCAGCACCTTCAGGGCGACGAACCGTCGCATCGTCTCCTGGTAGGCCCGGTAGACGACCGAAAAGCCCCCTTTGCCGATCTGTTCGACGATGCGGAACCGACCGGCGACGTGATCCCCCGGCTTGATTTCGGGTGAGACCGTTGGATTCGCCATCGAGGTCCGTCCCTGGTTGAAAGCGCGAGTTAGGTATACCCCAAGCGGGGATGGCGCTCAACAGCGGGATACTGCGGGATACTGCGTGGATACTGCGGGATACTGCGGGATACTGCGGGATACTGCGGGATACTGCGGGATATTGCGTGGATACTCGTGGATACTGCGGGAGTCGGAGGGGGGCTGGCAGGGGGGTGGAAAATTGAAGGTTTGCCCGCGCTGTGGTAGTTTGAGCGGGCAGCGGCCAGGGGTCCGAGGGGACGGTGACCGGCGCCAGATCGGCACTTCGGGCGGGTCGCGCACTTGCACGGTGTTTCAAACAGATTATCCTGTTGAGCGACGATCTCTCGAACTCTCCATAGGGCGTGCCAGACCATGAAGCTCTTAATCGAGGATGACCAGGGGAACCGAAGTGTGGTGCCGGTCATCCGCGAGGAGATCACGATCGGGCGGAACGAGGGGAACACGATTCGGTTGACCGAACGCAACGTCTCCCGCAAGCACGCCCGGCTGGTGCGCGCCGACGGTCGGTTGTTCGTCGAGGACGTCGAGGCCCGGTACGGCATCAAAAAGAACGGCACGAAGATCGACGAGCGGGCGCCGTTCGACGAGGGGGACGTGGTGGTCATCGGCGACTACCGGTTGACCCTGCGGCCCGAGCAGGCCGAAAGCGCCTCGGGGGACGGGGTCAACGGAGAGGCGGCGGCCGAGATCAGTCCGACCTTGCAGCGCGAGGAGGGGGAGTCGGGGGGATCGCCGTTGACGGCGCCGTCGGATCTGGAGCTCGACGAGGCGTCGGCCGAGGAGACGACGTTGGGCGACGAGTCGTCGGCCGGCGGGGAGACCTCCTCGAGGGCCCAGACCGAGATCATCGAGACCGATCCGGCCGAGCTGGTGGTGATCTCGAGCAACTTCGCCGGCCAGAATTTCCCGCTCGACCAGGAGGAGATGGTCGTCGGCCGCAGCGAGGACTGCGACATCATCATCGACCACCGATCCGTCTCCTCGACGCACGCCAAGATCGTGCGCGAGGGACGAGAGGTCTACAAGATCGTCGATCTCAACAGCCGCAACGGACTGAAAGTCGGCGGGGAGGATTACAAGTCGGTCCACCTTGAGCGTGGGGACATCGTCGAGCTGGGCCACGTCAAATTCCGGTTCGTCGAGCCCGGCGAAAACTACGTGTTCACGCCGCAGTCGGGCTCGGAGGAGATCCCGCTCGAGGAGGCGCCCGACGAGGAGGGGATCAATCCTCTGGCGCTGGCGGGAGTCGGGGTGGCGGTGCTGGCGATCGGCGCGGCGGTGGTCGTGGCGATGAGTTCCGGCTCCGGGCAGGGGGGCGAGGGGGAGGAGCAGGCCCGGGCGGCGGCGACGGCGCCGGAGTCCTCGGAGTCGAACGAGGAGGGTGGCGAGGGGCGGGACGACCGCCGGGAGGTCGACCGCAAGATCGAGCAGGCCGAACAGAGCATCGAGGCCGGGAAGCTCGACAAGGCGATCGGGTCGCTCGAGTCGATTCGCGACCTGCTCGACCCGAGCGGCGAGCAAAACGACCGGATCGACAAGCTGCTGTCGACGGCCAAGCGCGAGCAGCCGTTTCGCAAGCGCTATGCCTCGGCGAAGGACGGCCTCCAGGACGACGATTACAGCGAGGTACTCGAGGATCTCGACCAGCTGCCGGAACACTCGGTTTTTTACGAGCTGGCGGCCGAGCAGGATCTCCGCCAAAAGGCGCTCGACGGTCTGGTCGCCGAGATCGAGGAGGCCGTCGACAGCGGTGACGCCGAGCGGGCCCGCGAGAAGGCCGAACTGGCGATGGAGTACGACTCGCACGCCGAGGAGGTCGAGCAGACGCTCGCCGAACTCGACGACACCGAGCAGGAAGAGAGTGGTGAGGCCGGAGAGCGAATCGCGGCGAATTCGCAGGCCGGCTCGCAGGAGCGCACGGGATCGGGCGGAGAGGCGCCCGGTGCGGGGGCCTCGGAGCCGGATCGAGCCCCCGGATCCTCGGGGGGCGGATCGGATACGGCACCGGAGCCGGACCCCGAGCCGACGGAGGCGGCCCCCTCGAACCAGGGCTCTCAGAATCAGGTGACCGAGGCGGAGGCCAGGGAGTTGTACCAGGGGGCGATGAAAAAGGCGGTGCGCGGCGAGCACGGAGGCGCGATCGGGGATTGTCAGAAGGCGCTCCGGGCGAATTACCACCCGTGCTACCGCGTGATCGGCATGGCCAACAAGCAGATGGGCAACACCGCCGCGGCCTGCAAGTACTTCGGAAAATACCTGCAGAGCGATCCGTCGAATGCCGCCAAGATCCGCGACATGATGGACGAGATCGACTGCGATTGAGCGTCGGTCTCCAGCCTCCGGAGCCGACGGGAGGCCGGCCGCCGCTCGATCGGGGATCGCCAGCGCGGCGAAATGAGAGTACGATTCGAATTGTTTCCCGCGATGCCACGACTCGGCCGGCCTTGTTGCTGCGGGCCCGGCCGGCGACATGCTCGTTTCGCGATGCGCCAGACGAAAGGAGTCGACGATCGGACGACGTGACGTTCACGGGGATCTGGACGGCCTCAAGTCCAGCCAGAAAAAAGAGCTCGAACAGTTGTACAGTCGGCGCCTGCCGGCGACCGAGGCGATCACCCAGGAGTTTGCGACTCGTCTGACGTTTTTGTCGGAGGAGCTCAACCGGGTGGTCGGTGTGTTGGTCGACCGGCGGGGCAACGTCGAAGAGGTGATGCTCGGCGATGCGCACCGGGTGTACCTGCCGGATATCGGCCGTCGGCGGGCCGGTGAGAGCCGGTTTCGCGGGATCCGGCTGATCCGGACGAAGCTCACCGACAGCGACGAGCGTGCCGATCTGAGTCGCGACGATCTGACGGACCTGTCGAAACTCCAGCTCGACATGGTGATGGGGATCGAAGTGGGGGCCGGCGGCTACCCTGGCGAGTGCGTCTGGGCGCACCTTTTGCCCGAGAACCCCGACGACAAACTCTGGGAGACGTACCGGGCCGAGGAGCCGGAGGAGGTGGATGTCGATTTCGACATCTTCATCCACGAGATCGAGGACGAGTTTCAGCGCAAGGCCGACGCGATGTTCGAGCCGGGGGGCGATCCGGCGATGCTGGTGTACGTCTCGACGCCGGACAATCGCGATGCCAACACGGAGGTCGCCGAGCTGCAGGATCTGGCGAACACCGCCGGGGTCAACGTCGTCGATACGATCATCCAGCGCCGCACCGACATCCACCCCAAATACGCCGTCGGGAAGGGCAAGATCGAAGAGATCACGCTGCGCGCCCTGCAGTACGACTGTGACCTGGTGATCTTCGGGCAGGATCTGAGTCCCGGCCAACTGCGGGCGATCACCGACGAGACCGACATCAAGGTGATCGATCGCACACAACTCATCCTCGACATCTTCGCCCAGCGCGCCCAGTCGCGCGACGGCAAGATTCAGGTCGAACTCGCTCAGCTCAAATACAGCCTGCCGCGGTTGCACTCGAAGAACACCGGGATGAGCCGCCTGCAGGGCGGGATCGGCGGGCGGGGTCCGGGTGAGACGAAACTCGAGATCAATCGGCGCCGGGCGCGCGAGCAGATCCAGCGGCTCGAGGAGGAGATCGAAGAGATCAGCAAGCAGCGCCAGGTGCGGCGCAAGCGCCGGACGCAAAACAACATCCCGATCGTGAGTGTCGTCGGCTACACCAACGCCGGCAAGTCGACGCTTTTGAACGGTCTGACCCAGTCGGAGGTGCGCTGCGAGAACAAGCTGTTTGCGACGCTGCGGCCGACGACGCGCAAGCTGCGCTATCCCCGCGAGCGCGAGATCATCTTTACGGACACCGTCGGATTCATCCACGAGTTGCCGCCCGATCTCGTCTCGGCGTTCAAGGCGACGCTCGAGGAGCTGTACACGGCGGATCTGTTGATCCATCTGGTCGACATCTCGGCCGAGAACTTCGAGCAGCGGATGTCGGCGGTCAACGAGATTCTGCGCGAGCTGGAGCTGGCGGAGAAAGAACAGATCCTGGTGTTCAACAAGATGGACGAGATCGACGAGGAGGCGGCGCGGTCGCTGGCGCAGACCTACAACGCCATCCCGATCTCGGCGCTGGAGATGGAGACGACGATGCCGCTGATCGACGAGCTCGACAAGCGGCTGTTGCGGCAGTCGCAGGAGGCGGACGAGGGGGCGAAGACGTGGACGCGCAACTGACTGGTGGGTGGTCGTCGGGGGCGGTCGTCGGAGCGGGAAAAAAGGCGGGGGCGGTCGTTACTGCAAGACCGGCTGCAGGTAGACGCGTTCGTCTTTGACGACGACCCGGAAGCGCACCCGGGCGGCGTCGTCTTCATCGGTGAGCTGTCGGCGCCGGCGTTGCATCGACTCGCGGACGGCCGAGAAGGTCAGATCGTCGGTCGACTCTCCGTACTCGCGTTTGGTGGCGATGAGGCGCTCGTAGATGCGTTCGGCGTGCGTCTCGTCGTCGTCGTCGGAGCTCTCGTTGCTGCCGTCGCCCGAGGAGCCCCGCCGCGAGGAGCCCCGCCGGCTCGAGGAGCGTTCGATGACCCGGTCGCGCTGGTCGGAGTCGCGTCTCTGATCGGAGGAGCCCCCGCTCTCGCGGCGTTCGGGGCGCCGCCGGGAGCCGTCGTTCGGGTTCGGGCGCGAGCCTCCGGAGTCGCTCCGGCGTGCGTTCGAGCCTCCGCTCTCGCTGGTTCGATTCTGTTCGTCGGAGCCGGTGCGTCTGCGGTGCCGCGAGCCGCCCCCGCCCCCTGTCTGCTCGCCGCTCGACCCGCCGTCGAGTTTGTCCCGCATCGAGCGCAGTTTCTCCCGGGCGTCGCCGCCGCCGCCCGCACTGCCGCCGCCCCCTTTGCTGCTTCCCCCCGACAGACCGAGTTTGTCCTGGATCTCTCGGAGCTTGTCGGGGTCGCCCCGGCGCCGGCCGCCCGCGCCGTCGTCGCCGCCGCCGGCGGAGCGCTTGCCGCCGGTCTCGCTCGACGACTGGGCCGGACTCCGCCCGCCCGGCCCGCCGTCGGACTCGCCGGTTTCGCGGCGGCGTCGGTCTTGTTGTTGCCGGCGCTCGACCTGTTCGAAATCCTCTTCGGCGAGTTGTTCGGTCTCGGTGTACTTTTCGAACTCGCCGGCCTCGTCCATCTCCTGTAACTCCCGTTCGAGGCCTTCGAGATCGATCTCGTCCATCTCGACGTCGAGTTCGACGGCGTCGTCCTGGCGATCGCCGTCCCGACCGTCGGCCGACTCCCCGTCGGAGCGGCGGTTGTCGTCGTCTTCGACGCGGTTTTCGGCGCGCTTCTGGTGAGGTTTGTAGGTCCCCTGCTCAATCTGGCGTTCGACCCGGTTCCACTTTTGTTTGTACGAGGTGAACCGCTGGGCGAGACCGCGCATCCGAAACTGCTGGCTGGTATTCGAGATGTTGGTCTGCTTCAGCTCTCGGAGCAGCCGCTCGACCTGCCGGCGCTCGTTGGTCGGGGGGCGCTCGCGGGCGCCAACGAAAAACTGCTCGTAGGTGCGCCGGAGCTGGTCGAGTTTGTTCTCCAGCTTCTGCAGTTTGCCGTCGATCTCACTGCGCGAGAGGCTGTCTCCGGACATCGCTTTCCTCGGCTTTGCTGGCAGGCGAGATTCGAGCCGATGATACCACCCCAGATCGGGTATGCCAAACGACCGCGGTTTACGAGCCGAGGGTGGCTGTGGCAGGCAGTGGGGGGAGGAGGCGTCGTGTGCACAGGAGGCGATCGATGGCGTGGAAGTTCGGCGGGTCGGTGACGAGAGCGTGCGGTCTGGTGGTGTTGGCCGGGTGGGTGCTGGCGGCCGGATGCGAGCGGTCTCCCGGCGATGCTTCCGGGCCCGACGGCGGGGCGGAGTCGTCGTCGCAATCGGCGGAGGACGACGCCGTCGACCGCTCCCCCGAGCTGGTCGAAAGCGACGAGTTGCCCGCCGATCCGGAGCGGGTCGTCTCGCTGGCCCCGAACACCACCGAAATCCTGTTCGAGCTGGGGCTCGGCGACCGGGTCGTCGGGGTGACGAAACACTGTGATCATCCCGAGGAGGCGAGCGAGCGGCCGTCGGTCGGCAGTTTCGCCAGCCCCGATTTCGAGAGGATCCTCGCCCGCGAGCCCGACCTCGTGGTCGGAACCGTCTCCGGGGGGAACCGGGCGGTCTTCGAGCGACTCGACGGCGTCGGAGTTCCGTACGTGTTCGTGCGCACCGACACGATCGAGGAGACGCTCGAGGGGATCGAGGCGGTCGGCGAGGCGGTCGGCGAGCGGGAGGCGGGAGCGGCGCTGGCCGAGCAGGTTCGCCGGGGGCTGAAGCGGGCGCGCCGCGAGCTGAAAGGCCTGCGCGCGTGGGCGGTCGACGATCCGCCGGAGGTGCTTTTGGTGTACGGTCACGATCCGCTGGTGGTGGCGGGGCCGGGGACGTTCGGCCACGAGCTCTTGCGGCTGGTGGGGGCGAAAAACGTCCTGGGCGGGGCGGAGACCGCCTTCCCGCGGCTCGACATCGAGAAGGTGATCGAGCTGCAGCCGGATCGCATCCTCGATACGGCGATGATCGAAGGGGCCGGGCAGCGCGACTTCTGGGCGGCGCACGAGGGGATCGAGGCCGTCGAGCAGGGGAGGGTGGCGTATCTGGAGGATGCGGTGGTCTTGCGGCCGGGGCCGCGTCTGCCGGAGGCGCTGGCGCGGTTCGGCGAGGCGCTGTACGGGGAGGCCGAGGCGGAGAGGGCGCCGCGCGAAGGGGGCGGGCGGTGATCGGTGCGAAACATCGGCCGCTCGACCGGGGGCGTCTGGTGGTTTCGCTGCTCGTCGCCGTGGTGGCGGCGGGGACGGTCGCCGTGCTGGGCCTGTCGTACGGAAGCTCCGAGTTTGGGGGGCCGGCCGTCGTCTGGCGGTTGATTCAGGGGGCGCTGGAGCCGACCGAGCGGACGATTCTGCTGGAGGTTCGCCTGCCGCGCGTGCTGTTTGCGGTGTTCGTCGGGGCGGCGCTGGCAGCGAGTGGCGCGGTCTTCCAGGCGGTGCTGCGCAACCCGCTCGCGGACCCGTACATCCTGGGCGTCTCGGGCGGGGCGGCGCTCGGAGGGACGTTGTTGATGGTGCTCGGCCCGGGGTTCGTCGGGGCGGCCGGAGTGGGCGCGGCGGGGAAGTGGGTCGCGGCGGTCAGCCCGCCGCTCGCTGCCTTTCTCGGAGCGCTCGGGACGCTCGGGATTATCTATGCGGTCGACCGGTGGACGTCGGTCGGCCGGGTGACGACCTACGTGCTGTTGCTGACCGGCGTCATCGTCAACGCCTTCGCCTCGTCGGTCATCATGTTTTTGCAGAGCGTGGTCTCGGCGCGAAAGGCCCAGGAGCTTCTGTTTTATTTGATGGGGAGTCTGTCGGTCGAGGGGACGTCGGCGGTGACGATGGGCGTGGTGGGAGTCGGGACGACGCTGGCGGTGGTCGCGCTGGTGTGGTTTGCGCGGGATCTGAATGCCCTGAGCCTGGGGGACGAGGAGGCGGCCGCCCTCGGAGTGAACGTCGCGCGGACCCGGTGGTGGACGGTTGTCCTCTCGAGTCTGGCGGTCGCCTCGGCGGTCGCCTTCACCGGGCTGATCGGATTCGTCGGATTGGTCGTCCCCCACGGCGTGCGGCTGGTCGTCGGGTCGGACCATCGCGTCTTGATTCCGTGTTGTGCCTTCGTCGGCGCCGGGTTTTTGACCCTGGCCGATCTGTTGACGCGGGTCGCCTTTCCGGTCTTTTCGACGGCGCTGCCGGTCGGGGTGGTGACGGCGTTCGTCGGGGCGCCGCTGTTCATGGTTTTTCTGTGGCGGGATCTGCGATGAGCGACCCGAGGCGATCATCGGCGAGATCGGGCCCGGCGATGCTGCGGCTGGAGGGCGTCGGGCGGGCGTTCGGCGGGGCCGGCGAGGTGCTCGGCGGCGTGACCTTCGAGGCGCACGGGGGAGGGGCGACGGCGATCATCGGCCCGAACGGGGTCGGGAAGACGACGCTGGTGCGGATGGCCGCCGGTTTGCTGGAGCCGACCGAGGGGCGGGTGCTGCTGGAGGGCGAGCCGATTGGCGGGTGGTCGCGCCGGGAGATCGCCCGCCGGGTGGCCCTGCTGCGCCAGGCGCCGCCGCAGGTCTTCGACTTTTCGGCGCTCGAGCTGGTGTTGATGGGGTTTCACGCTCGCAGCGGGCGGTTTGCTCTGCCGAGCGACCGGCAGCGGGACCGGGCGCTGGAGGCGATGGAGGAGCTCGAGATTCGCCACCTGGCCGACCGGCCGGCGACGGCGCTCAGTGGCGGGGAGTTGCAGCGGGTGTTGATGGCTCGGACGCTGGTCTCGGGTGCGGATCTGTGGCTTCTCGACGAGCCGACGGCGCATCTCGATCCGCGCCACCGGCTCGCGCTGTTGGAGCGGGTGCGTGCCCATGTCGATCGGGACGGGGCGGCGGTGTGCGCGGTCCACGACTTGACGCTCGTCCACCGGTATTTCGACCGGGTCGTGGTGCTCGCCGACGGGGAAGTCCGCGCGAAGGGAGGCGTCGAGCAGACGCTCGACGAGGCGCTGCTCTCGGAGGTCTTTGGCGTGCGGATGCGGCGCGGGGAGGTCGGAGGGGCGACCGTCTGGATGCCGGCCGGCGGGCGCTCGGGGTCGGGCGGGTAGCGGGCTCGGCGCGTCGGCTATTCGGTATTGCCCCCTGTCGCATCGTCCCCCGGGCCGTTCTCCTCCTCCGGGGAGCTTGTCGAGCGGGTGTCGGACTCGTGCTGCCGCTCCCACTCCTGTTTTTTCATCCGGTCTTCGAGCATCCAGCCCTGGCCGGCCGGCGTCCAGATTTCGACGAAGGTGTCGTCCCGGACCCTCATGTCGGGTTCGACGAGCCATTCTTGCTCGACTTCGACGCGGCGGCGGTTGTCCTCCATGGATCGGACGGCCTCGACTTCGAGATTGACGATGTCGAGATCGTCGCCGTACTCCTCGTAGCGACCGAGGAACGTCTGCCGGTGCGACTCGGTGACGGTCTGGGCGGCGCTCTCGAATTCGCCCCAGCGCAGATCGCGGTGGAATTGCTGGAGGGTCTTTTGCAGCTCGAACTCGTCGCCGGGGTCGGTTTTTTCGTCTGGCGTCTGCGCGCAGCTTGTGGCGAGGATCGCCAGGGCGGCGAGGAGAAGCCAGGCCCGGTGGGGTGGCTCGTGGATCATGGGGTATCTCGGCCGGGGGAGTCGAAAAATGCGGGTCGACAGGAGCCGGGTGACGCCTACAGTATGGCACACAATCGCGGGGGTGCAATCTTTGTCAACGACGCCGGGTCGAGGCGACTCGCCGATCCGGCGCCCCCTCGCTTTGCCGGAATCCCCACCACCATGGACGAGATCCTGGAGAATCTCGAACGTCAGGTCGCCGAGGGCGCCGAGACGGTGCCGGTCAGTCCGACCGATGCGGTCGAGGCGGCGCGGGAGTCGGTGCTCGGGCGGTTGTTCGTGGCGTTGACCGACGACCGGGAGGTACACCTGCAGTGGGCGCGCTCGATGGACTTTGACCGGCTCGATGCGCTCGGGCAGCTGGGCTGGATGCAGGCCGATCTCGAGCGGGTCGACGCGCGGATCGATGCCGAACTGGAATCGGAGCGGCGCGGGGAGACGATCGAGTTGCTGGCGCGAAGCGGCGTCGGCTGGCGCCACGAGGCGCTGGTGGAGGCAATCGACGGGGAGGCGCACGGGGCGGCGGCGGCCCGGGTGCTCGCGCGCTCGACTCCGGGCGAGCTGCGCTCGAGGCTGATCGAGTGCGAGGTGGTCGACCGGACGATCGAGCTGTTGCGGGCGGCGGTCGTCGAGCGGGCCTCCGAGCTGTGGGATCAGTTTCTGATCTGGCGGCAGCGAGTCGCCGGGCTCGAGGAGCTCGACGAACAGACCCGGCGCGGCTATCTGGCGCAGCTCGACGGGACGGGGGCGGCGCTCGAGCCGACGCTGTATGCCCGCGGTCTGCTCGCCGGCGATTACGAGGCGGGATGGCTGCAGGAGGGGCCGCTCGTCGCCGACTTCCTGCAGATCTACGGGTCGACCGACTGGCTCGAGGTCGTCGGGATGCTGGAGGCGGCCGGACGGCCGTCGGCCGAGCGACTCGCTGCGACGCTGGCGGTGGCGGCGGCGGCCGGGGTCGGCAGCGAGCCGCCCGGCGAGCAGGAGGCCGAAGACCTGCTGGATTTGCTCGCCGAGGCGCCCGGCGACGGGGACCGGGAAGGGGCGTGGGAGTCGCTCGCCACCGGTCTCGGGCTAGGCTTTCAGATGGCGATGGGAGAGGGGGATTTCGCGTTGCTGCTGGCCCAGGTGGCCGCCCACGAGCGGCTCGTCACCCACGGGATTCACTCGCCCGGCATTCCCGGCTTGCCGATGTCGGCGACCTCGGAGACGCACCTGGAGGCGAGCCGGATGAGCGAGCTGCTTGGTGAGCTGGTCGCCGGGGAGTGGACCGACGAGCAGGAGGTGCGGGCGGTCCGGACGCTGTGCGATGCGCGGGTCTGGTCTCGACGGGACGAGGAGTGTGAGCAGTTGGTGCGGGCCGTGGCGGCGATCTTCGAGCAGGCCTCGCTCGAGGCGATCGAGACGGCACGGGCGCAGGTGATGGCGACGCTCGACGAGGCCCGGCGCGACTGGGAGCGCGAGCAGTTCGAGCAAGCGCCGGACCTGCAGGGGGCATTGGTGCTGGGGGCGGTCGAGGAGTCCCCGGCGTCGGATCGGCTGGTCGAGCTTCTGGCGGAGCGGGCGGCGGCCGGCCAGACCCCGCTGGCGATGGACGCGCTGCGGTATCTCGGGCGGATGCCGACCGAGGGAGTCCTGGAGCGGCTGGGAGAGCTGTGGAGTTCGCAGCTTCCGGTCCTGCGCGCCCCGTTTGCCCGTCGGGTGCTCGAAGAGGCCATCGCCGTGCGCCACGAGCGACGCCGCGAGGAGTGAGTCACGCCTCTGAAGATGCCTCTCGAGCGGCGGCGAGAGCCGCCTCGTGGACGCGCATTACGGGAACGTCGTGGTGGCGGGCGGCGCGTCGGCACGCGTCGAATTCCGGACTGACCTGCACGAGTGTCTCGCCGAGATGGCCGAGTTTGACCTCGATCTTTCCGTAGGGGGTCTGGACGGTGGTGTGGCGGCGGGCGAGCTTCCAGCGCCGATGTGTCTGGCGGCGGATGCCGAAGGTGCTCGTGTGGCGAAACAGCGCCTCGACGACGGTCGACTCGTGTTCGGGCGCGACGAGCACGGCGAGGCGGGTGCCCTGGCGTCCCTTTTTCATCGAGACGGGCTGGCGGACGACGTCGAGGGCGCCCGCCTCGAACAGCGGGTCTTCGGCCTCGGCCAAATGCTCCGGCGACATGTCGTCGATTTCGGTGGTGAGCCGCACGACGCGGTCGTGCTCGGCACGGCCGCCGAGCGCCCCCTGTTCGTCGTTCGTGTCGACGACGAGGGCGCGGACGACGTTCGACAGGGAGTCCAGCTGGCGCGTGCCCGACCCGTAGCCGTCTCGATCGAGGGAGCCGTCGAGGCGGGTGAGCGAGCGCGAGATCTCCCGGAGGGTGCGCAGAATGGTCGCGCCCGTCGGGGTGACCAGTTCCGCCTCGACCCGGCGGGTGCGCGTCTCGAATCCCGACAGGAGCTTGGCGGTGGCGGGGACGGGGAGCGGGACGGTGCCGTGGTCGGTCTCGACGGTCCCCGAGCCCAGGGGCACCGGCCCGCACGACCAGGAGTCGATGTTCGCCCGCTCGAGGATCCAGGCGGCGCTGACGAAATCGAAGATCGAATCGAGCGCCCCGCACTCGTGAAAGTGCACCTTCTCGAGGGGGATTCCGTGGACCTCCGATTCGGCCCGCCCGAGGGTGCGAAACATCGCGATCGTCCGCTCGACGACCTCCGGGGGAAGGTCGCTGGCCTCGAGCAGCTCGACGATCGTCGACAGATGGCGGTGATCCGACTCGGCCTCCTCGGGCCAGCCGTCGAACTCGACGTGGGTGCCGACGATGGCGCCGCGGCGCGCCTGCCGCTCGACGATTTCGATGTCGCCGAAGCCGAGCCGCGACAACACTCGTTCGACGGCTTCCCGCTCGACCAGGTCGGCATCCAGAGCGGCCGCGAGGAACATGTCGCCCGCCAGTCCGCCGAGCATGTCCAGGTGGAGGTGCATGGCATTCTCGTCTCGAAGCATGGGTGGCTGTCAGGGCTGGAAGCCCTACTTTGCGGGCGCCCGCGAAGAATGCGAGGCGAGGCGGTTGATTTTCGTCGCATGGGCAGCAGCCCCGAAGCCGTTGTCGATGTTGACTACGGCGGTTCCCGGAGAGCAGGAGTTGAGCATCGCGAGCAGGGGGGCGAGGCCGTCGAAGTTCGCGCCGTAGCCGACGCTGGTCGGGACGGCGATGACGGGCTGGTGGGCCAGGCCTCCGACGATGCTCGGCAGGGCGCCGTCCATCCCCGCGACGACGATGACGATGCCGGCCTTGTCCAGCGAGTCGAGGTCGGAGGCGAGCCGTGTGAGACCGGCGACGCCGACATCGTCGAGCGAGGCGGTCGGGTTTCCGAAAAATCGGGAGCTGACAGCCGCCTCGCGGGCGACGGGACGGTCCGACGAGCCGGCGGAGACGACGAGAATCTCGTGGCGATCGTGGTCGATGTCGGGCTGGTTGGTTGCGGCGATGCGGGCCTGCTCGAAGACTTCGAGTTCGGAGCGGAGCGGTCCGAGCGCCTCGAGGATGTCGGGGGTGAGCCGGGTGGCCATCAGCGGATCGTTTCTTTCGAGGTAGGTGGTAAAGATGTCGACGACGTCCTCGGGGGATTTGCCTTCGGCGAGGACGACTTCGGGGAGCCCGGTTCGCGCCTCGCGGTGGTGGTCGAATCGGCCGAGCATGTGCTCCTCGAACGGCTGGCGGACGAGGCGCTGGAGGACTTCGTCTTCATCGACCTCACCGTTGCGATAGCGACGAAGCAGGGCTCGAAGATCGTCACTCATGGTCATCTCCCGCGTTGTTTCCGGGGAAAGAGGGATTGAGGCTGCCGGAGCGGTATCCGTGCATGTCGACGGTCACCTGCTGGAAACCGGCCGAGCGGATCTCGTCGGCGACGGCATTCAGGCGCTCGGGTTCGAGCAGCCGTGGCAGTTCCTCGGGAGCGACCTCGATGCGAGCGAGTCCGTCGTGATCGCGGACCCGACACTGCTGGAAGTTGCGGCGATGGAGAGCCTGCTCGGCGTGTTCGATGCGGCGGAGACGATGTTCGGTGACCTCCTGGCCGTGGGGAATGCGCGACGAGAGGCAGGCCATGGCCGGTTTGTCCCAGACCGACAGGTCCAGCCACCGGGCGATGCGACGGACGTCCTGTTTGGGCACGTCGTGGCGCAGGAGCGGCTGATAGATGCCGCGCTCGTCCATCGCCTCGAGCCCGGGTCGATGGTCGCCAGTATCGGAGGCGTTCGTGCCGGAGGCGAGGACCTCGGAGTCGACCCGGTCGGCCAGGGTGCCGAGTTGCTCGAATCGCATCGACTGGCAGAAAAAACACCGGGAAGGCGTGTTGGCCCGGAAGCGCGGATCGTCCAGTTCACTGAATTCCATCAATTCGTGAGGAAGTCCGATTTCCTCGGCGATCTGTCGGGCCTCGTCGAGTTCCCGGGCGGCGAGAGTTTCACTGACGGCGGTGACTGCCAGGGCGTCGTCGCCGAGTGCGCGATGGGCGAGGGCGGCGACGACACTGGAGTCGACGCCGCCGCTGAATGCGACGACGATCCGGTCCATCCGACGCATCTCGGCGAGGATCGTTTCGACGGAGTCGCGAAGATGCGGAGGAAGATCGGTGAGTGTCGGCTCGTCTGACATGCCAGCTCTCAGAAGTCGGTATGCGGGACGGCGAAGGTGACGTAGCGATAACCGTGTTGTTCGAGTGCGTCAGCCAGCTCGCTCAACCGGCCAGCGTTCGGTAGCTCGTCGAGCGTGGTCGGTGACAGTGCCAAGACCTCCCCGTGTCGGGAGATCTCCCCGAGTGGAAAGTTCCATTCCGCACAGGTCGTACGAATGACCTCGCGTTGCCGGTTCGACAGTTCCATGGCATCGATCGTTGTCGGCTCGTCGTCACTCATCGTGCGGGGGGCGTTCCTCAAAAGGGGACACGAAATCGTTCGGAGGCACGCACGCGGGAGTCGTCTCCGTCAGTGCAAGGGGACCGCCAGTTTGACCGGCGGATCGGCGACCTGCCAGCGGACCTCCTCGGCGTGGCCGGCGCCCTCGCCGGTGACCTGGCAGGGGAGGGGGCGGCTGGTCGAGCGGATCTCGACGTCGCTGAACAGGAAATCGACACAGTCTCCTTCCGTAAAGCGTCCCCGCCAAAAGGAAGGAAGGTGGGCGAGGATGTTCCCGACCGATCCGTTGTAGCAGCGCAGCATCGCATAGCCCGGTTTGAGGGTGGCGTACGGAAACATGCGGATGCGGTACCCCCAGTACGAGACGGTGGCGGCGGCGCAGGTTTGTACGGGGCCGTCGTACAGCATATCGCCGGGCCCGTACTCTTCGATCAACTCGCCGTCGGCGTCGATCTTGTAGGCGTGCTCGCCGTGATTGCGCACTCGCACCTGGACGGCGTCCGTCCGGAGGACCCGGGGCAAGGTGCGGCTCGTGATCGAGGCGACATATCCGCCGAGTCCAATGGCGTACGATTCGAGCGCCGTCTCCCGGACACTGGCTTTGAAATCTTCGTAGTCGTTGAGGACTTCGGCGTCCCAGCCGATGCCGGCGAACGGAAACATCTCGCCGTCGCGTCCCTCGAGCATGTCGAGTGTATGGATGGCGACGGGAGCCCCGGCCCGGAGAGCCCGAAGTTTGGCCGTCGCCGATTCGGTTCCCAGGTAGGTGGCGATGGCGTTGCCCGAGCCCATCCGCAGGATCCCCACCGGCGGTGCGTCTTCCCGAGCGATCACGCCGTCGCGGATGCGCTGCTCGATGGCGTTGACCAAAAACATGATCGTCCCGTCACCGCCGCCGGTAAAGACGATGTCGTAATCGCGCGACAGAAGAGTGTCGACGGTATGTTCAGCCTGGCGAAAGTCGTCGGTCAGGTACAGATCTTCGGAGGCGACGAGGCGCTGGATTCGGTGGTGTTGATCCCCGGTCCATCCTTTGGCGAGGGCATTGAGCAGGACCGCGTAGCGGCCGGGAGACTCGACTACCTCGATTGTAGAGTCGTCGAATCGGCTTGCTGGCATCGTCTCCTCTCGGGGCCCGCGTGGTCGAACGTCCCAATGAGTCTGTTGCGACCGTCGGTCGTTACCCGGATGCCGATAACATCTCAAGCGGCGGTCGTCAGTTCCGAGCCGTCGGTTCGGGCCGCGGACAGATCCGGAAGGGAGGGGATCCGAGAGAAGCGACGGGAGCGACGAAACGATCGGGGGGTGTGCGTCGGTAACGTATAGTGGCGGGGTGGTGCGTGGCGTCCATGGGGTAGATCGTCGGTGGGGACGCCGCCAGTTGGGAACCGTTTGACCGGCGGTCGGCGTCGCCCCCCGTCCGGAAGGCACCGGTCGGGGCGGAGCCTCAGGGCTCCCCGGAGGGCTTAGATGGGTGGAGTCTATCTGCCGAGCGAGACTAGCCGTGCTGAAGGGAGACCGACTGAGCGTGCTTGGCGGATTCGGCAAAGGCCAAGGTCAACACCAGTAGTTGTTTCGCCTCTCCGGTGTGCAACAGGGGGGCGGCGTCTCCCTGACAGGCGTCGATGAAATTCTGGGTCGCACGCTTGTAACTCCCCTCGTAGGCGCGCAGTTTCTGGTCGTACAGCACCGTCCGTCCGCTGCGTCGAAGTCGCACCGACGAGTCGTACCGCGATGGATCCGGCGTTCGATAGATCGTGATGTCACCGCGCGAGCCGACCAAATCGATCTCGAGTTCCATCGGCTGGTTTTCGGTCTCGAGTTTGCGCTCCGGTGTATAGGTCAGAGAAAAGGACCCGTAGCAATCCTGCTCGAAGTGTTTCCAGATCGCCGTCGTCGGGGCTTCGATTTTGAGATCGTCGGTGAACGACGAGCGCGATCGCCAGACTTCGACCTTTTCGACGCTGCCGATCAAAAACAGCGAGATGCAAAAGGCCTGGTAGCCGATCTCGAACAAAAGCGGCGAGATCGGCCCCTCCCCGGGTTTGAACCGCCAGCGGTCGCCCCCCTGGCTGAGATCCCAGCCTCCCTCGGTGGCGGAGGCGATGTTGACGGCGATGTTGATCGCGGTGGGTCGGCCGATTTCGCCGTTGTCGATCAGATTGCGGGCATCGAGCAGCGGCTTGTGAAAAAGCGACGGCTCGAAGATCTGGAGTGTCCGGTCGACCTTGTTCGCCAACTTCGTCACCCGATCGGCGCCCTCGATCGTCTCGGCGACGGGGCGCTCGATGCAGACGTGGCAGCCGGCCTCCAGGCTCGCCAGGGCCTGTTTTTCATGCAGGGCGTGAGGCGTGAGAATTTCGACGGCGTCGAGATCCTGCTCCCGCAGCATCCGCGACAGCTCCGTAAAGTATGCCTTGGCGTCCCAGTCCAGGGCCCGGCTGATGGCGCGGTCTTCGCTTCGGTCGCAGACGGCGACGATCTCGGCCTCGGGGCTGTCGAGATAGCCCCGGGCATGAAGATCCGCGCTTCGACCGGCTCCCACGATTCCGACTTTCAGACGAGCCATGCAGTTACTCCAGATGTTACCCATCCAGGAAACAAAGATCGCTCCTCATTTAACGATGGAATCTGAAACTTGTCAAAGATCGCTCTACTGCAGGAGCCACCACACGAACACCAGGGGAAGACTCGCGGCCGCGAGCAGGGTGACCAAAAATCCGGCGGCGACGAGATACGAGACCAGCGGCGAACTCGTCTCTTCGGATCCGTCGTGATCGTCGGGGAGGCGGGTCGGGATCGGCCCCTCGGGGTCGAGCCCGAAATGGGATTTGAGAAGGTCGACGTTGCGCCGATTGCATTTGTAGGCCGCATCGAAGACGTCGCCGACGGCCGGGACGTAGCCACCGACGAGATCGACGGCGGTGTGACCGGCCATGACGGCCAGCAGACGGGGCGGAGCTCCGAGGCGGGCGCCCTCCCAGATAATGTAAGCCGAAGCGACCCAGGCGACCCAGTCACCACCGGCGGGAATCAGCCCGAGGATTGAATCGAGCCCGACGCGATACCGGACGACCGGCAGTTGGAACTGCTCGTCCATCAAGGTCGCCAGGCGGTCGAGCCGGCGCAGGCGGTTGGCGGGGGCGCGCCCGGAGGCCGCCTCGTCGCCTTCCGGAGCGGGAGGAGTCTGATCGGTCGGTCGGGGGGGAGTCTCCATCGCCTCTGTGCGTCTCGAGGGATCGGTGGCTTTGGCTGATGATTCCGAGGTCGAGGAAGGATCCGCCTCGGGAAAGCTCGTCTTGGTATGTCCCCAGATCGCACAAAGTCTGGCGAACAAGGTGGGCAGGTTACGACAGTTTACAACCTGTCGGGCGTGCCGGCTGGACTCGAAAGCCCAGCCTGGAGACGAGATGGAGCTTTCGGGGAGTGGGGTTCCCCTGAAAGCGTCCAGAGGCAAGTAGACAACGGCCCTTCCTCGACCTTGGAATCAACAACGCGAGTCGGCCGCACCTCCTTGCAGGCCGGGGCGGTCGAACGATCGTCACGGAACGTCTACACGAGAGTGTAGGGGAAAGCGGGGCCATTTTGCCAGCTGTTAAATCACGCCGGTCGTTCCGGCTTCGAGCGTCCGAAGTTCGCATGTCAGACTAATCACGCAGCGGAAAATATCACGCCTCTCGGCGTGGGGCAGTGAATCGCGGAGCGAGACGGGCATCGAGGTCGTCGTCGGGAGGGGGGAGCGTCAACCGTCGGGGAAGGTGCCGGCGCCTCGGAAGAAAAACGCACTCAGGTCGGCGGCGGCCTCCGGGGTGAGCATCTCCGCGATTTTGGCGTGGCGGGTCTGAGGGGAAGAGAGGCCCTGCAGCTCTTTCATCGTCCGCATCAGATGGCCGTTCAGCAGGGCGAAAAGCTGTTCGGTTAGAAACGTCGCGTCGAACCTCTCACGTGGTTCGAAATCCCCGCGTTCGGCGGCGCGCTCGAAGACGACGGCGATCTCGTCGACCATTTTTCGATGAGCGGAACTCAGATCGAACGAGGGGGCGGATCGTTCGGGGCCGAACATCGTCGAATACACGAACCGGAGGGCAACCGGGGTGCGTTTGCAGGCCTCGAAGTGGGTCAGGACGGTGCGATCGACGGCCTCGTCGAGCGATTCGGCGTCTTCGAGCGCCGTCAGCATCTCGTTGCGCATGTTTTCAAACAGGTAGGTGAGCAGGGTCTCGAACAGCCCCTCTTTGTCGTCGAAATAGTAGTACAGCATCGGATTGGTCACGCCCGCGGCGCTGACGATCTCGCGGACGCTGGTGCCGGCAAATCCCTTTTCGGCGAACAGGTGGATCGCCGCGCGCATCATCTGGCGGGCGTTTTCGGGGAACTCCGAGTCGTCGAGCTGGGGGAGGGTCTCGTAGGTGTCGGAGGCCGGATCGACGGAGGTCGAAGACATGGCTCGTGAGTGCTCGTTCGCGGGTAACAGGTGTTAAGGGCGGCGGTAAACCCACTCGATCGTAGGCGTCGCCCGGCGGAGCCGTCAACGCCACCGACGGGATCGGCGGCGTCGGGTCAGTCGGCGGGCTCGAGGTCTTGCTCGTCGAGCCACCGTTCGAGCCGGGGGACGCCGCCGCGAAACGAGTAGGCATCGAAGCCACGGCGCTGCATCTTCTCGGCGATCAGGGCGCTTTTGAGGCCGACGTCGCAGTACAGCACCCAGGTCGGCTCCCGGGGGAGCATGGTGAATTGATCGAGGGCGGTCTCGAAGGGCACGTGCATGGCCTCCGGGGCGTGCCATCGTTCGAATTCCTCCTCGGAACGGAGGTCGAGCAGGGTGGCCTCGTCGGGGAGGTGCTCGAGCTGGACTTTGAGCCGTGCCTCCTCCCCGGCCACCTCCCGGAGCTTTTCGACGCGGCGCTCGTCGACCAGTCGCTGGAGGAGCTCAAGGTCGAGCGGTGACTCGTGTTCGTCGAGTCGCCGGGGGTTGGTGTTGGTGACCGGTTTTCCCCCGTCGAGCGCACAGAATTCGGGGACCTGCTCGGCGCGGTCGTGCAGGTCGGTGCGGCGCGCGAGTGCGATGATCTCTTCTTTGTTGTAGCCGGCGAGCGGGCGAAAGATCGGCGTGTCGACGGGATGTTCGATGGCCGCCAGGTTGCCGAGGGTCTGCGAGGAGACCTGACCGATCGCCTCGCCGGTGACCAGCGCCGGATACTCCTGGTCGTCGGCGAGCCGGTCGGCGGCCCGCAACATCAGCCGCTTGAGCAGCACCTGCCAGTATTTGCCCGGCGTCTCGACCTTCAGGTCCGCCAGGATCGGCCGGAAGTCGACCACGTGCAGCTTTGGCTCGTGGCCGTGGCCCCAGGTTTCGTCGAGGCCGCCGATGACCCGCCGGACGCCCTGTTCGTGGGCCGGCCCCCCGAGGTTGAAAAACACAAAATCGAGGGCGACGCCGCGTTTGAGCATCAGCCAGGCGGCGACGGCCGAGTCGAACCCGCCGGAGACGAGCGCCAGGGCTCGCCCCTCGACGCCGACGGGCAACCCCCCCGGTCCGGGGATGTCTCGTTCGTAAAAAAAGACGCGGTCGCGGTGGATTTCGAGCGGTACCTCGATCTCCGGGTCGTCGAGATCGACTTCGCCGCCGGCTTCGTCGAGGACGCCGCCGAGTTTGCGATTGACCTCGAGGGAATCGAACGGGATGCCATCTCGCTGGCCGACGCGGCGGGCCTGGACGGCGAAGGTCTTGCCGGTCACGCGATCGGCGAACAGCTCGGCCCCCAGCTCGACGATGTCCTCGAGCGACGACCAGGTGGCCGGGCGCGAGGGGCGCACACTCTGGATGCCGCAGACGGTCGACAGCACCCCGGGGGTGCGCTCGTCGGAGGCTTCGACGAACAATCGGCTCCACTCCCGCTCGAAGGCGTACTCGATGTCGGCCCGCTCGAGCGCGTCGCGGAGGTTGGCTTCGAGCCGGTCCAGAAACCGGCGGCGCGTGCGGGCGGATTTCGTGCTGATCGTACCCGACAGGCGCAAAAGATAGGTGGTCGTCTCGGTCATCGTTCGGCGGAGGGGCGGATGAATCGAAGTGTGAGGTCGGCGCGTGGCTCACCGGACAACCTTGCAGGTTGACCTGCTCGCCGACGCTTCATACGAAATCCCGCACCGGGCTTGCAACGGTCGCAGAGAGCTCGCCGACATTTGACGCACCCGGAGGGGATGTCGACTCCTTGGAGCCGTACCAGTCGGTTCGGGGAGGGACCCTCACAGCATTGCGATACAGAGGCTCCGATCATGTCGCCCACCGGAACCAACCCGCGCCGAGACGTCTTGCGGACGCGTCGACTCGTCATCGACCCGCACTATACGGTCGCCGAACTCGAATGGGATCGTCTGGTCGGCCCCACCGGGCTCGGCCGCGAACTGCTCGCCGAGATGGCCGGCCTGAGTGCGGGGCAATTCAACCTGGTCCCCGGCTCGCGTATTCCCACCGGCGACGGCGAGCGGATCGAATTCGAGGTCGACGGGATCGTCCAGTCGGTTCGGTTCGACTACGATGCATCGCCGACCTCGACGCTGATGCACGGCTTGCGCCACCTGTTCGGGGAGGTCAACGGAGCGCTCCGGCGGGTCGGCGTCGGCTGGCGGTTCGTATTGACCCGACGGTGCGGAAAATCGAGGCAGACGGCCTATCGGCTGGTGATGGTCCGCCGCTCGGTCGCTGTGCAGCGTCGAAGCGAAATGCACGTCGTCGCCGGACTCGACCTGCGCGAACTCGATCTCGGCGGTTGAGCCGCCGCCTCAGCGCGCCTCGTCGAGGAGGCGTTCGAATTGCTGCTCGTCGAGGATCGTCACCTCGCGGGCGTCGGCCTCGTCGAGTTTGCTGCCGGGATTGTCGCCGGCGACGAGGTAGTCGGTGTTGCCGCTGACGCTCGAGGTGGCGCGCCCCCCGAGCTGTTCGACTTGTCGCTGGGCTTCGCTCCGCGTGTAGCCCTCCAGCGCTCCGGTGAACACGAACGTCTGATCGGCGAGCTTCGTCCCCTCTCGGTCGCCCTCCATCGGTTCGACCTCCACGCCGACCTCGAGCAGATGATCGAGGACGCGCTGGTTGTCCTCGTCGGCGAAAAACTCGCAGATGCTGTGGGCGATCTCGGGGCCGACTCCGTCGGTCTCCTGCAGGCGCTCGACTCCCGCCTCGCGGACGGCCTCGAGCGTGCCGAACTCGCGGGCGATCAGGCGGGCGACGTGCTGGCCGACATGCCGGATGCCGAGCGCGAACAAAAAGCGGTCGAGCCGGGGGGATTTTGCCCGCTGCATCTCCTCGTACAGGTTCGTCGCCGATTTTTCGGCGAACCGCTCCAGTTGCATGAAATCCTGGACGTCGAACTCGTACAGATCGGCGATGTCGCCGACCATCTCGCGTTCGACCAGTTCGTCGACCGTCTCCTCGCCCAGCCCCTCGATGTCCATGGCGTTGCGCGAGGCGTAGTGTTCGAGGTGACCTTTGAGCTGGGCGCGGCACGACAGGCCGGCCGGGCAGTAATGCAGCGGGCCCTCGCGGACGACGTCAGTCTCGCAGACCGGGCACCGCCGGGGCATCTCGAAGGCCTCGCCGCGCCCGCCGTCGGTCTCGATCCGCTCGACGACCTCCGGGATGACGTCGCCGGCGCGCTGGATGCGGACCCGGTCGCCGGGGCGGACGTCGAGCCGTTCGATCTCTTCGATGTTGTGCAGCGAGGCGCGGCTGACGGTCACCCCCCCGACGTCGACCGGATCGAGCAGCGCCACCGGCGTGAGTTTGCCCGTGCGCCCGACCTGTACGGCGATCTCCTGGAGGCGGGTGATCTCCTTTTGGGCGGGGAACTTCCAGGCGATCGCCCAGCGCGGACTGCGCGATCGGGCACCGAGCGCGTCGCGCACCTCGAATTCGTTGACTTTGACGACCAGTCCGTCGATCTCGTAGTCGAGTTCGTCGCGCTGGGCGACGAGTCGCTCCCAGACCTGCTCGACCTCGTCGATCGTCCGGCAGTGGGTCGTGTGTGTGTCGATCTTGAGGCCCCATTCCGGGAGGAGATCGCGGACCTGCGTCTGGGTGGCGACCTCGAGGCCGTCGGCGGAGAGGACGTCGTAGAAAAAGATGTCCAGCGGGCGACGAGCGACGATCCGCGGGTCGAGCTGGCGGACGGTGCCGGCGGCGGCGTTTCGCGGGTTGGCGAACGGATCGTCGCCGCGTTCGATGCGGCGTTTGTTGAGCTGCTGGAACCCGGAGCGCGGCATGAAGACTTCGCCGCGTACGGCGACTTGCCGTGGAAGGTCGGCCTCCTGGTTGAGCCGGAGGGGGACCGTCGGGATGGTCTTGACGTTTTCGGTGATCTCCTCGCCGACCCGACCGTTGCCCCGGGTGGCGGCGTAAGCGAGCTGGCCGTCGCGGTAGACGACCTCGACGGAGAGCCCGTCGAACTTCGGCTCGACGTAGTAGCTGAACTCGGAATAACCGTCGGCGTTGCGCCGCAAAAAGTCGTCGAAATCCTCGATCTCGTCGCGATCGAAGGCCGCCTCGAGGCTGAGCATCGGCGCGGTGTGCTCGATCTCTTCGAGTTCGTCGACCGGTTCCGCACCGACCCGCTGGGTCGGCGAGGTCTCGGAGCGGAGCGCGGGGAAGGCCTCCTCGAGCGACTGCAGGCGCTGAAACAGGCGGTCGTAGACCCGATCGGAGACGACCGGTGCATTGTCGACGTAGTACCGGCGGTCGTGAAATTCGATCGCCTCCCGGAGCCGGTCGACCTGCCGTTGTGCCTGCTCGTCGGAGAGTTCGTCGGGGGGCCGGAAATCGAGATCGAGGTCGCGGAGGTAGGGGTTGTTCATCGGGGCGTCGGAGAGGTTCGGTTGACGGTTCATGGCGCCCGTCTGTGTAGCAGCCACGGGGACGAGCTGTCATCCCTCCGAGTCGTCGTCGCCGTCGCGCTCGGCGAATCGGCGGGCCCCCTCGAGTGCCTCCCCGTCGAGGGTCTGGCGGCCCCGGCGGAATTCGTTCGCCAGGGCCTCCTCGAGCGTCCGGTCGAATTGCTCGTGGGCCGAGAGTCGGTCGTTGCGGAGCGCGGTCTGGGGGAGGTCGGCGAGGCGGTGAGCGAGTTGTTCGGCCCGATCGCGTGCCCGGCCGGGAGGGACGACCCGGTTGGCGAGTCCGATGCGTCTGGCTTCGTCGGCGTCGACGGGGCGGCCGGTGAGGATCAGGTCGAGCGCGTGGCTCAGCCCGATCAGCCGGGGCAGCCGAACCGTCCCGCCGTCGATCAGCGGCACGCCCCACTTGCGGCAAAAGACCCCGAGCGTGGCGTCCGCCTCGACGACCCGCAGGTCGCACCACAGCGCCAGCTCCAGGCCGCCGGCGACGGCGTGCCCGGCGATCGCGGCGACGACCGGCTTGTCGAGCAGCATCCGAGAGGGCCCCATCGGCCCGTCGCCGTCGGGGGCGAGGCGGTTGGGCGCGCCGTCGGCGATCGCCTTCAGGTCGGCGCCGGCCGAGAAGGTGCCGTGCGCGCCCCACAGGACGCCGACTTTTGCCTCCTCGTCGTCCTCGAAGGCGCGAAACGCATCGGCGAGCTTGCGGGCGGTCGCCCGGTCGACGGCGTTTTTGCGCTCGGCCCGGTCCAGAATGACCGTCGTGACCGGCCCGTCGTGTTCGATGCGTACCGCCATGCTCACGCCGCCTCGTCGTCCTCTTCGTCCGAGCGGGCGCGCGCCGCCTCCCACTCCTGGCGCGCCTGTTCGACCTCGTTGCTATCGGGGGCGCGGTCGAGGTAGCTTTCGGCCTCGTCGAGTTTCCCCAGCTCCGTCGAGGCGACTCCGAGGATCGTCCAGATCTCGTCGAGCAGGTCGGGACCGAGATTGCCGCCGCCGGCGCGAAGCTGGTGGCACAGCCGGTAGGCCTCCTCGGCGTTCCCGGCCTCGAGCGCCTCGCGTGCCTCCTCGAGTAGCTCGCTCTGAAAATCGCTCGGGTCGGAGTTGTCCGGGGCGGCCCGTTCGACCAGCGGCTGACCGCTGCGCAGCAGGCGGACGTTTTCCATCACCAGAAAAAAGGCCAGAAGCCCGAGAAACAGGCTTTTGAAAAGCGCGACGGCGACGGCGCCACCGACGACGATCGTGGCCAGGCTGATCTGGAGGGTCGTCTTGCGGGCGGCGGCCGAGTCGGTCCACCGGCGCAAAAGAAGGTGGAACAATTTGCCGCCGTCGAGCGGCCAGATCGGCAACAGCAGGTTGGCGAGGCTCCAGACGATGTTCACCCAGACGAGATCCCGGACGAACACGCCGAAAAGCGAGCTGCCGACGGCCGGGACGAGGAACATCTGGGCGGCGACGGCCAGGCCCCCGAACACCAGCCCGGCGCCCGGTCCGGCCAGAAGGATCTTGGCGTCATCCGCGTCGGAGTCGGCCGGGCGGTGCGCGCAGAAGCCGCCGAAGGCGTGCAGCATGATCGACGGGTCGAGCCGGTACGACTTGCTGACGAACCCGTGGCCGTACTCGTGGACGAGCAACGAGAGGGTGACGGCGAGGCCGAAGATGACGCCGTGGACCATCCCCGTGGCGGCCGTCGCGCCGGAGCCGAAGCCCGGCGAGAAGACGATGAACGCCATCAAAAGCAGGTACCACAGGGAGACGAAGACGTCGATCCCGAAGGCCGTAAATAAATGCAGTCCGCTTCGTTGGTGAAACATTCGTGGTCAGGGGGCGTCTTCGGTGCGTGCCCGCTCGAGGGTGATGCCGACCGACTCCGGGGCCCCGGGGACGCCGGTGGCGAATTTGCGCAGGGTCAGCTCGGCGCGGCGGATGCGCGAGAATCGTTCGAACAGGTGGGTCAGCATCCGGTCGCCGAGGTGTTCGATGAGCTGGCAGCTCGGCCCGCGGCCGACCTCCAGGATCGTATCCGCCAGCCCCCGGTAGTCGACCGTATCCTCGATGGCGTCGGTCTCGACGGCCGCCGGCTCGGCGAGCTCGACGACGAGGTCGGCGCGAAACTGCCGGCCCTCGCGTTTCTCCTCCTCGTAGACCCCGTGGTGGCCGACGAACTCGAGGTTTTCGACGAAAATTTCCATACAAAACTCCGCAAGGGCAAGATGCCCTTGCTACAGACTGTCGTCGTCCAACCCCACGGCTTGCCGTGGGGGATTGGCGGGAAGCCCTCGCTGCCGGGGTCAGCTGGCGGCCTTGTCTTTGCGCAGGCAACATTTTTTGTATTTTCGCCCGCTCCCGCACGGGCACGGGTCGTTGCGGCCGACCTTCGGCAAGTCGCGCTCGAAGGTCTCCTGGGTGCCGACCGTCTCGCCGTCGGCGTTTTTGGTCTCCGTCTCGCCGCCGTGCTGGAGGGTGATCTCGTCGGGAAGCTGGGATTCGGGCCGCTCCTGGAGGTGGGCCGGCGTCTCGACTTCGATCTTCGAGATGAACTCGACGACCGTCTCTTTGATGTTCATCAGGGTATCGAGAAACTGGTGATACCCCTCCTTTTTGTATTCTTGTTTCGGATCCTTCTGGGCGTAGCCGCGCATCCCGATCCCGTCGCGGAGCTGATCCATCGCCTGCAGGTGCTCGCGCCAGTACCGGTCGATCGCCCACAGATACTGGTTGCGGACCTGCTCTTCGAACAGCTCCTGGCCGGTGACCCGTTCGGTCTCCAGCTCCTCGCGGTATTCCTCGGGCAACTCCCAGTCGTTGGTCTCCTCATCGGCCTCCTCGTCGTCGGCCTCGTCTTGCTCCTCGGCGACCTTCTCCTCGACCTTCTTTTCGAGCTGCTCGCGGTGTTCGTTGACCTTCTCGGCCAGCTCGTCGAATTCCTCTTGTTTGGCCTCGAAGACCTCCTTGATCGTCTGCCAGACCTCGGCCTCGATCGCGTCGCGGCCCCGGAGCTTGCCCAGCTCGAAGTCGGTCTCGAACATCTGCTCGAGCTCCTCCGCGAGCGCCGCCAGATCCCAGTCCTCGTAGCGGATCTCGCGGGAGGCGTACTGGTCGATGATCCCGAGGGCGACGTCCTCGTACAAATCGAGGGCCATGCGGCGCAGGTCGCGGCCATCCTCGTCCTCGCCGCGCAGGACGTTTTTGCGCAGCTCGTAGATGGTCTTGCGCTGCTTGTCCATCACGTCGTCGTACTCGAGCAGGTTTTTGCGGATGTCGAAGTTTTTCGCCTCGACCTTTTTCTGGGCCCGCTCGATGCTGTTGGTGACCATGTTGGCCTCGATCGGGACGCCGCGCTCCATGTTGAGCGTATCCATGAACTGGCCGATGCGTTCGGCTCCGAACAGCCGCAACAGTTCGTCCTCGAGCGACAGGAAAAAGCGGCTGGCCCCGGGTTCGCCCTGGCGGCCGGCCCGGCCCCGGAGCTGATTGTCGATCCGGCGCGAGTCGTGGCGCTCGGTGCCGACGATGAACAGCCCGCCCGCCTCGATGACCTGCTCGCGCTCCTCGGCGCACTTTTGTTCGAATTTCTCGAGCGCCTGTTTGTACTCCTCGGTGTAGTATTGCTCGCGCTTGTTTTCGGGCGTGCCCGGCGGGACGTCCTGTTCGCCGGCGATCTCCTCGGCCAGGAATTCGGGGTTGCCGCCGAGCAGGATGTTCGTCCCGCGGCCGGCCATGTTCGTCGCGATCGTCACCGACCCGAGCCGCCCCGCCTGGGCGACGATCTTCGCCTCGCGCTCGTGGTATTTGGCGTTGAGGACGTCGTGGTCGACATCCTTTTTGTCGAGCACCCGGCTGAGCGCCTCGGATTTTTCGACGCTCGTCGTCCCGACCAGCACCGGCTGGCCGCGCTCGTTGCACTCGACGATCTGGTCGACGATCGCCTCGAATTTCTCCTCGTAGC
>CAZRLK010000032.1:0-38091 GCA_964600555.1 uncultured Bradymonadales bacterium
GCCGGCGGCACGTGCAGCGATGGCGGCCGTGGAGCAGGGAGAAAAGTACTTCTGGAAGATGCACGACCGACTGTTTGAAAAGCAGAAGGAGTGGAAAAAGGCCGACATCAAGAAGCTCACCTCGAAGTGGGCCGAGGACATGGGCCTGGACGTCGACAAATACAAAAAGGATCTGGAGAACAACAAGAGCGAGTACAACGAACAGATCCAGGCCGACATGGACGAAGGCAAAAAGCTCGGGGTCAAAGGGACGCCCCACTTTTTCGTCAACGGGGAAGGGATGAGTGGTGCCCAGCCGTACAACAAGTTCAAAAGCGTCATCGACGACAAACTCGAGCAGGCCGACAAGCTGCTGGAAGGGAGTGCGACGCGATCGAACCTGTATGAAAAGGCGGTCGCCAAGAACTTCGACGGTAGCAAGCAGAAACCGAACAAGGACAAAAAGAAAAAGGGCGGCAAGAAAAAGCAGCAGAAAGTCGAGTATGTCCCGGTCGACGAGGACGACGCGACGAAGGGTGCCAGCACCGACAAGGCGCTGGTGACGTTTGTCGAGTTCTCCGACTTTCAGTGTCCCTTCTGCAACAAGGCCAAGCCGACGGTCGCCAAACTGCGCGACAACTACGGCGACAAGGTCCAGTTCGTGTTCAAACACCGACCGCTCGGGTTTCACGACCAGGCCAAACCGGCAGCCCGAGCAGCCATTGCGGCACAAGAGCAGGGCAAATTCTGGGAGATGTACGACGTGATGTTCTCGAACCAGAAAAAGCTCAAGCAAGACGGCGCCTTCGAGGACTTCGCCGACCAGATCGGTTTGAACATCGACAAGTTCAAAAAGGACATGGAGAGCGCCGAAGCCAAAGAGGCCCTCCAGAACGACGTCGACCTGGCGAACAAGGTCGGGGCGAACGGCACCCCGAACTTCTGGGTGAACGGCGTTCAGATCACCGGTGCGCAGCCGTACAGCAAGTTCAAGTCGGTGGTCGAAAGCCAGATCGAGAAGGCCCAGACGATCAAGGACGACGAGGGCCTGAGTGGCGAGGAGCTGTACAAGGCGGTCGTCGAGGCGAACAAGGAAGATATCGCCTCCGATTCGGGCGGCAATGCCGGCAACGACAAGCCGAGTCCGAAAAAGAAGAAAAAGGAGGCGCCGGAAGTCGACACTTCGAAGCTCGAGATCGGCGACGCCCCGACCAAAGGGCCGGAGGATGCGCCGGTCACCATCTACGCCTTCTCCGAATTTCAGTGTCCGTACTGCAAGAAGGCCAAGCCCCAGATCGACAAGGTGATGGACAATTACGAGGGCAAAGTCCAGCTGGTCTTCAAGCACTATCCGCTGCCGTTCCACGACAACGCGAAGCCGGCGGCGAAAGCCTCGATCGCGGCCCAGAAGCAGGGGAAATTCTGGGAGATGCACGACCTGATGTTCGACAACCAGTCGAAGCTCGGTCAGGACGGCATCTATGAGAAGTGGGCGGAACAGCTCGGCTTGAACGTCGAGAAGTTCAAAAAGGACATGAAGAATGTCCCGGACAGCAAGATCGACGGCGACATGGAGATGGGCAAAGGCGTCGGGGTGAAAGGGACGCCCGCCTTCTTCATCAACGGCAAGCGTCTGGTCGGCGCCCAGCCGTATCCGAAATTCAAGTCGATCATCGACGAAGAGCTCGGCAACTGACCGGCCGAGAACCGACCCGAACCCCTGCCCCGGGCACCGAGAGGTGTCCGGGGTTTTTGCTGTGTGAACTGGTTGAGTGACGGTCCCGAAGCGAGGGAGACGATGGCTGACGTGCGTGGATTTCGAGGAATTCGATACGACCTCTCGGGCGACGAGCGCGAGGCGGAGGATCTGGTGGCCCCGCCGTACGACGTGATCGACGAGGAGGAGCAGGCGGAACTGTACGAGCGACATCCCAGAAACATCATCCGTCTGATTCTCAACCGCCACCGGGAGACAGATACCGACGAAGACAACCGATATACGCGAGCGCGGCGCCACCTGATGGACTGGATGGCCGACGGGACGCTGCAGGTCGATCGGGACCCGGCGCTGTACGTGCACTACCAGGATTACGAGGGAGCGGACGGCGAGTTGTACACCCGTCGGGGCTTTCTGGGGGCGGTCCGGCTGACGCCCTACGATCAGGAGGTGGTGTTGCCGCACGAGCGGACGCTGCGCGGGCCGAAGGAGGACCGACTCGCGTTGATGAAGGCGTGTGAGGCGAACATGAGTCCGGTCTTTTTGCTGTACGACGACCCGGACAACGAGGTCGACGATCTGCTGGCCGAACATCGCGACGAGACGCCTTGGATGGACGTGACGACCGAGCGCGACGGCATCCGCCATCGCACCTGGCCGGTATTCGACGGCAAGGCGCAGTGTCGGGTGGCGGGCATGCTCGAGGACAAGCAGCTTCTGATCGCCGACGGCCACCACCGCTACGAGACGGCCCTCGCTTACCGGAATTTCCGTCGCGAAGTCGCCGAGCAGTCGCGCGAGCCGGCGCCGTACGACTACGTGATGGCGTTCATGGTGAACATGCACGACCCGGGGCTTCAGATCTTTCCGACCCACCGGATCATCTACGGGGTCGAGGCTTTCGAGCCGAACGATCTTCTCAGCCAGCTCGACGCGTCGCCGTATTTCGAGACCGAGTGGCTCGAGACCGACGCCCGGCGCTCGCCCCGGGCCGTGACCGACGAGCTGGAGGCGTCCGGAAAGCGGGCACCGAGTTTCGCGTTCCTCGCCGACGCGTGGGAGACCCCCCTGCTCGTGCGTTTCGCCGGGGACGCCGAATCGCCGGTCTTCGACGAGGAGACCGGGCGCGAGGTACGCCAGCTCGACACGGCGATCCTGCACGAAGCGATCCTCGATCGCATGATCGGCATCGACAAACAGGCGCAGGAGGAGAAACGCAATCTGCACTATACCCGCGATCTCGACGAGGCGGTCGGGGCGGCGGACGCACCCGACAACCAGCTCGTGGCGCTGATGAACCCGACGGACATCTCGCAGGTCGTCGAAGTCTGCAGGTCGGGCGGCAAGATGCCGCAAAAGTCGACGTACTTTTACCCGAAGATCACGAGCGGGCTGGCGCTGAATCCGGTCTAGACCGCTCGGGAGCATTTTTTTCGCCCAGCATCCCTCGAGCTTTTCTCGAGGTTGATTCGAGTGTTTCTCGAGCTTTTGACGGGAATGACGAGGTGACGGACCGAGAGCTGACCAGGGATACGATCGCGGAGGGGGCACTGGCGATCTGGCAGCATGCAGAGGGATATCGGTTCGGGCTGGATGCGGTGTTGTTGGCGACGGACCTGCCGGAGTTCGACCCGTCGGGGCGGGTGGTCGAGCTGGGGGCCGGGCAGGGGGTCGTGGCGCTGTGCATCGCGAGTCGCCACTCCGATCTCGAGGTGGTGGCGGTGGAGCGCCACGGGTCGCTGTATGCGTTGCTCGAGCGCAACATCGAGGAGAACGAGCTGGAGGGGCGGGTCGAGCCGAGGCGGGGGGACGTGCGGGAGTACCGCGATCTGTTCGAGCCGCACTCCGCCGACCTGGTCGTCTGCAATCCCCCATATTTTCGGCTCGGCGAGCGGCGGCGAAGCGACGATGCGGAGCGGGCGGCAGCGCGGCATGAACTGGAGGGAAGTCTGGCCGATTTCGTCCGGGCGGCCCAGTACGTGCTCAATCTGAAGGGCCATCTCAAGCTGATCGTCCCCCCGCTGCGCGTCAGCGACCTGTACGCCGCAGTGCGCGAGACGGACCTGTCGTTCGTCTCGCTGCGGTACTTTCACTCCCGGGAGGGCGACGACGCCTATCTGGCCGAGTGTCTGCTGCGGCGCGGGGGAGCACCGGACATCCGGGTGCGATCCCCGCTTTTCGTCTACGACGGCTCCGAGTACGGTGCCGAGGTACGAGAACGCATCGATACGGCCGCCAGCTAGTCCCATGGCATCACGCGACCTCCCGAGATCGCCGACGCCCGCCGCGAGCGTCCCGCCGGCGCAACCCATGCGAGGGTCCCTTCTCCCGTGGCTGGTTGCATGTTGGTTGGGAGCCGCAGGCTCGCTGTTCGGTGCGGGCTGTGCGAGCAGCTCGCCGTCGGGGACCGAACGCAGCGACGACGAACGGGCCGTGGCGAAGAGCCGAAACAGGGTCCGCAAGGGGGTCGAGGCCGCCTTTCGCGACTCGGAATCTCGAGGGCCGTACACCCATCCCGTGCGCAGCAACCCCGCCCGCTGCGAGAGCCCGACCTACGAAGTGTACGCCCACGGGCGGTGGACGCGCGTGCACCTCGACCACAACAGCGAGCAACAAGAGCGTCTCGAGTCGCTCACCCGCGAGAGCGACGGGGTCGGGCCGAGAGCACGGCCGACGGTGCGAGGGAGGTGGGCCGGCCGTCGCAAGGCGAGCAACGGCCTGAAATACCCCGTCTTTCGCGTCGAGGAAATCGAAGCCCCGTGAACCGGGGTGCTCGGGTCTACAGGTCTCGGACGTCGGCCCGTGGATCTTCGACGTCGGTCCCGTAGCGGCGCTCCAGGCCCTCGCCTTCGGCCTCGATCATGCGCGAGCGGACCAGTTCGTCCATCAGCTTGCGGTAGACCCTCATCTTGAGGACCGTCTCCGCGAAATCGTCGGGCCGACGTCCCCAGTCGCGCTCCGCGAATTCCACCAGCGTCGGCTCCTCGAACATCGCCTTCGGGGCGTTGCTCATAAAATTGTTGATGAACCGATGGGCGCCCTGGAGTGTCCAGGCCCCGCGCCGGCGGGCAGACCCGGTGTTCGGGAGGAGGAGGTCGGGCTCGAGGTCGATCAATCGCTCGAGGGTGACGAAATACGACTGGACCTGCTCGATCGAAGCCGGCATGCCGGTCAGCGCGATGTCGCCGGAAAACAGCAGTGACTGGCGTTCGTCGAAAAAGCAGGTGTGGCCGGGGTGGGGGCCGGGGGCGTTGACGACCTCCAACTCGAGGTCGCCCGCCCGCAAGAGGTGGCCTCGGCGCACCGGGATGAAATCGAGTTGCGAGGGGACCGGCGGGAAGTAGCGGTCGAGAAACGCCTCGACGTCGCCGCGATCCCGGTCGGCGTAGCGCTCGTCGTCGAGCAACGCGTCGGCCAGCTCGAGGAGGGCCCGGCGTCGCTTTTCGATCTCGTCGCGGTAGGCGCGCGGCCGACGCATGTCGGGGCTGAACACGAAGTGGTCGACGTCGGGGAAATTTTTGGCGCCGGCGAGCGTGGTAACCGACCAGCTCGTGTGCAGGACCCGCTCGATGTCGGCGATCTCGCAGTCGATCGAGCGGACGGCTCGGGCGAGAGATTCGAACTGGTGGGGGTGGCCGGCATTGACCAGCGCCGGTGCATCGCCGTCGAGCAGATAGACGTTGGTCGGATCGGCGACGGACTCCGGGAGATCGTCCGGCATCTGCAGGGCGATCCGCCGGAGACCGGGCCGGACGTCGGTGACCTCGTAGGCTGAGGGCATGGCGGGGAGGCGTCCGGAGGGAAAACAGCGGGCGGAGATTCAGCGGTAGGTAAACTGCAGGGGATAGTCGCACAGATAAAAGACATCCCCCTCCTCGATGCGCTTCGATTCGATGCGGCTGCCCCGGAATTCGACGCCGTTCGTGGAGTCGAGATCCTTCATGTACCAGTTGTTGTTGCGATAGATGATCGCACAGTGCTGGCGAGAGATGTTGCCGTCGCGGATAGTGAGATCGGTATTCTGGCTGCCGCGTCCGATGACGAACCGATCGGATTCGATCGGATACCGGTTGTTGTTGAACAGCAGATAGACCGTCTGGCGGCCGCCCTGGCGTCCGGTCTGGCTACCGCCGTGGGGCTGACCCTGGGGTTGTTGTTGCTGCTGCCAGCCCTGCTGGCCGCCACCCTGCTGTTGGTTGGGGCTCGGCGGCGGGGGTGGGCCGCCGGAGCCGCCGCTCGGCCCCGGAGAATTGGCGGGCGGAGGGGAGCCGGGCCCCTGGGATTGGTTGTCGCCGCCGACGGCCGGCACCTGCTCGAAGGTCCGGTGCTCCATGTCGGGGTTCTGGCCGATTTGCATCTGGTTCTGGTTCGGCGCCTGGCCCTGCTGGCCGCCCTGGGGATCCGAATGGTGGCCGCTGGCGGCCGGGTCGCCCCCTTCGGCCATCTGCTGGGGAGAGTAGTCGCGGCTCCGGGCGTACTGGCGCATCGATTCGTTGATCAGGTAGTCCATCGAGCAGCCGAGCTCCCGGGTCATCTGCTCGAACAACTCCCAGAGGTAGTCGCGGCAATAAAAGCTGCGGAGCGTCTTGCGGTTTTGATCTTGAGAGAACTTCTCAGACATGGAGCACGTCCCTCTGCAGGCGCAGCGTCTACGGATTCGCGGCCGAGGGGCAAACTATCACATCGGTCCCGGGGGTTGAAACCCCGTCACCGCCGGCGCCACCAGGCGAAATGCTCGACGTTGCCCGACGGGCCGTGAAGCTCGGAGTCGGTCGAATCAACGCGCTCGAGGTCGAGCCGGTCGGCCATCTCGAAGACCTCCTCGATGGTCTCGCGGCGCACCTGCTCGTCGCGGACCACGCCTCCCTTTTCGACGTTGTCGGGTCCGGCCTCGAACTGCGGTTTGATCAGGGCGACGATGTCGGCCTCGTCGGTCAGAAACGGCAGGGTGTTCGGCAACACCAGCTCGAGGGAGATGAACGAGCAGTCGACGACCGCCAGATCGCACGCCTCCTCGATCGTCTCCTCGGGCATCTCGCGGATGTTGGTGCGCTCGATGACGGTCACGCGGTCGTCCTGGCGCAGCTTCCAGGCGAGCTGGCCGTAGCCGACGTCGACGGCGTAGACGTGGCGGGCCCCGTGCTGGAGCAGGTAGTCGGTGAACCCGCCGGTCGAGGCGCCGACGTCGATGGCGGTCCGGCCGCTGCAGTCGAGTTCGAAGACCTCGAGGGCCGACTTCAGCTTCAGGCCCCCGCGCGAGACGTACGGATTCGTATCGCCGCGCAGTTCGATCTCGGCGTCGACCGGCACGCGGGTGCCCGCCTTGTCGACCTGTTCGCCGTCGACGTACACGTCGCCGGCCATGATGTGGGACTTCGCCCGGGAGCGGCTCCGCGTCAGCCCCCGTTCGTCGACCAGCTTGTCGAGGCGCTTTTCATCCTTCGCCATCGGGTCGAAACCTCCTTCAGCCTCCGTTTTTCCGGGCGCCGTCCTTCGACTCGTCCCCGCCGAGTGCCTTCTTGTCCTTGTCGTAGACGTCGGCGAAGAAGTTCGCCCGCCCCTCGTCGCCGAGGACCCGGACGGTGAAATACTCGACGTGGACGGGAATCTGCTCGTCGAGGAAGACCGGTTTGTAGGTGTATTGAACCTCGGTCTCGTCGGTCTTCTCGCCCTTTTCGTCTTCGACCGGTTTTTCTTCACCCTCCAGGAGTTTCGGCACGTTGACGTTCTCGAGTTTTCCATCGTAGCGGAGCAGTTGTTCGGCAAAATCGAGGGGTTTGTGCATCCGCATGCAGCCGTGGCTGAAGGCTCGGATGTTGCGGCTGAACAGGTTCTGTTTCGGGGTGTCGTGCAGGTAGACGGCGTGGCGGTTGGGGAAGATGACTTTGACGCGTCCGAGGGCGTTGTGATCGCCCTGGGTCATCCGGACGTACTCCCACTCCTTGCCGGGGAACATCACCTCGTAGTCGTTGTCGTCGTACCACTCGGGGTCGTTGTCGGAGTCGGTCGCGGAGACGGTGACCTCGCCGCTCTCGGGGTCGAGATACGGAAATTTACGCTCGATGGGGCTTTTGTCTTCGCCCTCCTCGTCGTTTTGCTCGTTCGACGCCTCCGCCTCGTTCGAGGAGGCCTCGGAGGGGGAATCGCCGCCGAACAGCCCACTGCCGGTCGGGTCGAAGGCACTCGACTCGCGGCGCTTTTCGGCCTGTTCGGCCGCTTCGATCAGCGAGCGGATGGCGGCGACGTCGAAGACGGCCCTTTTGTCGATGTCCTCGACGGCGTTTTTGTCCTCGACCATCTCGAACAGGTCGTCGATCGCGACCTTCGGCTCGTCGGACTTCCCCTCGTCGGCCGCGTCGCCATCGCCGTCGCTGTCGCCGCCGTCGTCGGACGAGCTCTCCTCGTCGCTCCCGTCGCCGGGCCCGCCGAGTGGACCGGACGAGATCGTCGAGTCGGCCTCTTCGTCGTCGGCCTGTTCCGCCGAACCGGTCGAGACGAAATACTGGTCGCCGAGAGCGGAGGCCTGCTCGGAGTCGGAGTCGCCTCCTTCGGCCTCGTGGCGTCCGATCCCGCGCTTTTGTTTCCGCAGCTCGCGCAGGCGGGCCTTGTATTTTTGCTCGAGGGAGTGGCGGACCTTCGGCAACAGCTCGTTTTCGCGGATCCGGTCGGTGACGTTCCAGTACGGATTGTAGATCACCCGATCGATGTAGGCGCTCAGCTCGGGGGTGTGATTGGGACGCTCCTCGGCCTCGTCCTCCTGGACCTCGGGGGCCTGCTGTTCTTTGTCATCTTCCTCGTCGGGGATCTTTTTGTCGTCGTTGCCGACGACGATCGCAAAGCGCATCTCGCGCTGCTGGTTGTCCCACAGCTCGGCGTGGAAGCCGGGAATGTTGATCAGGGCGTAGGTCGAATCCTCGCGGTGGCGGACGTTCGTTTCTCGCCAGCGTTTCAGGTTGAGGCCGATCTGGCGCATGCGATATTCGGCCGGCTGATTGAGACTGACCCAGAACATGTGATGAGGCCGGCCGCTGACGGTCATCTGGTGGGTGCGCTGGTACGCCTCGACCGCCTCTTCCAGAGTTCCGTCGTACAGGGTATCGGTGTCGGCCTCTTCCGGATAGTAGTCCTCGGCGCGCAGGCGTTTTTTGAGCGCCGAGACGACCTCGTGGCGCACGCCGCGCCCGAGCCCGTCGGTCGGCGTGACCTTCTGCCAGCCTTCTTCGTCGACGATCTCGCGGTAGCGCCGGTATTCGTCCCTGAGCTTCGCATACTGCGGATGATCCGGTGCGAGATCGCGCAGCACCTCGCCGGGGTCGTCGTCGGTCAGAACTCGGTGCAGGGTCTCGCGGATGCGCCGATGCAGGATGGCGACCGGCTGTTTGATGTCGTCGGCGACTCGCGCGGCCTTGCGCCAGACGTGCCCTCCGACACGCGGGCCCTTCGCACGGTCGGGGCGGCGGAAGTTGTCCTTTTTTCTCTTGAGGATCGGGCTGGACCAGTAGTCATCCTCCCGGGGGTGGATGTAGACGTGTTTGATCCGGAAATGTCTCATTTTCCGCGAGTAGCGCACGCTGTTGCGCGCCAACAGGTGTTCGAGCTCGGCGACGGCACGTTCCCGGCGCTCGTAGGCGTCGCGCAATTGTTCGACGTGGTCGGCGAGCCGGTCGCCGGCCTTCGAGTCGACGACGGCGGCGATCAGCCGGTCGAAATTCTTCTCGTCCAGCTCGAACTCGTCGCGGGGCTGTTTTTGCAGCCACTCGACGGCCTGTTTTCGCTCGCGGTCCTCGAGCGAAAAGGAGTCGAATTCGGCGACCTCTTCGTCGAATTTCTCGATGCGCTCGAGGCGCTCGTCGATGGCGTCGAATTCGAAGCCGTCGAGATCGAGGGCGTGCTCGTCGGCCTTGCGCAGGATCGACCAGACGGTCTCGCCCCGGTCGGTCAGCCCGTCGTCAGAGGCGAGTCGAAGCTCCCAGCCGAGATCGGCGTAGACGTCCCGGACGAACACGTCGTAGGGGGGTTCGGTGCGCGAGACGGCCTCTTCGGCGGCGGCCGCCTTCGTTTCGACCGCGGATTCGAGGCGGGCCGGAGCGTCGTCGACGTCGACCTGCGCGTCGAGTGACTCGTTTGCCTGGGCGGCCCACCGCTCGACGAACGAACTCGCGTCCTTTTTCGAGATTGTTCCCGAATCACAGGCCGCGATCATCGAGACCAGGCCGGCGGCGAGCGTGTAGACGAGGGGTTGTCGGGGCATATCGGGCTGGAGGTGGTCGCTCATTCGAGTCTCTTCCAGTTCGAACGCGGGATCGCCTCCGAGGTGGGAGGCTGAGCGTTGCCGAGAATATAGATGGCGCGGCGATTTTTTTCGTTTTTCGTCTCGTCAGGAGTCTCGACGGCCAGGACGTCCTCGCCGAAGCCCTGATAGTACACGGGGACCTCGAGACCGTTGTCGCGGAACCACTGGCCGATGGCGCGGGCGCGCTCTTTGCTGAGGGTGCGATTTTCGTCGGCCGATCCGACGGTGTCGGTGTAGCCGGCGATGTACAGTTGCATCTTCAGACCCTTGTCGCCGTGTTTGCGCATCTGCTCGCGGATCTTGGCGAGGGAGTCCTCGAGTTTCGAGACCTCCTTTTGCTTCCAGGTCGCCTCGCCGAATTTGAAGCGGACCTCGTCGTGAGGGATCTTCACCCAGAACGGCTCCAGGGTGACGGCCCGCCAGAAGCCGTGGCGGTCGTGGGCCTTGAGCTTGACGGCGGCCGTCTCCTCGACGGCCGGCCACTCGATGCGGAATTTGCCGCGTTTGCCGCCGACCTCGACGGTTCCCTCGTGGACCGTCTCGCCGCTCTCGTCGACGACGGCGATGTCGACCCGCTCGATCGGCCGGTTGCCCTTCATCGTCAGCCGACCGCTCGTGATCTCGGCGTGGTCCTTTTCGACCTGGACTTTCAGCTCACCGACGACCGTGACCTCGGTCTCGAAGCTGGTTTCGATCTCGGCGCCGTTCTCACCGGTGCCCGTCAGACGAATCTCGTAGTCGTGCGTGCCGGCGGGCTGATCGAAGGGAATCGCCTTGCGCTCTCCGCGGGCCATGGCTCCAATCGCCTTTTCGATCGTCTTTCCGTCGTCGCGCACGAGTTCGATCTTCGCCTCGGCGATCGCTGCAGTGGCCTCGAGGATGACCGCCGGCTGGCGCTCACCCTTCTGGACGCTGTTGCGAACCTCGTAGCTGAACCCGGCCGACTGGGCGAGTGCGCTGGCCGACGCAAACAGCATCAGCGCGCAGCTCACCGCCGCGAGCGGGAGCCAGGCGGCGAAGGCATCCGGTCCGTCAAAGTGCGTATCCATGGGATTGCGACCGATCACGACCTCGGGGCACACGAAAGATCCTCCATGAGAATCCTCCGATCCATAACACGAAACACCGAAGCTGACAGCACGGACGGAGGTTTCGCCGGCACCGACGGGTACGGCGGGTGGCGTGGAAGCCTTCCCGCCGCGCGATGTCACTTCGAGAGGTTCCCGTCGCCGCGCCTCCGCCAAACGTACCGTCCAGCGGGCCTTTTCCAAAAAATTGAACAACTACCGGAGCCGATTTCTTTCCTCGAAGCCGCTCCGGTCGTTTCCCCAACGGTCGACGAGTTCACCGAGCATGAACGAGAGACTGCTGTCGGGCTGTTGCTCGGGGTCGGGAGTCGATGACGGCTCGGAGCTCGCAAACCCGTCGGGGCCGCCTTATAATCCTCATACGCGAAATTCCCCGGGGTCGAAACCGATGGGATTGACGGCACAAAAAGTCCGGGTCGAACTCGGGGGGTCGACGATTCTGCACAACATCGACTTCGAGGCCGGTGACGGCGAGCTGATCGGAGTTCTCGGCCCGTCGGGGTCGGGCAAATCGACGTTGATGCTGGCTCTGAACGGCTTTCGACCGGCCGACGAGGGTCGCGTGCAACTCGACGGGACGAATCTGTACGAACAGTTCGACGATCTGCGCCGCGAGATCGGGTATGTCCCCCAGGACGACATCGTGCCGACGTCGCTACAGGTCGAGCGGGTCCTCGGCTACGCCGCGGAGCTGAGGCTGCCGGATTTCTCGCCCGACGAGCGGGAGGGCCGGGTGAATGGCGTGTTGCGCGTGCTCGACATGGCCGCCAGTCGCGAACAGCGCGTCTCGACCCTCTCGGGCGGGCAACGCAAACGGGTCAGCATCGGAGTCGAGTTGCTGGCGCGGCCGGCGATCCTGTTTGCCGACGAGCCGACGAGCGGGCTCGATCCGGCGCTGGAGCGGTCGCTGACAAAGACCTTTCAGAACCTGACCGCCGACGGAAGCACGGTAGTGGTGACGACGCACGTGATGGGTTCTCTCGAGTTGCTCGACCGAATCTGTCTGCTGCACGGCGGCCATCTGGCGTATTTCGGACTGGTCGACGCGATCAAAGACTACTTCGAGGTCGACGATTTTGCGGACATCTACCGGAGGCTCGAGGCACACGATCCGCGGGACTGGCGGGCCAAGTTCGACCATACGGAGGTCGGGTAGTGTGTGGATACTCGGGGATACTGCGGGCAAACTGCAGGAATACTTCTCGGGGACGGCGGGGATACTGCGGGCAAACTGCGATGGGTTGGTGGTAGGTGCGTGTCGTTTGGACGGGTAAGAGGATGAGTCGACCTGGATTGATCAACTGGCGGCAGGGGAGGATTCTGGCCGACCGGTATCTCGAGCAGATGCTGGCCGACTACAAGAGCACCGGGATTTTGCTGCTGCAGGCACCGCTTCTGGCGGCGATGGTGGTGGCCGTCTGGAGCAACATCGGGCATGCGACCGGGAGCCTGTATTTCGTGATGACGCTGTCGGCGTTCTGGCTCGGCTGTACGGATGCCTGCCGCGAGATCGTCAAGGAGCGAGCGCTATTTTTGCGCGAGCGGATGGTCAACCTGGAGGTCGGGGCCTACCTGTACAGTAAAATGCGCGTGCTCGCGTTGCTGAACGTCGTCCAGGTGGTGACTTACGCGCTGATCATCGAGCAGTGGGTCGACGTACGGGTGGCGATCGGGTGGTTGATCATCAACCTGCTTTTCACGGCACTGTGTGGGACGGCGCTCGGGTTGTTGATCTCGGCGAGTGTCGAAAAGAGCGACTATGCGGTCGGGCTGGTCCCGATCGTGATCTTGCCCCAGATCCTGTTCAGCGAATTCGCCATCTCGGAGGATGCTTTCGCGGGGGTCAGCGAGTTCATGTATCACGCGATGCCGGCCGGCTGGGCGTTCGAATCGCTCAAGGAGTTCGGGAAGACGGCGCCGGATCAACTGCTGGCGGCGGGCTACATGATGCCGTTGGTCGGGTTCGGGCTTCTGTTCTTGCTGATCGCGTACCCTATCCTGCGGATGGCGAGTTATTGATGCCGAGCCCTCCCCGAGCCGTTCCCGACTTTACTCGATCCTTCCGCCTTCGACGCCGAACGTCTTCACATCCTCATCCAGGTGGATGTAGTCTCGGTGGGTCGTCGTGATGAAGACCTGTCCCTCGGTCTTCTCGCGCAGAAAGTCGAACAACAACTGGTTGCGCTCCCGGTCGAGCTCGCTCGAGACGTCGTCGAGCAGCAGAATCGGTGCGAAGTGATAGCGGTCCTTCAGGTAGGTGATGACGGCGATCTTCATCGCCAGGATGAACGCCCGGTGCTGGCCCTGACTGCCGTACGTCGAGATCGGGCGGCCATCCAGGGTCGCCTGCAGGTCGTCGCGGTGGGGGCCGATGACGGTGTAGCCGCGGTCGCGTTCCTTTCGGGCGGTCTCCTCCAGGGCGTCGGCCAGCGCGCGCTCGACCTCGACGCGACGGTCGGGCGGCGTACGGGGGGCCTGGAGTTTGGCGGCCCACTTCATGTCGTAGGTGACGTCGGCGTCGACGTCGGGATCGAAGATCTCGTGGAAGACCCGGGCCAGCACCGGTCGGAAGTTGTCGACGAAATCGGCCCGGCGCATGACCAGGTCGGCACCGTACTGGACGAGCTGTTCGTCGTAGACCGAAAGCAGAGAGTCGTCGGGGCTCTCGTCTTTGAGCAGTGCGTTCCGCTGCTTGAGGACTTCGTCGTAGTGTTCCTGTTCGGTCGCGTAGGCGGGATGGGCGTTGAAGATCGCCGAGTCGACGAACTCGCGCCGCTCCGCCGGCGAGCCCTTCAAAATCGAGAGATCCTGGGGGCCGAACATCACGACGTTGACCGTCCCGAAAAAGTCCGACAGTTGCCGGACCGGGGAGTTGTTGAGGTAGACGTCCTTGGAGCCCTCGGAGATCTCGAGGCGGACGATGCGCTCATGGCCGCCCCGGTCGACGCGGGCTTCGAGGGTGGCCCGGGATTCGCCGAACTGGATCAGCTCGGCGTTTTTGCGGGCCCGAAAGCTCTTGACCGCACTCAGCAGATAGATCGACTCGAGAAAGTTCGTCTTCCCCTGGCCGTTGTCGCCGGAGAGGATGTTGAACCGGGGATGCGGCTCGAGTTCGACAAACTCGAGGTTTCGCAGATGCTGCAGCCGAAGGACCTCGAGGAGCATCGGGAGGGTCCTACAGGCGCATCGGCATGATGACGAACAGCATCTCGTCGCGCTCGGTGTCGCGGATCAACGTCGGCGAGAGCGTATCGATGATCTCGATTGAGATCTCATCGCCGTCGATGGCGTTGAGTGCGTCGAGGACGTAGCGGTAGTTGTAACCGGCCTTCACCGAGTCGCCGTCGTAGTCGACCGGGACGACCTTCTGGCCCTCGCCCTTGTCCGGGTCGGAGGCGTACAACTCGAGGCCCTCCTCCGAGAGGGTCAACCGAGCGTTGTTGGTCTTGGAGCTGGCGAAGAGGCTGACGAACTTCAGCGACTGCAGAAACTGCTCTTTGTCGATGAAGGCCTTCGTGTCGGATTCGTTCGGGAGGACCTGTGTGAAATCGGGAAAGGTGCCCTCGATCAGGCGGACGGACATCGTCATCGGGCCGTGTTTGAACACGACGTTGTTGTCGACGAAACCGAACGACAGCTCGCCGGCGTCGGCGTCGACGATGCGCTGCAGTTCCGACAGGCCCTTGCGCGGGATGATGATCCCCTCTCGGAGCGCCTCGGGAGTCGATTCAGAGGGCTGAAACTCCTCGGGATCGCTCTCGATTTTCGACAGCCGGTGGCCGTCGGTCGAGACCATCAAAAGCGTATCGTCGTCGGTGACCTTCAAGAAGGCGCCAGTCAGATTCGCCCGGGCATCGTCGGTCGAGATGCTGAAGATCGTCTTGTCGATCATGTCCAGGAGGACCGACGAGCCGATCGGATACATCTCGGCCTCGGAGGTGTCGAGAATTTCCGGGAAATCATCCGGGTGAGTCCCGACGATCCGGCAGTCGACGTCGCCGGAGGTGAGATTCGCCCAGTGATTTTCCTCGGTCTCGAGGGTGAGGCTCTGCTCTTCGAGGTTTTTGACGATGTCGAACAGGCTTTTGGCCTGCAGCGTCACCCGGCCCGGCTCGAGGACCTCGCAGGCACACGAGGTCGAAATCGAGGTGTCCAGGTCGGTGGCGTGAAGCGTCAGCCGGCCATCCTCGGCTTCGAGCAACGTGTTCGAGAGGATGGCGAGGGTACTGCGTTCACTGACGACTCCCTGGAGTTTGAACAGCTCGTCTTCGAGATCCTCGGACGCGATTTGAATTTTCATGGCTAAATTCCTCCAGAGAAATTCCAAGTCTCAAAACGCCTCCTAACCCAACACAGCTCGTCGAATGTTTCAAGGGCAGATCGGGGAAGAGAGGAGTCCACTGAGGTCTTTCACAGGGTCGAACAACGATCACGAGATCATCATGGGATTCTTCCATTTCAACCCCTCGTCATAAACGGGGATGTGGAGAGTGTGGAAAACCGTCCGGGCTCCTCGACACACGAGCCGACGAGACTCCACAGCGGCTGTGCGTGACGATGTGATTGCGTTGTGATCGACTGCATCTCGAGGTTTCGTGGTGTTTGTCACAAAAGTTTCGACAGCTCTCCCACAGGACTTTCCACAGGCTCTTCACATCGCGGACCGGGAAGGGTTCGGCGGCGAGGAGCGATCGTTGCAAGAGGACTTGTACTCGGGTTGCAAACGCGTATTATTAGCGATAGGAAAAGTGATGTTTAGTCCAATCTAAAATTTTGCCGCCACGGAACAGACGACGAGACGTCGATGCAACAGATACTCGACATCCTGGTTTTTTCGATTCGCGACGGATTCGTTCAGGTGAGCGCCTTCGTCGCGATCACGGTCCTGCTGTTCAGCTACGTGCAGTACCGGACGGATGGGCGAGTGATGGAGTTTCTGGAGCAAAACGAGCATTTGCAGCCGATCGCAGGGGGATTGCTCGGTCTGACGCCGGGATGTGGCGGAGCGATCGTGATCATGCCGCTGTATATCCGGGGGACGGTCAGTTTCGGGACGGTGGTGGCGACGTTGTGTGCGACGGCGGGGGATTCGGCGTTCGTCATCCTGGCCGTCGCGCCGGAGGCGGCGCTGTACGCCTACGGGATGGCCTTCGTGGCGGGGGTGGTATTCGGCTACATGATCGATGCCTGGGGGCTCGGAATCGGCCGGCTCGACCGGGCGGTCGAGCAGATACGTGGGTCGTTCGACGACCGGGGGTTTGCGACGACGAGTGTCGCCTCGGAGGCGCCGAGCGTTCCGGAGCCGGCGAGCCCGCCGTTTGTCGACGACGAGGTCGGGCCGGAGGGCGAACAGGAGGAGAGTCTGCTCACCCGGGTCAGCCACGTCGCCCACGTCGCCTGGTGGATCGTGGCGGCGACGGGCCTGTTCGCGGGAGTGATGTATCTGTGGCGGGGAGCGCCGGAGGTGCCGGTCGAGTTCGGGCTCGACTTCGTCGGGCTGTTCACCGTCTCGGGGCTGATAGGCACGCCCCTGTCGTTTTTCCTGTACTTCGTCGCGCGCCACCACATCGACGACGGGGATGCCGGCCGAGTCCGGGAGTCGTTTTCGAGCACCTACGAGACGCTCAAGCACACGGCGATGGAGACGAGCATGGTCACCGTCTGGGTGATCGCGGCGTATCTGTTGTACGAGTATACGATGGTGCTGTTCGCCCTGGACATCCGGGTGCTCTCGGAGGCGGCGGGTCTGTTTGCTCCGACGGCGGGCGTGTTGCTGGGGCTGGTCCCCGGGTGTGGACCCCAGATCGTGTTCGCCGGCGTCTACGCCAACGGCGGCATTCCCTTTTCGGCATTGGTCGGCAATGCGATCAGTCAGGACGGCGACGCTCTTTTCCCGCTGATGGCCGTCGACCTGAAAGCGGCGATCATCGCGACGATCTATACGACCTTTCCGGCCCTGGTGGTCAGCTTCCTGTTGTTTTACCTGTGGCCATTCGCCGAGTACGGGTTCGGCGTGGTCGGATGAACATCTGGTGGCGGGGGAGGTGAGGTGCGTTCGGCCCCGAATGGCCACCGTTTACGCCGAATCTGCGTTTGGTAGGATGACGGTCACGACGGTTTGTCCGACAATCGAAAAGGACTCGTGAATGGAGTTGCCGATGCAGCGTCTGTGTGTCTCGGTATTGCTGGTGGTGGTCGTCGCGGGGGGATGTGGAGACTGTGGAGCGCCGCCGGGGGAGGTCGACGAGCCGACGGGTGGAGACGTCGCCGATGCGAGTCCCGTCGACGGCGATCTCGAGACGCCGCGCGACGGGGCGACGGCGAACGACGGTGTGGGGTCGGACGGAAACGCCACCGATGCTCTCGGAGATTCGGGAGCGGTCGATTCGACCGACGGGGCCGGCGACGACGCCGAGACGACGACCTGCGAGTCGAACGAGGAGTGCGACGGGGGACAACTGTGTACCGAGGGCGAATGCACCTGTCCGCGGTATCATCGCCGATGCGGCGGGGAGTGTGTCCCGCTGCATGTCGGTGCCGACGACTGCGGGGCGTGCGGACGCGAGTGCACCGGCGAGCAGGCCTGCTCGGCGGGGACCTGCAGCAGCGAGTGTCTGAGCGGCCGGGAGGCGTGCGGAAACGCGTGTGTCGATCGGGACACCGACAATCGCCACTGCGGCGGGTGTTTCGAGTCGTGCGACGAGGGGGAGGGGTGTGTCGACGGAACCTGCGAGCCGGTCGTCTCGCTCGGCGACGCGCCGGCCAAATGCAGCGACGGCGGACCGCAGATCGAGGTGCCCTTCGACGAGGGGACCGACCGGCGGTGTCTCGGGGACGTCGCCCAGCGGACCTTCCGGTGGGCGATCTGTTCGTGCGACGATCTGCATTTCGGCAACAAGCTCGAAGCCGACGCCTACGACAGTACGCTCGGCCGCTACGAGCCTGGCGGGCTCGGCGGCAGTATCGGGACGAACGGCTATTTTCACGCGACCGACCAGACCCACATCTGGGGCGGAGCGTGGACGTCGTCGTCGGAGGGGATTCGCTTCGAGAACAAGACGACCGTCGAGCTGGACCTGCATTCCGGGGGTGACGCCTCGTTCAAAAACGAGACGACCGTGTTCGGAGACGGCTACGTCGAGGGAGACGTCTACGGCGACGGCGATGTCGAGTTCGACCAGACGCTGTTCGTCGACAACGGCTCGCAGGTCGGCGACAACGCAACCTACGGCCAGCTCGACCGCTCGGGGGTCGAGGTTCCGACCGTCTGCGAGCGGTGCCAGGAACCGCAGCAAATTCCGGTCGACTCGATCGTCGCCTCCCATGCCGGCTCGAACAACGACAACGATGCGATCGGCCTCGACTCCGAGGTCCTCGTCGAGCCCGGCGAGCGGACGAGCCTGGAGCTGCCGTGCGGGGAGTATTACCTGAGCGGCATCGACACCGAGCGCAAACTGACGATTCTGGCAGAGGGCCGGACGGCGCTTTATATCGACGGGGACGTCTGGGCGAAAAACAAGATCTCGATCGTGCCCGCGCCGGACGCCGAACTGGACGTGTTCATCGCGGGGGACGTCGAGCTCGAAAACGACGCGACGATCGGGTCGGCGGCCTATCCGGCGGCCATGCGATTTTACGTCGGAGGCGACCGGGGATGGATCGCGCACAACAAGCTCCAGATCGGCGCCTACATCTACGCGTTGCCCGGGGGAGTGAGAGTCGACAACCGACTCGACCTGTACGGCGGGCTGTACACCCAGAATCTCGAGGCCGAAAACGACGTGTTCGTCCACTACGATCGGTCGGTGCTCGGGGCGGGGAAAAACTGCGGTGGGCCGGACATTCCTCCGTCGAACCCCGGCGCGGACGCCGGCGGCATGGACGGAGGTTCGACGCCGGGAGATGCCGCGGTTGCGCCCGATGGCGGCGGGGACGGAGATCCCCCCGACGAGCTGTGCCGCGAGCGGGACGAGAGCTGCGAGGAGAACGGCGATTGCTGCTCACCGCTGGTGTGCGGGCCGGAGGGGACCTGCGAGGCGACGCGCTGCAAGAACCTGTACGAAAGCTGCGAGAGCGGCGGGGAGTGTTGTAGCGGGACCTGCGCGGAATCGGGAGAGCGCGCAGTCTGCATCAGCTCATAGCGAGGAGGTTCCCCCCCGTCCGGCGCCGGGAGTCGACCGGCGGGACGGTCCCGGGCGGCGGCCGGGGAGTCGTGCTCCCCGACCACCTCGAGTGCACCGACCGGCGGGATTACGGGCGGTCGGCGAAGGTGAATTTCAGAGTCACGTTGACCGTGGCCCGGTTGGAGCTCTCCTCCTCGGAGTCCTCGGCCTTTTTGGCGGCCGGGTAATCGAGGCCCTTCAACACGTCGAGGGCACACGACTCGACCGTTTCGTCGCCCAGATCCGAGTGCATCTGTTCGGTGCCGGAGACCTCTCCGTTTTCGTCGACATAGACTTTCCAGATCACCTGGCCGGTCGAGACGACGAGCGTGCCCCGGACGCGACGCTCATAGCAGCCAGCGAGGTCGGACTGGGCGTCGCGCACCGTCTGCTGGGCTTTCTCCGTATCCGAGAAATCGCGGGCGTAGACGTTGTCGAGGTTGGCGACCGGATAGCGTTCGTACTCCCGGGCGTTGGCCGAGTAGGTCCCGAGTTTCTCACCGCTGCCGTCGGCGACGACGATCGAGGAGTCGGTCAAGATCACGATCTCGGGCGTTCCTTCGCCGTCGAGATTTTTGACGATCGCGGAGGCCGGTTTGCCGTCCAGTTCGATGCGAGCGACGGCCTTGTCCTTCGAGCGCGACTGCAGGACGACCGCCTCGCCGTCGGCCAGAAGCGACTCCTCGGCGGTTCCGTCCCCGTTGAGGTCGAATTCGCGTTCTCCCTCGAGAATCTCCGCGCCGACCGGCTGAGCCTCGTCGAGATCGACGGCATCCTCCGGAATCTCGGTCTCCTCGGTCCCCTGCGCGAGGATCTCACCCTCGGAGTCGATCCGGATGAACGACTCGCGGCCGCGATATTTGCACTCCAGGTCGGCCTGTAGATCGCCGTTGATGTCGCCGGCCCGGCACCAGTCCATGGTCACGCCCATGTCCGCCGACCAGATCTTTTGCTGGTCGTGCGTATAAATCGCGACATGCGAGCCGCGCTGGCACATCAGATCGAGGCTTTTGCCGGCCCCGAAGTCCGCGACGATGACCTGGTCGCAGCCCTTTTCGAGACTCCACTCGGGGTGGCTGTCCTGTTCGAGTTTGAACGTCGGATCGCCGGCGCCGATCATCTCGTGTTTGCCGTCGTTGTCCATGTCGACGATGTACGAGCCGTCGTGTTCGTCGCCTTCGGCGCGGTCCCAGTGGTAGGCGCGCCACGGCTCGCGGTCCTTGCCCAAAAAGATCAGACCGTGCTCGTTTTCGACCAGCACCGGCGCCTCGCTCGACGACCAGTCGTACAGACGGCCCTCGGTCGCCGAGGCGCTCGTCGCGCCCGCCAGAAGCATCGCCGCCAGCGTCACCATCGCCCATGTCGTCTTCTCGTCGATCATCGTTGCCTCCTCCGGTTCGAGTCTCCCCTCCAGATAACGGATTGCGGCCATTTCATAAAGGTTCGGCCCCTGCAAACGCGCCTCCGCGCAATTTGTCCTTTATCGATTGTGACTTAGCCGTTAGTTGTTCACGCTGTCGTATTCGAGGTCGCCTGTGGTCACCAAGGACGCAATGAGACGAGCAGTTCGCGCCGGTGGAAGATCCTGCCACCTGCTGTTGTGGGTCACCCTCTTCGGTTTCGCGCTCGGCTGCGGCGGGGGATACGAGGCCCCGGTGCCCGCCCGTGATCGGGTCCACTATCCGGTCGGCATGGCGATGCATCCGGACGGCCGGTATCTGTACGTCGTCAACTCGAATTTCAATGCGCGCTACCGGGCGGATACCGGAGGGACGGTCTCGGTCGTCGACACCCGGTCGCTCGAGATCCAGGGGGATCGCTCGCCGTTTTTGCCGTCGTTCGGCGGGTCGATCGAACTCAACGGCGACGCCTCGAAGGCGTACGTGACGGCCCGGGAGGGGAACACGGTGGTCGGATTCGAGGTCGCCGACGGGGAGAGTTCGGTGCCGGCCGGCGGAGCGTTGTTTTGCCGCGACGAGGAGGGAGAGCCGACCGCCGACCCGGAGGCGTGCTGGATCCGCGAGGTCGCCACCGACGGCAGCAGCTCGGAGCTGTCGACCGACCCGTTCGGCCTGGCGGTCAGCTCGATCGAGCGCGAACATCCCGCCAGCGGCGAGCAGGTCCCGATCGATCTGGTCAACCTGGCGTATCTCGGCAGCAACCGCGTCTCGACGATCAGTCTGCCGGATCGTTCGCCGGACCGAGCGAGCATGCAGACCGCCGGCCTGATCAACGGGTCGAACCGCATCGTCCAGCGGCCCGGCACCCTCAGCTATTACGTCGCCGGCCGAAGCTCGAGTCTCGTCGCCCGGTTTACGCCCTTTCTCAACACCCGGACCGCCGACAATTTCGGCCGCGTCGAGGCGCTGTTTCGCCAGGGTGAGATCGTGGTGAGCAACTTCACCAGCGGCGGCGAGGCGGCGGCGACCAACACGCGGGGGCTGGCCTTCGACGAATCGGGGGACCGACTCTACGTCGCCACCCGGCGGCCCGACGCGCTGCACGTCTTCGATCTCGGCGCCTCGGATCCGGAGACCGGCAGCGGGCTCGAGCACGTCTGGAACGGGTCGATCGCACTGCCGGATCAGCCCTCCGACATCCACGTCCACCGCGATGCGATGGACCGTCGGCGCGTGTACGTCCCCTCGTTCGCCGACGACTCGATCGCGGTCGTCGATCCGGAGGTCCAGACGGTCGTCGACCGGATCGAGCTGGGGGCGAGTCCCCACGAGATGGTCATCGACACCGCGCCGGATCGCTGCGAGAACCCGGGCGAGGTCTGCCGGGGCTACGTCTCGTTGTTCGAGGACGAGGGATCGGCCTCGGCGTCGTGCGGCCCCGACACCGAATCGTGCGGGGCGGTCGGCGTGGTCGATCTCGACCCGGCGAGCCCCCGGTATCATCAGCTCATAAGCAAGATCGAGTAGTTGTCTCTCAGCTTTATGGCATTCATGGCTACACATCTGCGCCGAGGTGTCGGGACTCCGGGACGGAGGCGAACGAAGCGAGTCGACGGGGCGAGTGCGGCCCGGAGCCGAGTCGGCGGTCGCGGTGCGGTGGCGGGGCTGGCGCTGCTCGTCGTCCTGGCGATCCTGGCGGTCGGTTGCGGCGATCAGGAGACTTCCCAGCCGCCGAGCCTCGACAGCCCCTCGGCGATGGCGATGGCCGTGCGCGCGGAGTGTGGCTCGAGTGCGCCGGCACTGCAGGGATTTCAGGAGGGCAATCGGTGTGCGATCGGGCTGATCGCCAACGCCAACAGCGACCGGCTCGCCGTCACGGATCTCGGCGCCAGGGAGCCGGGCCTGGCCGATCTCGACGGCACCGTCCCCGGCGTCACCCACCTCGAAGTCGGCGCGCACCCGAGCGACGTCGCCGCCTCGTCCGACGGCACCGTCGCCTACACGCTCAACACCGTCGATCAAGACCTCTCGGTCGTCGATCTGTGGCGGCTCGAGCTGCGCGAGGAGACGCTCGAGTTGCCGGGCGATCCGAAGGCGCTGGCGACGGCGCCCGGCGAGCCGGAGGGGGGCTATCTCGCGGTCGCGATCCAGGGGCCGAACGCCCTGTGGCTGCGGCCCGGCATCCACTGCGAGCAATCGGGTGGCGAGGAGGAGGCCTGCAGCGGATTCGACGCCGAGCCGACGCAGATTCCGCTCCCGGGTCGTCCCTCCGACGTCGAAATCTCGACGGACGGCGAGCTGGCCTACCTGCTGTACGCCGATCGCAACTACATGTCGGTGGTGGCGCTTCCCGACTCGAATGTCGTGGCCGACAACTCGATGCTGGCATGTCGGGGCGGGCGAAGCGAGGCGCCGTGCGAGGCGAACCGCATCGGCCTCACCTACGGCTGCTCGGACGGCGTCGACAGCGACGGGGACGGGCTGGCCGACACCGAGGATCCGCAGTGCTGGGGGCCGCAGGGAGCGGAGGCGCCCGGCGGCGTCGGCCGCAGCTATGTCGGCGCCTGTGCCGACGGCGAAGACAACGACGGCGACGGCGAGGTCGACCGCGAGGATCCGGACTGCCAGTCGAACGCCGACGGCAGCGAATCGGAGCCGCTCTCGGAGGACGCGAGTTTCGCCTGCAGCGACGGGGAAGACAACGACGGCGACGGGCTGGTCGACTATCCGGAGGATCCGGACTGCTACGGGCCGACCGGCCGCCGGGAGTCGAGCCTCGAGGTCACCGGCTTCGAGTCGCTCGCCGTCGACGGCACCGGGACGTTCGTGTACGTGCTCGATCCGAGCGACGGCCAGGTGCTGACCGTCGACGCCCGCCGCCAGCAGCTCGTCGACGCCCCGGCCTCGACCTCGCCGTCGGGGGCGGCTTTTACCGATCAGCTCGGCATGGTGGTCGGCGGCCGCCCGCTGGCCGCCGGCGGGTTCGTCGGGCGGAGTATCGTCTGGCAGGACCCCGACGATCCCGCTCACGGCATCGTCCGCCACGAGTTCGGCGTGCACGTCGCCTCGGAGAGTGGTCGGATGACGACGCTTCGGACCGTCTCGTCGGACTGCGAGGTCCGTGAGACGGAACGCTCGGAGCTTCTCTCCAACCGCGAGTTCCACGCCGACTCCGGGGCGCTTCGGGAGTCGAACGAACGCCACTGTCTGACGCTCCCGGAGTTTCCGATCGACAAGCCCGACGAGCCGGCCGACGCCGAAATCGCCCCGTGCCCCGACGTGCGGACGTGCCGGACGTGTCGCGAGTCGGAGGAGGATGGCGAGTCGATGGGCGAGGAGTGTGACGAGGCGTGTGCGGACTTCGAGGCCAAACAGCGGGCCTGCCGCCGGCTCGCCGGCCGCCTGGTCGAGCCGACCGACGAGGTGCGCCTGCTCGCCAATCCGCGGTTTGCGCCCGGCGATACGGACGGAACCGACGGGCGGCTCAGTGGGAGCGGCACCTGCACGGCCCCCTCGGTCTTTTTGCAGCAAATGGAGCAGTTCGTCGGCGACAACCCCGACGAGCCGTCGGTCTTCGGCTGCTCGTCCTCGCACCGCGATCAACCGGTCTCCGGCGAGGCGACCGACGAGCAGCTCGAGGAGGAGCCGACCTTCGATGAGATTCCGCGCGCCGAGCTTTTGCAGTACGTCCGCGGCCGTCTGGCGCCTCCCGCCGACGCCCCCGAGGGCGTCCAGCAAACGTACACGAGCCGCCCGTACGACTTCCGGTATCGAAGCGAGGAGTGGACGGTCACCTGGGAGGGAGTCCTGCCGGAGACCGACCGAGACGACGGACTGCTGGTCGGCGACGAGGAGGGCGTGCTCGATACCGACGGCCTCGACGTCTGCCGGGCCGGCGTGCGCGAGGGCGACCGCATCGTCATCGCCAACTCGCCGGAGACGGGAGGAGAGGCGCCGGAGCGGTGCGGAGATTTCGAGCCGCCCGAGCGCGACGACGGGGGCGGACAGCCGCGCCCGGCGAACGATCCGTTCTTGACCTACCGGGTCGAGGCGGTCCGGGCGAATACCCTCGAGCTGGCGCCGATCGAGGAGGAGGGAGAGGACGAGCGCTACGCCGACGATCTGCCGGTGCGGGAGTGTTTTCCGACCTCGATCCGCTACGAAGTTCGCGCCGAAGACGAGTGGACGGTGGTCGGTGAAGAGAGCGGATTCGCCTCCGACCGGACCTCGAGTCTCGGGCAGTGCGTCCCGCGCCACGGCGCCGACCAGCCCCGCGTGCAGAGTCGGGTCGAGACCGACGAGTCGTTTCTGGGGCCGTACCTGGGCTTCGAGCTGTACGACGGGCCGGTCGATCCGATCCGCCGCCGGGACACGGAGTTTTCGTACACCTTCGACACCCAGCGCTTTTACTCGCCGGAGCGGTCGGGCCTGGGGACGATCATGCCGTCGGATCTGTTGACGACGGGCCGGGTCGGCGGCGGGAACAAGCTGCTCGTCTCCGATGCCGCCGACGACTTCGTCGTGATCCTCAACCTGACCGACCCGTACGACAATCCCGTCCGCCTGCGGTGATCGCCTCTCACTCGAAATTCTCGCGCGGGCCGTCCCGCTCCGGTGGCGCCTCGACCTTCTCGAGCTGCGCCGCCGCGCGCTCGGCCTGCCGGCGTACGTACTCGTTCGAGTCCCCCTCGGCCATTTCCTCGAGTTTCGACTGTGCCGTGACCGCCTTGACGGCTCCGGCCGTCTTTGCCGCCTTCGCCCGCACACGGGGTTTCGGGTCGTCGAGCGCCGCCTCGATCGCCTGCACCACCCGCGCGTCGTTCGACGAGGCGAAGATGTCCAGGACGTTCAGCCGCTCGATCGCCTTCGAGTCGTCGGACTGCTCGAGGGTCGTCGCCATCGTCTCGAGGCGGTTTTCGTAGCGGTGGTACAGCTTTGCCGCCTTCTTTTTTTGCCCCTGGCGCACGTAGATTGACCCGAGCGGCGGGTAGACGAACAGGTAGTTCGGCTGCAGCTCGAGCAACTTCTCGTACTCGTCGATCGCCTCGGCGAACTCCTCGTCGTCGGCGTAGGCGCGCGCCAGGACGAGCCGCATCTCGACGACCTCGTCGCCGGCCTCCGGGGCCAGCTCCAACAGATCGATCGCCTCCCGAGGCTCCCCTCGCTCGAGATAGATCTGGCCGAGCGCGATGTAGGCCGACATCTGCGTCCCGCTCGGCGGCCCCGTCTCGGTGACCTCCTCGAAGATCGGCTCCGCCGCCCCGAAATCGTCCTTCAGAAACGACGCCTTCGCCTTCGCCAGCAACTTCTTTTGCTCGTCGGTCGCCTCCGCCAGATCCGGCTCGCCACTCCCCTGCGCCCGACCCCCGACGTCGCCCGCCGAGCCCGACTCACTCGCCCCCGTATCCGACCCCGATGGCGCCGAGGCCTCCCGTTCGACACTCCCCCCCGCCTCACGTGTTTCTCCGCCGTTTTTCTCACATGCACCCACCCCCACGACCAGCCCACACCCCACCCCGACACTCACCACCCACCTCGTTGTTTGACACCACTCGCTCATCGCCTCTCCAGCCGTTTTTCCTCTGCGATGCTCCGTGCCTGACGTGTTTCTCCGCCGTTTTTGTCATCCCACGAGCAGCGCACCAGTTCGCCCGATGCTCACCACCCGCCTTGTCGTTTTACCCCATTCGATTATCGCCTCTCCACCCGTTTTTCCTCTGCGCCCCTCTGCGCCCTTGTGCTGCGAAGCAGCGCTGCGGTTAGCCCCCGCTCTTTTTTTCTCCCTGCGGGATGCGCAGATAAAACGTCGTCCCCTCCCCCATCTCCGTCTCGAAATCGATCTCGCCGTCGAGGTCCTCGACGACCTTTTTGACGATCGCCAGGCCGAGCCCCGTCCCGTGCGCCTTGCCCTGCGTGACGAACGAATCGTACAGCGTGTCGCGGATCTCGGGGGGGATGCCCTCGCCGCGGTCGCGCACCTCGAAGCGAAGCGCCCCGTCCGCCTCGCGGGCGACCCGGACGGTCACCTTCCCTCCCTCGTCCATCGCCTCGGCGGCGTTGCGCGTCAGGTTGAGGATGGCGCGCCGGATCTTCGCCGGGTCGAGCTCGACGATGCCCTCGACGTCGACCACGACCTCCAGGTCGACCTCCTTGGCCTCCATCTCCTCGTCGAGCAACTGCTCGAGGGTCTCCATGAACTCCTCGATCTCGACCTGCTCGGACACGACGTTCGTCTCGCCGCGGGCGAAGACCAGAAGCTCGCGGGTCATCTGGTTGAACTGGTCGAATTGCTGCTGGATGCTCTCGGCGTACCGCTCGCGTTTCTGGCGCTCGTCGGCCTTGACCATCAGTTGCACGTAGCCGTTGATGATCGAGGCGGGGTTTTTCAGATCGTGCAACACCCCGGAGAGCGCCTGGCCGATCGCCGCCAGCCGCTCCTGTTTCTCGCGCCGCTCGCGGTGGCGTTCGGCGGCGACGGCCCCGGCGATCTGACCGGCGACCAGCCGCAGCACTTTGACGTCGTCGTCGGTGAACCCGTGGAAGTCCGCCTCGGCGTGGCGCCGGTTGGCGACCTTCAGCGCGCCGATGCATTCGTCCTCGTCGAACAGCGGCACCGCCAGGGCGTTGTCGACCGGCAGTCCCATCGCCTCGCTGGCCCGGTCGGGGACCGGCTCGCAGTCGCCCGACCCGCAGATGACCGCCTCGCCGCGCTCCATCGCCCGGGCGGTGATGCCGGCCTCGGCTTCGAGCGTCCGCTCGCTGAACTCCCAGGCGTGCCCGCCCTCGCCCCCGGCGCGGTCGACCAGCACGTAGGCGCGGTAGTGGTCCGGCCGCCGCAGCGTCAGCGCCGAGGCCTGGGCGTCGACCAGATCGAGGGTCTTTTGCGTGATCGACTCGACGAGCGTATCGAAGTCCGGCGCCCGGCTCAGCTCGCGTTCGACCTCGTACAACAGGTCGAGTTCGGCGACCTTCTTTTCGAGCTCGCGTTTGGTCTCGCGCAGCTCGTGGTTGGTCTTCAGCGCCGACATGTACAGCTCGATGTTCTCGATCGCGATCGCGGCCTGGCTGGCGATCGCACTCAACAGGTTTTCGTCCGCCGCGTCGAAGCCCCCGGACCGGGCGTTGAGGACTTCGACGACCCCGATGATCTCGCCCTCCTGGTTGCGGACCGGCTGGCACAGGATGCTCTCGGTCCGGTAGCCGGTCTCGGCGTCGAACTCGGGGTTGAACCGCGGGTCGCGGTAGGCGTCGCTGACGTTGAGGCTCTTGCCGGTCTGGGCGACCCAGCCGGCGATCCCCTCGCCGGGCTCGAGCCGGATCTCCTGGTCGACGATCCCCTGGGAGACCTTGCTCCACAGCTCGCCGGTCTCCTCGTCGATCAAAAACAGCGACGAGCGCTCGGCCTCCATCAGCTTCGTGATCTTTTCCATGATCAGCACGAGCAGCTCGTCGAGCTGGATCGTCGCCCCGAGCGCACTGCTGATCTCCTGCAGAGAGGCGAATTTCGCCTCCTTCTGGGCGATCGTCTCGCCGGCCTCGCGCAGGATGCCGACGATCTCGTCGTCGGCGATCTCGTCGACCTCGGCCCGGAGCTCGGCGTCCGGACGGTTGAGCCACTCGACGAGGTTGCGCCCCCGATCGTCGCGCTCGCGTCCGGCGAGGTCGTCGAATTCCCCCGCCACGTCGAGTAGGTCTTCACTCATCGATTGGCCGTCGCTTCGAGCCATCCACGGGCCGACAGGCGCCCATCCTCACGTGGCTCGAACGTAACACAGCCGCGAAACCGCGCGAAAGACTGACGGCCCGCTCACACGACAACCACACAAAAAGGCGCGCCGGTGCGAGACCGACGCGCCTTTCGGGTTGTTCGTGTCGTTGGATGTCGGGCGGCCGTCAGACCGTCACGTCGTCGATCTCGAGGCCGTTGTCGTCGAGGAACTTCTGGACGCCCTTCTTGCTGATCGTGCGCAGGGCGCGCGCCGAGACCTTGACCTTCACCCAGCGCTCCTCCTCCGGGTAGTACAGGCGTTTGGTCTTGATGTTCGGCGCCTGCCGGGTCTTGGACTTGTTTTTGGCGTGGGAGACCTTGTTGCCGACGAGCGGCTTCTTGCCGGTGAACTTGCATTCGCGAGACATGGCGACCCCGTGGGTGGGCGTCCGTACGGATTCGTGGCGATTTCTGTCTGCGAGAGCGACGGCTCGTTCGAGAATCCGGCGCTCACGGCCGGCGGATCGTGTCAGCGAACCGCGAGGCTGTCAAGCGGGAGAGCCGAATCGACCGTGGCCCGCTCCCGGCCCCCGATCGCGTCGCCGGCGGTCGTCGACGTAAACGATCTCGATCCTCGTCGACTCACCCCTCCCCCCATGGGGTGCGTCGGCGGCTCGCCGACGAAAACGATCCTCGTCGACGTAAACGATCTCGATCCTCGTCGTCCTCGCGCTCCGACACCCCCGAGCCCTTTTTCGCCCTTTCTTGCAAACCGTCTCGCGCGTGATCTATCGTGGCTCGCCGGATACCGACTTGCGCCCTGCTGACCGCCGACGCGACGCCCGAGGTTCTCCCGACTCATGCCCGGATCCAACGACAGCGACGCCAGCCACAGCTCCTCCGAGTCCGACGAGGTGTTCGGGCGACTCCGCAATCCGGGAATGGGGACGACCGAATTCGAGTCGCACGAAGACGAAGCCGTCGAGCGGTTCGGGGAGCGCCTGCGGGAGAATCGGACGGTCGACGACGAGATCGAAGGGGCGGAGCTCGACGAGCAGGAGGTCGACGACGGCGAATTCGAGGATGTCGTCCTCGAGGCGCTCGACTCCGAGCAGCCGGGTCCCGGGGGCTCGCCGCGCCCCCGCCGCGAGCGGGCCGACCGCCGGTCGGGGCAGGCGATCGACGAGACCGACACCGGGACCGGGGCGCGAGTCGAGGAGCGCGGCGACAGCGAGCAGCCCGCCGACCGGGGCGGGGCCGACGGCGGCGACGGAGAGGCCGCCGGTCAGGTGTGTCCCTCCTGCGAGTCGGTCAGCCCGCCGGGCATGCGCTTTTGTGTCCAGTGCGGCGAGTCGCTTCGCAACGCTCAGATCGAGCGCGCCGACAAGGCGCCGGGCCGGGGCCGCTCCCGGCAGCACTCCTCGGTGCCGGCCCTCGAGCGCGACAAACTCGACAGCCAGTTTCCGGCCGGCTTCGAGCTGGTCACCATCAACGACGACGGGACCGACGGCCGGGCGATTCCCCTCCGCTCGGCGAAGACGATCCTGGGGCGAGACGGCGATACCCGGTTTCCGACCGACGAATTTCTCAACCCGAAGCACGCCCGGCTGACGATCGAGGACCACAAGTTTTATCTCGAGGATCTGCACAGCCTCAACGGCACGTTTTTGAAGCTGCGCGGCGAGGTGCGGCTGCGCCCCGGCGACACCTTTTTGATGGGCCGCCAGGTGCTGCGCTTCGAGAGGATCGAGCAGGATTTCGACTCGAAGAAAGTCTCCGAGGACGGCACCCGCTACATGGGCAGCCCCGCCCCCGGCGGCGACTACAAGATCCTGCAGATCGGCGTCGGCAACATCGTCCAGAACATCTACTGCCTGCCCGACTCCGGGGTCGTGCTCGGCCGCGAGAAGGGCGACATCATCTTCAAAGACGACAAGTTCATGTCGGGGCGCCACGCCCGGATCTTCACCGACGACCAGCCCCACCTCGCCGATCTCAACTCCTCGAACGGCACCTGGATCAAACTCTGGGAAAAGACCGAGCTCAAGCAGGACGACTACATTTTCATGGGCCAACAACTTTTCCGCGTCGAACTCCCCCAGTGAGATGACCAAGACCGAACTGATCAAGGCCGTCGCCGAGCAGGCCGACCTCACCCAGAGCCGCGCCCGGACCGTCGTCAACCGCATGCTGGAGAAGATGAAACACGCCCTGCTCGAGGGGCGGCGCATCGAGCTGCGCGGGTTCGGCAGCTTCGAGGTCCGCGAGTACGACTCGCACGAGGCCTACAACCCGAAGACCGACGAGCACATCGAAGTCGGCCCCCGCAAGTCGGTGCATTTCAACGTCGGCAAGGATTTCAAACAACGCGTCGACTACGACGACGAGTAGACCGCCGGATCGCCCGAACGCCGCCGCTCACGGCAGTACGCACTGCTGGGCCCGGCACACCTCGTTGAATTCGCACTCCGAGTCGTCCTGACACTCGGTCCCCCTGCGGCAGTATCCGTTGATGCACAACTCGTCGCTCCCGCAGTCCATGTTCGTCGAGCACGGCTGGAGACCGTCCGGGGGGCGGCAAAAGCCCGAGTTGCAGACGCGGTTTTGCCCGCAGTCGCTGTCGCGTTCGCACTCGGGGTCGGGGATGGCATAGCAGGCCCCCGACCAGCAGCTCTGGCCGCTCGGACAGTCGGCGTCGTCGCTGCAGCCGCCGGGGTTCTGGCATTCGTTGTTGATGCACTCGGAGGGGTCCGGGCAGTCGGCGTCCTCCCCGCAGTACGGGTCCGACAGGCACCGCTGGGCGACGCACTGGAAGGTGCTCCGGCAATCGGAGTCGTCCTGGCAGTCGACCGGCTGGCAGTAACCGCCGTCGCAGCGTTCGTCGCTGGCGCAGTCGCCGTCCTTCTGGCAGTCGCGGTTGAGGATGCACGAGCCGTTGCGACACTCCGTGCCCGCCGAGCAGTCGGCGTCGGACTGGCAGCTCTGCCACATCGCGCACTCGTCGCCGATGCACTGCTGGCCGGAGGGGCAATCGGCGTTGCTCGAGCACGAGGTCGTCGCGATGCACTGGCCGCCGAACAGGTCGCAGTGCTCGCCACTCGGGCAGTCGGCGTCCGAGCGGCAGCCGGCCTCGGGCTCGCATTCGCCGATGTTGCAGACCTCGCCGGACGGGCAGTCGGCGTCGGACTGGCAGCTCGGCGGGTCCTGGACGACGCACTCGCCGTTCTCGCAGGTCGAGCCGGTCGCGCAGTCGCTGTCGGCCCGGCACTGCGGGCTCATCGGCGGCTCGCACTGGCCGTCGCGGCAGACGTCGTTGCCCGGGCAGTCGGCGTCGATGCTGCATCCCGGCGGGTCGACGCACTGGCCGCCGTCGCAGACCTGAGAGCCGGCGCAGTCGGCGTCGGTGCTGCATCCGGGCGGGTCGATGCACTGACCGCCGTCGCAGACCTGAGAGCCGGCGCAGTCGGCGTCGTCGGTGCAACTGCCGGTCGGCTCGCACTGGTTTTGCTCGCAGACCTGGCCGTCCGGGCAGTCGGCGTCGGAGCTGCACTCGGGGATCGGCTGGCACTGGTTGTTGAGGCAGCGCTCGTCGGAGCCGCAGTCGGCGTCGACCTGACATTCGCCGGCCGGCGCACAGACGCCGAACTCGCATATTTCACCGGCGTCGCACTCGGCGTCGTCCTCGCATTCCGGGGGCGGCAGTGAGATGCACGCGCCGTTGATGCACTCGCGGTCGCCCGAGCAGTCGCTGTCGTCGCTGCACCCGTCCGGGATCTTGCAGACGTTGTCGATGCACTCGGTCTGGGGGCCGGGGCAGTCGGCGTCGGAGCTGCAGATCGCTGGCGGTCGGCACCGGCCGGCCGTGCACTTCCAGCTCGCCGGGCATTCGCTGGCGTCGCTGCAGCTTATCGGCACGCAGTTGTCGAGATCGCACCGCTCGCCGGTCGGGCAATCGGCGTCGACCTGGCATTCGGGGGCGGGCAGGCACTGCCCGTTGTTGCAGATCGAGCCCGCCGGACAGTCGGCGTCGACCTGGCATTGCTGGTTGTCGACGCAGCGGCCGTCCAGGCAGATCTGCTGGCCGCCGCACTCGCTGTCGCTCTGGCACTGCTGGGCGGGCTGGCACGTCCCGCTCACCGGCTCGCACTCCTCGCCCATCGGGCAGTCGGTGTCCGAGCGGCATCCGTCCTCGTTTCGGCAGAAGTTGTCCTCGCAGACCTCGCCGCTTCGGCAATCGTCGTCGGAGCGGCAGTTGCCGGTAAACCGACACTGGCCGTCGACGCAGACCTCGTCGCCGGAGCAGTCGGCGTCGCTGCTGCACATCGACGGCGGCGCCTGGCATTCGTTGTCGACGCACTCGAAATCCTGCGGGCAGTCGGCGTCGCGCATGCACTGGCCGGCATCCACGCACATGCCCCCCTCGCAGACCTGGTCGGGCGGGCAGCTCATGTTCTCGCACGGGTCGACGCGCTCGCAGCGGAAATCCTCGCAGGTCTCGTCGGGGGCACACTCGTCGTCGGAGCGGCAGTCGCCCTGGAAAAAGCACGTCCCGTCGATGCAGACCTCCGCCGGGCCGCAGTCGGCATCCTGCTGGCACCCGCCGGCCGGCACGCACTGGTTGGCCCGACAGATCTGATCGGCGGGACAGTCGGCGTCGGTCTGGCACTGCCGGTCGACGATGCACTCGCCGTCGTTGCAGATCTCGTCGTCGTCGCAGTCGCCGTCGGCCTGGCACTCGGGCTGTTCGTCCTCGCAGGTGCCGTCGACGCAAAATTCGTCGATCGGGCACTCCTGGTCGCTGTCGCACTCGCGCTCGTCGGGCACGCAGATGCCCTGCTCGCACACCTCGCTCCGGTCGCATTCGGCGTCGCCTCGACATCCGTCGTACTCGCAGCGCCCGTCGAGACACTCCCCGCCCCGGCCGCAATCCTCGTCGACGCGGCACTGGGCGGCGGTACACCGGCCGTCGCGGCACAACTGCCCGTCGGGACAGTCGCCGTCGACGCTACACTCCGGGACGCACTCGAACTCCCGGCACACCTCGCCGGCCGGGCACTCCTCCCCGCTGCGGCATCCCTCCCGGCAGGCCCCGTCGATACAGATCCGGCCGCCCTCGCAGTCGAGGTCCTCGGTGCAGTCGGGCGCCGGCTCGCAGGTCGCGTTCCGGCAGATCTCGCTCTCCTCGCAGTCGGCATCCTCCCGGCAGAAATCCGCCGGGCGGCAGGTTTGCTCGAGGCACTTTTCGTCGCCCGCGCAGTCGGCCTCGGTCACGCAGTCGACGGTCCGGCAGATGCCGCCGTCGCAGACCCCGACCCGCCCGCCCTGGCCGTCCGGGCAGTCGGCGTTTTCGGTACACGGCGGCGCCGGTCCGCACTCGCAGCCGTCGTCGCAGATCGCGCCGGAGGGGCAATCCCGGTCGCTCGCACACTCGCAGTCCTCGTCGACGCAATCGCCGCCGCGACAGATCTCGCCGTCCGGGCAGTCGCTCGACTCCTCGCAGCTAGACTGCTCGGCGGTGCAACTGCCGCCCTCGCAGACCAGGTCGTCCGGACAATCCACATCGCTCTGGCAGTCGATCCGGGGCACACAGGCGCCATCGGAGCAGGCCTCGTCGTCGCCGCAGTCGGCGTCGTCGTTACACTCGGTCGCATCGGTACACACCTCGGCGACGCACCGGGCGCCGTCCTCGCAGTCGTCGTCGCTCTCGCAGTGGGCGTCGAGCGAGGTTCGCCCGCAGCCGACGAGCCCGGCGAATGCGACCATCAGTCCGACCCACGAGACGACCAGATACAGCCCTCGTGTATCCATGGTGCCGTCCATCCAGAAAAGAGAAAAATGGAGATGTCGAAGCGACGGCGAAATTACCACATGCGCCCGGGTGGTTCAAAGACGGGCCTCCGCTTCACCCCGAGGGCACTCGGCCGCTCCGCTCCCGGCGCGGTGCCAGCAAATGCTTTGTCGACTACCGTCGACGCAAACGATCTCGATCCTCGTCGACGTATTCGTCGTCGTCATCGTGGTCGTGCTCGTCTACGGCCGTTCGCAGTTTCGTCGACGTATTCGTCGTCGTGGTCGTGCTCGTCCACGGCCGTTCGCGGTTTCGTCGACGAGCCGTGACTTCTCGGATCTCCGATTTCCGAGCTCCGATCCATGCTCCCGCCTCTTCAATCGCCGTAACGCCCGTTCAGGGGGTCGACCCCCCCTCGCCGCGCGCCGGCGGGCGCGGCGGGAGGGGGGGGTGGTAATTTTGGGGGGGGTGGGTCAGGGTTTGCGAAAGTCGTCTGGCGCGAAAACCGCTCGTCTGCGCGGTGATCGACGCCGAGCTGCCGAATCGCCGCGCTCCGGAGCGCGCAGGCCGATGGTCGATCGACGCATCCCGCGATCGCGAGCGCACCACCCGGGGGGTCACCCCCTGGGGGTCCGCGCTCGCGATCCCCTCTTTTCGAACTCGACCCTCGGCGCGAGCGTGGTCACCACGCGCTTTGCGCGACTCGACCGCCGGCCCGAGCGCTCCCGAGCGCGGGATCGGCGACCTCGTCGCCGCCGAGAGCCCGCTCGAGCGGCGCGGGCCGACACCCCTCCGGCGTCCGGACCGCTCCCGAGCGAGCCGGCCGCGAGTTCGGCGCCACACCGACGACTCGGGCTCCCGTCGCTCACGATACCCTCGGTCGACCCCGGGGCTTCCCGGCGGTTTGGAGTCCGATATCGCCAAGATCGAGAGATCGCCACGACGCCAAGGACACCCAAACCCGGGTGGGTTGTGAGCTGACTCACCACGCACAGCTCGGGCAACGCTCGTCGGGGGCACTCGCCGAAAAACGTAAGAGGGGTTGCCTGTTCTTTGCGGTTTGGCGTCGGCGTCCCCGGAGCGCCGGGAGCCCGAGGACGTCCCACCGATTCCGTTCAGCCCCCCGCAATTTTCCGTTGAACTCTCGCGTTTTGCTGCTACGATCGACGGCACAATGCCACATTCGACCGGGTCACGGAGATCGAGTCGTACTCCGTCATCCGGGGGTGGATGTGAATACCCTGCGGAACGGACGCCCTCCCGCGCGTCGACCTCGTCGGCCCGCCTGTCGGCGCCGTCGCGGGGGAATGACGACGCTCATGGATCTAATGACCCGTACTTTGACGACGAGGAGTCGACGATGACACTCGAAGAACGGCTGACGATGTACCAGCAGAAAGTCAGCAGCATGCAGTATTCGGCCCAGGAGGTGAAACGCAAGCTGTCGGATTACGACGACCAGCGCCTTGAGGAGATGGTCCACAAGGCGGTCGAGCAAATCAACCGGGCCGCCGAGTTCGAATTCAGCTGGAGCACCTCCAAGAATGCCCGCTCGGACGCCCGCGAGGGCAGCGTCGAGACCGACAACAAAATCGACCGGACGATCTCCTCGATCTACCAGGTCGCCCGGGCGATCGCCGAGACCCCGAGCGACTCCCCGAAAAAGGAGTACGCCGAGCGGCTCGCCGACGAGGTGTTTCCCAACGGCGTCTACCCGATCACGTCGGTCGAATTCCAGGAGCAGCGCATGCACGTCGACGAGCTGCTCGGGAAACTGACCGGCGAGTACGCCGAGTGCATCGACGAGCTGGGGCTGAGCGACGAACTCGCGACCCTCCAGGAGCTGCAGGAGACCTTCCGCGAGCAGTTGAGCCGGGTCGACCACGAGGAGGTGACGTTCGACGAGGTCCAGGCCGCCCGGGTCGAGGCCCGCGAGGCGTACCACCGGATGGTGGCGGTCATCATGGGCAACTACTGCGACGATCCGGAGTGCTTCCGGGACCTGATGGAGCCGATCGACCAGCAGCAGGACAAAATCCGCCGGTACGTCACTCGCCGCGGCGAGATCCCCGAGGTCGACCCCGAGTCCGGGGAGCCGACTGAACCGACCCCCGACGATCAGCCGACCGACGCCCCGGACGGCGACACCTCGGACGGCGACACCTCGGACTCCGACCAACCCACCAACGGCGACGCCTGATGGGCGTCCACCGACATCTCGCGACTTTCCCCCGACCCGGCGCGGCCCTCCTGGTCGCGTCGGGTTTTGGTGTGTTTGCCGAGAGATCTGCCACAGGGCGGTCGCTGTCTTTTTACCCCTCGGATCTCGGATCTCCGATGTCCGACCTCCGATCTCCGATTGTCGGATCGTCGTAGGCTTCTACAATTACCGACGCGGTTCCTCTTTCAACTTTCCACTTTCCACTTTGAGCTTATGACTCGTCCATCCCACGCCGAAGCCGCCCGCACGCTCGTCGCCGCCTACGATCAGGGTGTCCTCGGGACGCTCGATCGCCGCGACGGCGCGCCGTACACGTCGGTCGCCGAGTACACCCTGTTGCCCGACGGCAACGCGTTGTTGTTCGTCAGCGACCTGGCCGACCACACGAAAAACTTCCGGGAAGACGCCCGGTCGTCGCTGCTGGTCGCCGACGGCCTCGGCGCCGAGCAGCCGCTGACCGACGAGCGGGTCACCCTGCTGGGCGCCATCGAGCGGGTCGACGACGAGGATGGCGAGCTGCGCGAACGCTACCTCGAGGCCCATTCCCACGCCGAGACGTATATCGACTTCGAGGATTTCAACTTCTATCGGCTCGTCCCCGACCGCCTGCGCTACATCGGCGGGTTCGGCGAGATGAGCTGGCCGGAGGTCGCCGACTACCGGGAGGCCGAGCCCGACCCGGTTCGCCCGGCGGCGCACGGGATCATCGAGCACATGAACGACGACCACCCCGATGCGATGGTCGACATGGTCCGCGGCCTGACCGATCATGGCTGGGTCGACGAGGCCGAGATGACCGAGGTCGACCGGTACGGCTTCGATCTGCTGGTGACCGGGGATCGGGAGGGGAAAGCCGAGCGGGAGAGCGTGCGCATTCCGTTCGACGAGCCGCTCGAGGAGCCCGCCGGGGCGCGCGGCGCGATGATCGAGTTGGTCGAGCGGGCGCGACGGGAGCAGTGACGACCGGAGGTACCCGATGGGAGACGACATCGATCAGACCGAGGCGCCGGCCGACGGCGGCGAGTCCGGCGAGTCGTGGTTCCGGCTCGAGATCGGAGACATCGCCGGGGTGCGTACCGACGCGGTCGTCAACGCCTGGAATCGCAATTTCATCCCGCACTGGCTGCTGATTCCCCAGGGGGTGGCGGGGGCGTTGAAAGAGGCCGCCGGGCCCGAGCCCTTTCGCGAGGTCGGCGCCGAGGGGATGCTCGATCTCGGCGAGGCGGTCGCCACCTCGGCCGGCGATCTGGCGGCCGACTACATCATCCACAGCGCCGCCCTGCACTGGTACTGGTCGTCGTCGATCGAGGCGGTGCGGCTCGCCGCCCGCAACGTCTTTCGGTGCGCCGATCAACTCGAGGTGGGGACCCTGGCGATGCCGCTGCTGGGGGCCGGCACCGGCGGGGTGGCGCCGAGAGAGAGCCTCGAGACGATTCGGGACGCCTGGCTCGAGAGCGACCGGCGAGTGCCGACCGAGGTCTGGATCCTCTCGGACGAGCTGGCGATCCAGCTAGACTCCGAGGTCGATCTGCCGGGCTGAGCTCTCGGGCTCTCGGCGGTCCGGGAACAGCAACGCCGCACCGCAAAGGACGCAAAGCACGCAAAGGCGTGCTCGTGCTCTCGACGGTCGGGGATCCGTTACGCCAAGCTCGCCAAGATCGCCAAGCTCGCCAAGGCGTGCTCGTGCTCTCGACGGGACTCGCTCGATCGTGGCACCGGCCCGGGAGACGGTGTC
>CAZRLK010000033.1:0-37866 GCA_964600555.1 uncultured Bradymonadales bacterium
AAGAACGCGAAGGGAACACAAAAAACGCGGGGGAGGATTCGAAAAACTGCGTTCGGAGCGAAACGAATCCGCAGTTCGTGTCGGTAACGTATATGTGAAGGGGTAGCGACGGACTGAGGGCAATGGGATCCAGGACGAGGAGGAGACGATGCGGGAGCGGGTCGAGCAGATGGCGAGTCGCGTGATTGGAGCGGCGATCGAGGTGCATCGAGAGTTGGGGGCGGGATTTCTCGAACGCATCTACCACGAGGCCCTGTGTGAAGAATGTCGACGACGCGACATTCCGGTCGAAACGGAGGTCGCGTTGCCGGTTTGCTACAAGGGAGAGAAACTCGGGCACGGTCGGGTCGACTTGCTTGTCGGCAACTGTCTGCTCGTCGAGTTGAAAACCGTCGATGCGTTTCATCCGATCCACACCGCGCAGGTACCGTCGTATCTCAAAGCCGGGGACTTACCTCTCGGTCTGTTGCTCAATTTCAGGCTCCCGCGACTGAAGGATGGCGGTATCAAGCGGGTCATCGACTCGCAACCGGCGCCCTGATTCGAACTGAAATGCTGTTTTGCCGTTTTCCCCTTTGCGTTCTTCGCGCCCTTTGCGGTTCCCCGCTGTTTTTCGGTTGACCCCACACCCCCGATTCCGCTACGTAAACCCTCCGACTGAATGCAGCCTCAGTGACTCTCGACGACAGAAAAGGACGAGTTTATGACGACGAACAAGATCCGAAAAGCGGCGGTCATCGGAGCGGGCACGATGGGCCGGGGCATCGCCGCCCATCTGGCGAACGCGCGCATCGAGGTCGAATTGCTCGACATCGTTCCGCCCGAGGCCGGCGAAGGCGAGGAGCGCGACGACCCCGCTTTCCGCAACAAGCTCGCCCGCGACGCGATCGAGCAGATGCCCGACGACAAGCCCCTGTCGGCGGTGTACACCGACCGGGATCTCGACCTGATCCGGCCGGGCAACGTCGAAGACCACCTCGAGCGCCTCTCGGAGGTCGACTGGGTGATCGAGGCGGTCCCCGAGAACATCGACATCAAACGCGACACCTTCGACAAAATCGAGGCCCACGTCGCCGACGACGCCATCATCTCGTCGAACACCTCCGGGCTCTCGATCGAGAAGATGCTCGAGGGGCGCGACGCCTCCTTCCGCGAGCGCTTCCTGGTCACCCACTTTTTCAACCCGGTCCGGGTGATGAAGCTGCTGGAGGTCGTCCCCGGCCCCGACACCGACTCCGAGGTCGTCGAGACCATCGAGCGCGTCGGCCGCGACGTCCTCGGCAAGGGCATCGTGTTCGCCAAGGACACCACGAATTTCATCGCCAACCGGATCGGCGTCCACGGGATGATGACGATCATCCACAAGATGGACGACTACGAGATGACCATCGAGGACACCGACCAGATCTTCGGCAAGCCGCTGGCCCGCCCGAAATCGGCGGTCTTTCAGACGGCCGACATGGTCGGCCTCGATACCTTCGTGCACGTCGCCGACAACTGCTACGAGTCGCTGACCGACGATGAAGATCGCGAGGTCTTCGAGGTGCCGGAGTTTCTGCGCGAGATGGTCGACCGCGGCTGGACCGGCCAGAAGGCCGACAGGGGCTTTTACGACAAAAACGACGAGGGGCTTTTCGTCCTCCGGCCCGACGCCTTCGAGTACACCGAACGCGACAAGTCGGAATTCGACAGCCTCGCAGACGCCGACGGCAGCCCCGAGGAGCGCGTCCGGGCCGTGCTCGTCGACGGCGACGACCGGGCCGCCGAGTTCGCCCGCGACGTGATTTTCGAGTCGCTCGCTTACACCGCCCGGCGCCTCGGCGAGATCGCCGACGACGTCGTCAACATCGACCGGGGGCTTCGCTGGGGCTTCAACTGGGACCTGGGGCCGTTCGAGGTCTGGGACGCGGTCGGCTTCCAGTGGGGCCTCGAGCAGATGCGCCAGCGCGACCTCGAGATCCCCGGCTGGATCGAGACGATGGACGAGGCCGGCGTCGACGGCTTCTACACCCGCGAGGGCGCGACCGATCTGTACTGGGACGTCGACGCCGAGGAGTATCTCGAGGTCCCGACCGACGAGCGCGACATCCGCATCGACCTGCTCGACGAGCAAAACCGCGAAGTCTTCAGCAACGACGGCGCGACGCTGTACGACATGGACGACGGGGTCGCCCTGCTCGAGTTCCACACCAAGCGCAACTCGATCGACACGGACATCATCGACATGATGCACCGCTCGATCGAGGAGGTCGAAGACGGTGACTGGAAGGGCCTGGTGATCGGCAACGACGCCGACAACTTTTCGGTCGGCGCGAACATCATGCTGATTTTGATGAACGCCCGGCAGGAAAACTGGGAGCCGATCGAGGAGATGGTCGGCCGCTTCCAGCAGGTCAACCAGCGGCTTCGCTACTCGTCGAAACCCGTCGTCACCGCGCCGCACGGGCAGACGCTCGGCGGCGGCGCCGAGGTGACGATGGCCGGCAACGCCATCCAGGCCGCCGGCGAGACCTACATGGGGCTGGTCGAAGTCGGCGTCGGGCTGATCCCCGGCGGCAGCGGCAACCTGCAGCTTCTGCGCAACCTGTACGGTCCCCACTCCGAAGACGAGGACGTCGACGCGCTGCCGTTCATCCAGAAGGCCTTCATGCAGATCGGCATGGGCGAGGTCGCCCGAAGCGCCGAGAAGGCCCGCGAGGTCGGCTTTTTGACCGACGAGGATCGGGTGACGCTCAACGGCGATCACCTGCTGTATCGCGCCAAGCAGCGCGTGCTCGGCATGGCCGCCAGCGATTTCAAGCCGCCCCGCCGGCGCCGCTTCCGTCTCCCCGGCAAAGACGGAATTGCGACCGTCGATGTTCGGTTGTACGGAATGGAACAGAGTGGATACATCAGCGCCTACGACCGTCACATCGGCAACAAGCTGGCGACGGTCCTTTGCGGCGGCGAGACCAACCCGACGACGACCGTCAGCGAGCAACACCTGCTGGATCTCGAGCGCGAGGCCTTCCTGTCGCTTTGCGGCGAGGAGAAGACCATCGCGCGCATCCAGCACATGCTCCAGAACGGCAAGCCGTTGAGGAACTGACCGCCGTCCCGCCCCGGGCAACAACGGCCCGGGGGCCGCGGATACCGACGTTTTTTTGTTCGCCGCGTTATCGCCTAGCTGCCTAGCTGCCTAGCTGCTCAGCCGCGAGGCTGCTCAGCCGCCCCCAAGACGAGAGGAACCACCATGTCAGACCGTGAAGTAGCCGTCGTATCGTACGCTCGCACCCCGTTCGGCAAGGCCAACAAGGGGAAGCTCAAGGACACCCGCCCCGACGACATGGCCGCCCACGCCATCGAGTCGGTGCTCGAGCAGACCCCTCAGCTCGCCGCGGAGGACCTCGAGGACGTCGTCCTCGGATGCGCCTTTCCGGAGGCCGAGCAGGGCCAGAACGTCGCCCGCCTGGCGAGTTTCCTGGCCGGCCTCCCCCACGAGGTGCCGGCGATGACCGTCAACCGCTTTTGCTCCTCCGGCGTGCAGACCATCTCGATCGCCGCCGAGCGCATCATGAGCGGCGCGATCGACACCGCCATCGCCGGAGGCACCGAGTCGATGTCGATGATCCCGATGGGCGGCAACACGCCCTCGGCCAACCCCCGGCTGATGGAGGAGCGCCCCGAGGTGTACATCGCCATGGGCCAGACCGCCGAGAACGTCGCCGAGCGCTTCGACGTCAGCCGCGAGGAGCAGGACGAGTTCGCCTATCAGTCTCACATGCGGGCGACCGACGCCTGGGAGCGCGGCTTTTACGACGGCGAAGTGGTGCCGATGCAGACCGAGGTCGTCGACGAGGAGGGCAACCGCGAGACGATCACCGTCGAGAAGGATGAAAACGTCCGGCCCGACACGAACATGGAGACGCTGGCGAAGCTCCCGCCGGCCTTCAGCGAGGATGGCGTCGTCTCGCCGGGCAACGCCTCGCCGCTGACCGACGGGGCCGCGGCGACGATCGTGACGACAAAACAAAAGGCCGACGCCCTGGGCCTCGAGCCGCTCGGCTACTACCGGACGATGCAGGTCGCCGGCGTCCCGCCCGAGATCATGGGCATCGGCCCGGTGCCGGCCGTCCGCAAGCTGCTCGACGCCACCGGCCTGTCGATCGAGGACATCGACCTGGTCGAGCTCAACGAGGCGTTCGCCAGCCAGTCCGTCTACTGCGCCCGCGAGCTCGGCATCGACCACGACAAACTCAACGTCAACGGCGGCGCCATCGCCGTCGGCCACCCGCTGGGCGTCTCCGGCACCCGCATGGCCGGCACGATCCTCCGGGCCCTCGAGGAGCAGGACGGCCGCTACGGCATCGTCACGATGTGCGTCGGCGGCGGCATGGGTGCGGCGGCGCTGTTCGAGCGCGCCTGAGCGGAACTGCAAAGGACGCAAAGCCGCGAAGGTAAAACGACGAAAAACAACGGAGGGGAGAATGTCCCGGGCGGGGCGGTGACGCCCCGCCCCGTTTTTTATTGACCGGGAGGAGCGAGCCGCCAGATTCGCGCCGGGAACATCGGACCGAGCACAGGCGAGCCGCCTCCTGCGATGCGGAGATGTTCCCCACGTGACTCGCTGAGAGCCGGCTTCAGAACCTCGGCGAGGAGCGAGTCAGAGTTAAAACATAAACCCGACCATCACGTACCACGACTGGTGGTAGACGTTGTCGTCGCCCTCCAGGTCGTCGGTGTCGAACACGCCGGTGAAGTTTCGGACGAATCGCACGTCGGTCGTCAGCACCCCGCCGTCGAGGTTGAAGTCGACGCCCGCGGCGGCGGTCAGCCCGAACTGGAAGGTGTTGACGTCGTCGTTTTCGATGTCGACCGTTCCCTGGCCATCGACGAACGGCCCGCCGGTCTCACCGCTGCGCTCCCCGTCGACGAACAGACTCCCGTGCGGGCCGACCATCACCTTCGGAGCAACGACGTCGGCGATCGGCACCCCGATCCGCAGCATCACCGGCAGGTCGATGTAGCTGAGCATGTATTCGTTGTCGAGTTCCAGATCGAGCGCCTCGCCCTCGCTCTCCCAGCCGCGCCGCGAGAACAAAAGCTGCGGGGCCAGCCCGACGATGTCGTTGAAATCGACCCCGGCCTGGATCCCGACCGAAAAGCCGACCTGGTCGCCGGAGACGGTGCCGAGATCGTCGTCGTCGGCCGCGATGTTCGTCAGCCCCGGTCCACCGATGACGCCGAAGGTACCGGAGACGCCGTCGTTGCCGTCGTCGTCGGCATTTTCGAACCGGACCTCCATCTGCTCGTCGTCGTCGCCGTCGGCCTCCTGCTCGACGTCGACGTTGGTCTCCTCGGTCTCTTGCTCGATCCGCTCGGCCTCCTCTTCGGTCTCCTCGGCCTCCCGCTCGGCCTCGTCGCCGGCGTCCTCCCCCGTCTCCTCGAGATCCTCTTCGGTCTCCTCGGCCTCCTCGCCGGCTTCCTCCCCCGTCTCCTCGAGGTCCTCTTCGGTCTCCTCGGCCTCCTCGCCGACCTCTTCGCCGCTCTCTTCGAGATCCTCTTCGGTCTCCTCGGCCTCCTGCTCGGCCTCTTCTTCTTCCTCGTCGATCACCTGAGCGGCCCCGACCGCCGGCACCGACGCCACGAGTGCGAATGCGAACAACGCGACGAGTCGTCTCATGATGTCTCCTCGATGGAGTACGCGTTTGCAGACATTCGAAACGTGCCCATCGACCGCGGCGGTCAAGCGACTCGCTGCGCCCGCCCCGCCCTCGATCCGGCAGGTGCTTCTCCCCCGCAAGCCCGCACCTCGCTGCCGAGGCGACTGCCCGACCGCGATCGAACGCACCGGCACCAATCGGGAGGTTGCGTGGAGGGTGGCGCCACTCCGTAACACCAGCCCGCCGCGCGACACCCGGCCGGCTCCGACCGCCCCCGTCCCGCGCGAAATTTGAAAATTGCCCTCCCATGCGGCATGATGCGCCGCAGATCGGTGCCCTCTGTCGCGTACGCCATCCTTCGTGACCCGGACGTCCCCATGAGTATGTCGCCTCGTGTTCGTACCCTCCTGTCGGCTTGCCTGCTCGCTGTGTTTGCCGTCTGCACCACCGTCGCCTGCGGCTCCGACGAAGAGCCCCCGGACGCCGACGGCGACGGCGTCGCCGACTCCGAGGACAACTGCCCCGAGGTCGACAACCCCGACCAGACCGACTCCGACGACGACGGCCTCGGCGACGCCTGCGACAACTGCCCCGAAGCCGACAACCCCGACCAGGCCGACGGCGACGACGACGGGGTCGGCGACGCCTGCGACAACTGCCCCGAGACCGAAAACGCCGACCAGGCCGATGCCGACGACGACGGGGTCGGCGACGCCTGCGACAACTGCCCCGAGACCGAAAATCCCGACCAGACCAGCTCCGACGACGACGGCCTCGGCGACGCCTGCGACAACTGCCCCGAGGTCGACAACCCCGAGCAGCGCAACGCCGACGACGACCAGTGGGGTAACGCCTGCGACAACTGCGCCCAGGTCGCCAACCCCGACCAGAGCGACCTCGACGGCAACGGCACCGGCGACGCCTGCGACAGTTGCTTTACCGGCGAGTCGCGCTCGACCCAGGACCAGGTCAACTACGGGGTCTACGACGAACCCTGGTTTCACGCCCACAACAACATGAACGACCAGGGCTCGGAGTACCTCCGCGATCTCGGCGCCGTCGATCTCGACGGCAACGGCCAGAAAGACATCGCCCTGTACTGGTACGAACGCGACCGCCTGTCGATCCTTCCACGCACCCCGGACGCCGAGGAGCCGTTCGACGACGAGCCCGGTACCGGCTTCGCCGGCGCGCCGAACGTCTCGGCGTTCACCTTCGTCGACACCGACGACGACGACCAGCGCGAGGCCATCGTCGGCAACCAGCTCGTCCAGGAGATCTCCCCCGGCGCCGACAACCGCACGCTCACCGAACTCGGCGGCCAGCCCGACGACGTCGTCGCCGGCGACTTCGACGGCACCGACGACGAGGACGCCGACGAATTCGCCGCCCGGGTGTACGGCAACCTCGTCGTGTACCTCAACGACGGCGACGAGCTGGTCCACGCCCCGCTCGGCGACGGCGACGTCCCCGACCCGACCGGCCAGCTCCAGAACGAAGCGAGCCTCGTCGACCTCGCGGTCGCCGACTTCGACGGCGACGGCGCCGACGACCTGCTGACCCTCTGGGATTCGAACCAGGTCGCCATCATACACGGGATCGGCTCCGAGCCGAGCGTCGAGGTCGTCGCCCTCGAGACCACCAACGACATCACCTACGATTTCGTCGACGCCGGCTCGATCGACCAGGACGGCATCATGGACTTCGCCGTCGCCTCCACGCGCGCCGCCCAGGGCGGCTCGTCGCCTCCGAGCGAGGCCGCCGTGTACGCCAACCAGAGCGGGGAGGGCGGAGACGGCGAGATGAGCTTCGAGCAGTACTTCCACACCACCGTCGGCCGCGACGTCGAGACCGTCATGCTCGCGGATCTCGGCTTCGACAACCACGCCGACCTGTTCGTCGGCCCGATGTTCTGGCGGCACGCCTACGACGACGAGGAGAATGGCGAAACCTACGCGAGCTGCCCGACCAACGGCGATTTCGGCAACTGCGAAATCGACCTCGCCTGGGACGACGCCGAGGCGGCCACCCAGTTCGAACTCGCCCGCCTGACCGACGACGAGGCCCCGGAGCTGATGGCCATCCACGACGACTTCGAAATCTCGGTGCTCCGCCCCGACTGCGCCGAGTAAAAAATTGGACGAGCCGGCCCGCGATCGGCATCATTGCCGTGAAGCGACTCGCTTCGTGAACCACGCCCCGGACTCGCTGCCGTGACCCGTCCGCCCATCGCGCTCATCGCCGCCGCCGCGCTCGTCGCCTCGGCGTGTGCCGGCTCCTCGGCCCACCGCGACCGGGCCGGCGACCCGCGCGAGGACCTCGTCACCGACCGGACCGCCGACGGCCCCGACGGCGACGACCACCGCCTCAGCGGCGAAGCGAGCTGGTACGGCGACAAGTTCCACGGCCGCCAGACCGCCTCCGGCGAGATCTACGACATGAACGCCTTCACGGCGGCCCACAAGACGCTGCCGTTCCACACGATCGTGCGCGTCGTCGACCCGCTGACCCGCAAGTCGGTCGTCGTCCGCATCAACGACCGCGGCCCGTACGTCGACGGGCGCATCATCGACCTCTCCCGGGCGGCCGCCTCGGACCTCGGCCTGGTGCGCCACGGCGTCATCCCGGTCGAACTCGAGGTGTTGCGCTGGGGCGACGGCTCGCGCGTCGACCCCGGCGACCGCCAGGCCTCCAACTGACCCCGTCGCGATGGCCCTCGAGAAACTCCTGCGCACCCTCCGGCTCCGCGGCGACGCCCTCGTCGAGACCCTCCAGTCGCGCGGCCTCCGCCGGCTCTCGCAGCTCGCCTGCCGGCTGCTCGACGAGCCCCCGCCGACAGGGGGCGAGTGGCTGCCCTGGGAGTACCGCACGCTCGACGCCATCCTCGATCGCATGTGCGCCTACCCCGCCCCCGACCTCCCCCGCCCCGCCGACACCTACGCCCTCGAGGCGACCCTCGATTTCGCCGACACCCTGCCCGACGGCCGCCGCCGCCAACTGCGCCAGCTGCTCGCCCTGTTCGAAGCCGGCCCGCTTTTGCTCGCGCCCGACGGCGAACGCACCCGCTTCTCCGAGCTCTCCGACGACGCCGCCGACACCTTCCTCACCGGCTGGGAGACCTCCTCGCTCCCCCCACGCCGCGCCGCCTTCCGCGCCCTCAAGTCCGTCTGCATGATGGGCTACTGGTCCCAACCCGACACCTGGGACGGCATCGGCTACAGCCTCGAAGCCAACCCGGGCCTCGATTATCCCTGAGAGCCCCCCGGAACCTCTCCGACCTCAGATCTCCGATCTCCGACCTCCGATCTCAGATCCACTTCGCTTTACGCTATACGTTGACTGACGTATCTTCCCCCGACCTCTCAAAGATCCTCGCACCCCCGCAGACCGATGCGCCATCCGTCGCTGCCACCGACTCGCCTCCTCTCGTGCGCGCTTTTCGTCACACTCGCCGCACTCGCTACACTCGCTGCCTGCTCCGACGACGCCTCGCCCGACCCGACCCCCGGCGACGACGCCGCGCACGCCGACGGCGGCACCACCGACGCCCCCGCGTGTGCCGACGGCGCCTGCGGCTGCCACGATACCTGCCCGGCCTCCGGCGACGACCGGTGCGCCGACGACGCCGTCGAGACGTGCGACGACCACGACGGCGACGGCTGCCTGGAGTGGGGCGGCGCCTCGTCCTGCCAGGGAGCCAGCGTCTGCGACGAGGGCGCCTGTCGCGAGGAGTGCACCGACGCCTGCCCCGACAACTCGGCGAGCCGGTGTGCCGACGGCGGCGAGTCGGTCGAGTACTGCGGCGACTTCGACGACGACCCGTGCCTGGAGTGGGGGCAGACGACCGGCTGCGAGACCGGCGAGCACTGCGAGCAGGGGGCGTGTGTCGAGGCGTGTTCGGATGCCTGCGACAGCTCCGGCGATCGCCGCTGCCACGAGGGGGGCGCCCAGAGCTGCGAGGACCACGACGAGGACGGGTGTCTCGAATGGACCGAGGCGACGGCCTGCGAGGAGCGCGAAGAGTGCCGCGACGGCACCTGCCGGCTCCCCGGCGGCGCGACGCGATGGGCGATGAAATTCGCCGGCTCCCGGGACCGCGGCACGCGCCTCAACGACGCGGCGGTCGGCCCCTCGGGGGCGTTGTACACGACGGGCAGATATGGCGGGCGGATCTATTTCGACGGCACCGAGTACGAAGTCGGCGAATCCGACGATGCCGACGCGTTCATCGCCAAATACGACGCCTCCGGCGACTTCCAGTGGGTCCACACCTTCGGCGGCGAGGACGAATACGTCCCCGACCAGGGCACCGGGATCGTCGTCGACTCGTCGGGCACCATCTTCGCGACGGGATTCATCGACGGCGAGGTGACCGTCGACGGGCAGACCTGGAGTACGACCGGCGACGACAGGGACATGTATCTGTTCGAGCTCGCCCCCTCGGGCGATCTGCAGGCCACCCACACCTACGACGGGGTGCGCCCGCGAGCCCTGGCGATCGACGACAACGACGACCTGTACGTCACCGGCACCCACAGCACCGACCTCGCCGAACTCGAGCTCGACCGCCCCTATTACGGCGACCTCGTCGTCGTCAAACTCGATGACGGCGGCAACCTCGTCTGGTCGCGCCACACCGACGGCTACTCGTCGGGCCGCGAGATCGGCCGCGACATCGCCGTCGACGCCGCCGGCCGCGTCGCCGTCGCGGGCACCTACGACGACGACTTCGAGCTCGCCGACGACGTCTCCTTTTCGTACGGCGGCGAGGACGACCTCTTTTTGCTGGCGCTCGATGCCGCCGGGCAGACCCGCTGGACGTCGAGCATCTCGACCCCCGGCAACGACCGGGGGAGAGCCGTCGGCATCGACAGCGACGGGGACGTGTATCTGGGCGGCGAGTACGGCGGCTCGGCGACCCTGGCCGGGACCACGATCGAAGCCGACGGCGACTGGCGAAACCTCGTCGTCGCCAAATGGAGCACCGACGGCGAGGCGCAGTGGGTCCACGGGTACGGCTCCGCCGACGACAGCGACAACCTCCACGCCCTGACCGTCGGCCCGAACGACCACATCTACGTGGGCGGCGATTTCAGCACGCAGCTCGACTTCGGCGACGGCCACACCACCCCCGCCGCCGACGGCATCGACTCGTTCACCGCCTCGTACCGGCCCGACGGATCGGTGCGTTGGCTGAGGCCGATTGCCGGCCACGGGAGCCGGCAGACCTACGTGCTGCTCCGCTCGACCGACAAACTCATCGCCGGCGGCTCCATCTTCACCCCGACCGACTTCGGCCCGGTCACCCTCGATCCCGCCCCGTACACCTGGACCAACTTCCTCGTCGAGATGGTCCCGTAGCCCCCTCCGAGCCCACCCGCGTAAGAGCCGCCCCCCAACCGTGTTGTTGTACCTCTCCGATCTCCGACCTCCGATCCACTTCGCCGTACGCCTCTCCGACCTCCGAGCCACTTCGCCGTACGCATCCTCCGACCGGCGGGTCGGTGGTCGAGTCGGGCTCGACCACGACATCGAGACGACCTGTCGGGGCGGATCACTCGAAGGTCGCAGTTCCGGACTCGAAACTCTCGAAGGCGCGGATCTCGACGTCCCAATCGTCGGCGCTCACGCTGGTTTCGGCGTCAACCGTAAAGTTGTAGCTCCCCTCGGCGCCGGTGCTCATCTCGCCGAGAAGTGACGCCGGGATCGTCTCCGAGCCGGAGGTCACATCCCAGATGCAGTACAGCGACGAGCCCGGGTCGCCGGTGTTCACCAGGTTGACGGTGAACTCTCCACTGTCGATCTCTTCGGCGTCCCACTCGACGTCGATGTCGGAGGTCGTATCGATCTCCCAGGCACCATCCGGCGTCTCCGGGCTGGTGAGCGTGGCGTTCGCCGGTGGCTGCAATTCACCGGTGAATGCCGGCACCTCGTCGCCGGCCGCTTCGACGGTCAGGGTGTCGTCATTGGTCCAGACTTCGCCCGAGCCGCTGGTCGTGTACGTGTCGGTCTCTTTGGTCATCGTAATCTCCTGGGCGCCCCCGGAGACGGTGATCTCACCGGCCGATCGATGCTCGACCTCTCCGCCGTCTCCACCCTCGCCGTCGCAGACCTCCACCGTACACGATCCTTCCTCGGTGGTCTCACACGAGCCCTCCCCTTCACTGATCGTCTCGACGAAACCGGCCTGGGCCGAATAGTTGACCGTCTCCTCACCGGCGGCCTCACTGCGGGTCTGCATGATGCTGACCGTCCCCGTCTTCGTCGTCCCGCCACCGTCGCTCGCGCCGTTGCCATTGCCATCCCCGTCGTCGGCCCCGCCGCAGGCGACCGCGGCGAAGACGACCATCGAGAACATCGCTGCGAACCATCCAAGTCGACTCTCGTTGTCCATAACTATTCCTGCGTGTCGCTGAGTGCAGTAAACCATCTCACCATCGTTCCACCGCTCCGATCCTTCGAATACACGGACTCCCCGACGACCGCGACCCGTGTAGCGAGCCGTCGATCGCCGACCCGATCCGAGTCCCTCCGGCCGCCGACCCCACTCGCAGAAGCCAGGCCGAGAGGAATCCTTTCGTCAGCTTCCAATCTCAATAAGACTCGTTTCTAACCGACCGACAAAACTACGTCAAAGCCCCCGATTCCGGAACGATACGACACTTCTCCCGATCCCTACTCCGACTCTCCGACCCACTTCGCCTTACACATACTCCGACCTCCGATCTCCAATCCACTTCGCTCTGCGCTCCGTCCCCGCCTCCGTGCTCCGTCCTCCGCGTTCCGCGTTCTGCGTCTCCGCGTTCCGCGTCTCCGCGCTACGATCTCCGATCTCCGACCTCCGAACTCCGACCCACTTCGCTTTACGCATCCTCCGACCTCCGATCTCCGATCCACTTCGCTCTGCGCTCCGCGCCGCGCGCCGTGCTCAGCGCTCCGGTCGACCCTCGACGCCGCCGGACGAGCACCGACTCGGCTCGCACTCGATCGAAAAATGAGTCGGCCCGCCCCCACTTTTTTTCGAACTCGACACCCGGTCGGGGGGCGGGGCACCTGCAACTTTTTTCGCGCTCCGGTGCCGCGCGAGTCGGACCGGGCCCGGGCCGGCCGCCGGTCGCGTAGTCGAGGTGTCGGGGCGCCCCCGACATCTCTGACGCTCGACCCGCCACGCAGGTCGGCCACATCGGTGGGTCGACTGTCAGTCGACCGCCGGCGGCGGCGGAGCCTTCGGACCGGGGGCCGGGGGTCGACCGACGGTGTGTTCGGACCACGCCCGGGTCATTTTCGAACCCGACCGTCGCGCGAGTCGGATCGTCCCCGACTTTTTTCGAACCGGAGCGTCGCGCGAGTCGGACCACACCCGACTTTTTGTCGAACCCGACCGTCGCGCGAGTTGGACTGTCCCCGACTTTTTTCGAACCCGACCCTCGGTCGTGTTGCGGACACCCCCCCGGGGTTCGACCGTCGACCGGCGGCGGTGTCGGCGCCCCCGGACCTCATTTTTCGGTCGACCGACCCGCTCGCTGGACCGACGGCGACTCCGACGCCACTCGAGTGGCAGCCGCTGCCGACACCCCGCGCATCACCCCCGGGTGCAACCCCCCTCCGACATAGATCCGACATACAAAAACCCCGGCACCGTGTTCGGTACCGGGGTCGAGAGGGTGGCGCGATGGGAACGTCCCGATCAGCCGTTCGGCTGGTCGGACTCGCTGTCGGTGGTGTCGTCCGTGGAGGATCCGTCGCCCTGGCTCTGGCCGTCGCCGTCGCTCTGGCCGTCGCTCGGTTGACCGCCGTCGTTGCTCGCCCCGTCGCCGGAGCTGTCGCCTTCACCCGGCGGCGGGGTCTCCTCGCCGGTCTCCGGATCGACGTCGGTGACCGTCCGGTCGTTGCGGTGCAACTCGCCGATCCGCGCGTTTTGCTCGAGGATCGGCTCGAGGAGTTCGCTGCGAGCTTCGACGTCCTCGTCGCTTCGGGTCGGGTAGGTGCCGAGCACCTTGACGACCACCTGCAGCATCGCCTCCTGGCCCCGCTCGTCGGCCTCCCGGACCTCGTCCCAGCCGACCGGCCGACGGTCGTAGTTGGCGAGGGCGTCCTCGAACTGATCGGCCAGTCGGTCGAGCTGTTCGACCAGCGGCTCGATCCCGAGGGCGGCCAGGTCCCGACCCCACCGCCCCTCGAGCGACTCGAGGATGTACTGGACGGTCGACAGCTCGTCCTCGAAGCTCAACGTCGTGATCGGGCCGGCCCCCTCGGGAAACAGCGTCGCCAGAATCTCGGCCGCCTGCTCCCCGCGCGGCTGGTCGTGGTAGACCGACCGGATGTTTTGCAACTGCGTGTGCAGCGCCCCGATCGTCCGGTCGAGCTCGTTGTCGATCTCGTTGGCCCGCGTGCGGCTGTACTCGCCGAGCTGCCGCGCCCGGCGCCACACGTTTTCCTTCTCGCGGCTGTCGAGATTGATCTCGATCGCCCGCTCGATCACCTCGACGATCTCCTCGTCGCCGAATTTCCTGGCAACCGCCAGACTCTGGCGCAGCGCGAAGATACGCCGGCCGTTGGTCGACTTGTAGAAATTGGTATACGGCTTCAGTGATCCATTCGGCTGCATGGCAAACTCCTGCGAGCCCCCACGATCCGCCTCGCGGCCCGGGCGACTCGTCGCATCAGAAACATTCATTCACGCTAATGAATGAAGATCCCCGGGCCGCCGACCGCCTACCGGCCGAACACTCCCTCCCGTACAACTTTGGACCTTCCCCCCCACTATCTCCCATCCCGATCCCACCGTCAAGACAAAATCCCCGCCCCACCGCCGGTCCGCCACGGCCCCCCGTCGTTGCCGTTTTCGATCCTCGTCGACGTCTACGTAAACGGCTGTTCGTGGCCGTTTGCGATCCTCGTAAACGCTCTTCGTCGACGCCAAAGTGGCGCGGCACGATGAGTTCGAGGAGTGCCTGAGCGAACCTGGGCCGGGGGGCAACTTGAAAAGGAAGTTCGGCCCTCTCTATTGTTCTCGCCGTGGCGTCTGCAAAATACGGAGGCGGACGCCGGTGCCAATGCGACTGGTCGCGACGAGCTGGAGTCTCTCGACTCTCTGCTCGTCGGCGGCGTTGAGACGGGAGAGGTGGTTTGTTTCGAGATGCCCGCAACCTGGACGACGGTGACATTCTCAGCGCCGATGTCTGTATCGCCGGGTCGGGCCCGGCGGGGATGTCGGTGGCGCTGGGGCTTCGCGGCACCGGGCTCGACGTACTTTTGCTCGAGGGCGGGGGGCGGGAGCGCAGTGCCGAGCAGCAGAATCTGTATGCCGGAGAGGCGACGGGCGTCGGCCAGCCGGAGCTTCGCAACTGTCGGACCCGGATGTTTGGGGGCTCGTCGAACTGCTGGGGCGGGTGGTGTCGGCCGCTCGACGCCGAGGACTTCGAGCAGCGCGAGTGGGTGCCGCGCAGCGGCTGGCCGATCGTCGCGCTGGCCCACCGGCTCGCCGACCACCTGAATTCGATCTCGTAACCGGAGCCGATCGATGGAGATCAGCCGCCGCCGATTCCTCGTGCTGTCGGCCTTTGCGGCCGGCTCGAGCCTGCTTCCGCCCGGCTGTGGCGAGGCGACCTCTTCCGGGTCGGACCGCCCCGACGACTCCGACGAGCCCGACGAGCCGACAGGGCCCTCGGCACCCGACAGGCCCGGGGATATCGAGCGCGAGCATCTCCCGGCCACCGAGCTCGAGTGGACGAGAATCGTCGAGGAGTATTTCGCCGGGGCCGAGGCCGAGGACGTCCGGGAACTCGGCCGCCAGTACGTCCGGACGATCGGCGACGACGGCGGGGCGGTGGTCGACGATCTGGGACGTGTCGTCGAGTTCGTCGCCGAGCATACCGACATGCAGTCGGCGCTCGAGCGGCTCGACCGGGCGGTCGTCGAGGACTTCGAGCAGCCGCGCGTGGTGAGCGTCCAGGGGTGGCAGTTGGCGGCGGCGGAGTCGCAACTTGCCGCCCACTACCATCTGCTGGTCGGGTGAGGGAGTACTGCGGTGCATCTCGAGGTCACTCACCACACCTCGGATCGGCTCGAGCTGGAGACGCTCGGGCGGATGAATCGCCTCTGGGTATTTTTCGGGGGTGGGGCCCTGCTCGTCGCCCTGATGGCCGTCGGATCGGCGGTGCATCGGCTCACCTACGAGGAGGTGCTGGCCTGTGAACGAGCGCCCTCCGGCGACCGGTGCCATCACCGACAAGAGAGCCTCTTCACCGAGGATCGTCGCTCCTTTGCGGCGCGGGATGTCGTGCAGGTGCAGATCGAGCAGGGGACCGACCCCCCGGAACTGATCGTCGTCGCCGATCCCGGGGAGGGGCGGCGGCGCGATCCCCGCCAGTACCACCTCCCGGTCGCCGCCGGAGTCTCCGCCGCCGAGTCGGCCCGCCGCGATCTCGAGGCGTTCGTGCGGGGCGAAGGGGCGGAGCCCCCGACGGTTCGGCGCGACTACGAGGCCGAGTGGGGAGGGCCGATCTTCGCCGCGGTCCTGTTCGCGGCTTTCGGGCTCGTCGCGATCCTGTGGAAGATGACCTGGACGACGGTTCGCTTCACACCCTCGTGTTTCGAGTTGCATCGCGAGCGCCTGTTGGGCGAGGAGACGCGGAGCGTTCCCGCCGAACGGGTCCGGAAGGTCGGGATCGAGAACAATCGTCGGTACGGTTTCGAGGCGTTCCGGCTGGGGGTGGTGCTGAAGGACGGCGAGTGGATTCCGCTGACCGAAAACTACAACACCTCGCGCGGGCATTATGAAAAGGTGAAGGAGACGATCACGACGTTTCTCGAGCCGGCGGAGTGATCGCGGTTCGTCTCAAATGCCACTTGGTTCGCGGGGCAGGATGTCGTACCGTCGCGCCAGACCGACATCCAGACAAGTGGTGAGTTGGCACCGTGAGTGAATCAGTCCATCTCGAGCCATTCGAGCTCGGCGAGCAGATCGGCAAGGGGGGCATGGCCTCGGTGTACCGCGGTCGCCACCGGGAGACCGGGGTGGAAGTAGCGCTGAAGGTGCTCGCACGATCGGTCGGTGAAGAGACGCGCGAGCAGTTCGAGCGGGAAGTCCGGGCGCAGGCGGGGTTGGTGCACCCGGCGATCGTGTATCTGTTCGAGTACGGCGAGGTGTCGGAACGGGCCGCCGCACGGAGCGATCTGACGGCGGGGAGTCCGTTCGTGGCGATGGAGCTGGCGGACGGGGGGACGGTGCGCGAGCGGATCCCGCTCGAGGGCTGGTCGGCGCTTCGCAGCACGCTGGCCCGGGTCCTCGACGCTCTGGCCTTTGGCCACGCCCGGCGAGTGATCCACCGGGATCTGAAGCCGGCGAATTTTCTGCTTTTCCGAAGCGGCGAAGGGGAGGACGAGCTGAAACTGGCGGATTTCGGGGCGGCGTATGCCGTCGGCGAGGAGAGCGACCGCAGTCGCGAGTCGCTCTCGTCGGCGGCGGGGACGCCGGCGTACATGGCGCCCGAGCAGGTCCGGGGTGCATGGCGGCGCTACGGGCCGTGGACGGACCTGTATGCGCTCGGTTGCATCGCCTGGGAGCTCGCCTGCGGGCATCCCCCGTTCGAGAAGTCGAGTGCCCGGGCGACGATGGAGATGCACGAGATCGAGCCCCGGCCCTCCCTGGAGCCGCAGTTTCCGGTGCCGGAGCGGCTCGAGGCGTGGATTCATCGGGCGATGGCGATCGACCCGGGCGACCGGTTTCAGCGGGCGGCGGAGGCGGCCCGGGCGCTCGATTCACTCGAGGAGCTCGACGCGCGAGAGGACTCCGGGTCGGCCTCTCGGATCGATGCGACGCGTCCGACGCTCCAGGCGGTCACGACCGTCGAGCAGCCGGTCGAGACCGACGCCGGGCTCGCCAGTTCGGTCGATTCGTCGTTTGCCGACGGCGATAGCGGCCCCGAGGCGGAAGCCTGGGAGAGCGAGTGGGCGGAGAGGCTGGTGCCCGAGCAGTGGCGTCCCCCCGACACCGACCAGCGCCCCTCGCTGCTCGTCGGGACGGGCCTGGGCCTGTTCGCGCTGCGCGAGACGCCGTTCGTCGACCGGGATGCCGAGCGCGACCGGATCTGGGAGATGCTCCGGGACGTCGATCGGAGCGGCGAGCCGCGCGTGGCGCTGGTGGTCGGACACTCGGGTGCGGGCAAGAGCCGACTGGTCGACTGGGTCGCGACCCGGGCCCACGAGCTGGGGGCGGTCAACCTCCTGCGGGCGGTCCACACCGAAGGAGGGGCGGGGCCGAGCGAGGGGGTCGCGGGGATGATCCGCCGGGCGGTGCGGGGCCAGAAACTGACGCGCGGCCAGTTTCACGCGCATCTGCGCTCTCGGTTGCCGCCGTTGGGGGAGGGGGACGACCGCGAGCGGGACGCCCGGGCGCTGTGCGAGCTGGTCTACCCGACCGACGAGAGCGACTCGACGGTCGACGGCCCGCGCTATCAGTTTGCGAATCGCCACCAGAAGGCGGCACTGGTAGCCCGATGGATACGCCGCTACGGCAGGCGCCGCCGGGCGATCGTCTGGCTCGACGACGCGCAGTGGGGAGATCTGGCGCTCGAGCTGGCGCAACATCTGCTCGAGTCGCGCGAGGAGGCGCCGGCGGCGCTCGTGGCCGTGACGGTGCGCTCCGACGTGCTGGCCGAAAGCGAGCAGTTGCTCGACCGGGTGCGCCGGCTGGCGGACCACGAGCGGAGCCGCCGGATCGACCTGAAGCCGCTCGGGGCCGAGGATCACCGGAGGTTTGTCGACCGGCTGTTGCCGCTCGAGGCGAGTCTGGGCGACCGGCTGGCCGCGCGCACCGAGGGCAACCCGCTGTTTGCCACCCAGTTGGTCGGTCATCTCGTGGCGGACGGGCGGCTCGAGGAGGGTCCCCGGGGATTTCGTCTCCGTGAGGAGGCCTCGCTCGATCTGCCCGAGGACATCCACGAGCTGTGGAGCCGCCGGCTCGAGCAGCTCGTCGGCGATCTGGAGGCCGAGACGCCCGGGGCGGTCTGGCAGAGTCTCGAGATGGCGGCCGCGCTGGGGCGCGAAGTCGACGGCGAGGAGTGGGTGTGCGTCTGCGAGGCGATGGGGGTCGAGGGGGGCGCGGCGGTGCGCGACGCCCTGATCGGGCGGGGGCTGGCCGAGCAGACCGAGCACGGCTGGGCGATTGCGCACGGCCTGCTGGTCGAGAGCCTCGAGCGACACGCCCGCCGGGCCGGGCGGTGGCAGGCGCACCACCGACACTGTGCGCGGCTGCTCGAGTGGCGCGAGGCGGCCGGGCGCTCCCCGAGTGCCCTGCGGCGCGCGGATCACTGGGAGCGGGCGGGGCAGCCGGAGCGGGCGCTCGAGCCGCTGTTGCGCGAGGCGGAGAGGCTGGAGACGGTCGGAGCCCTCGGCCGGGCGAGGCGGGTGCTCGAGCGCCGGGAGAAAAACCTCGATCGCCTCGATGCGCCGGAGCCGGATGCGCGGCGGGTCGAAAACGACATCAAGATCGCCGCCTACGATCTCGATCGCGGGACGACGCCCGGGGAGGTGCTCGAAGCGATCGGCGGCGCGATCGACCGGGCCGAGCAATGCGACGAGGCCCGGCTGGTGGCCAAGGCATGGAGCATCGCCGCGCGGGCCTCCTCGCGGCAGGGGGACCACGACCGGGCCGAGCGTGCCGCGAGGCGGGCGATCGAGGCGGCGCGGGGCGGCGAGGATGCCGCCGAGCTGGCGGGCGTGTTGATCAGCGCTGGCTGGGCCGACTACGCGGGCGGTGAATTCGACCGGGCGGACCGGCGATTTTCCGAAGCCCGGCACCACGCTCACCAGGCCGAGCACCGGTGGTACGAGCTGCTCGCCCGCCGTTCGACGGTCTGGGTTTCGCTGGCGCGTGCCGACTACGACCGAGCCGCCGAGGAGACGAAACGCCTCTGGAGGCGCAGCCGGGAGACGGGCTATCGGTGGCTCGAGGCGGACTGTCTGAACGCCTTCGGCGAGATTGCGCGGTTTCGCGGCGAGGTCGAGCTGGCGCGCGAATGCTACGAGGAGTACCGGAGGCTCTCCGAGGAGTTGAACGCGCCGGACGACGTCGCCATCGCCGAGCAGAATCTCGCGCAGGTCGAATTGATGGCGAGGCGGTTCGAGCGGGCGGCAAAGCATCTCGACGAGGCGGAGCGCAGGTTCGAGGAGCTGTCGCGCACGACCCAGGTCCTCCAGAGCCTCCGGGCGACGCGCGTCGTGCTGGTGGCGGGCCGCGGCGACTGGGAGCGATTCGACGAGCTGTTCGAGGCGTATGCCGAGCGCTGGCCCGGGGAACGGCGCCACGTCACGACCCAGCCGTGGTTGCTGGAGATGGCGGGCGATTACGCCGCCGAGGCGGGAGAGGCGCGACGGGCGCGGCGGGTCTGGCGGTGGGCCCGGCGATTCTGGCAGAAGTTGGAGGCCGAGCAGGCGGTGGCGCGGGTCGACGACAAGATCGCGGGGCACTCCTCCTAGTTCGGTCCCGCAGCAGGCCGCTCGCCGCTTGCGGGGCCGCTGTCGGGAGTGATACTGCTGGCATTCGAGCGGAACAACCTGAAGCTATCGACGCGAGGCGTTCGACGAGGAGAGCGATGAACGACGATCGAGATGTGGAGACGGATCGCGACGGCCAGTTGGCGAAGTCGGGCGGCCAGACGCCGACCCGAACTGAGAGTGACGGCGGGTCGGTGATGGCCTCGCTCGAGTCGCTCGAGCGCGAGGAACTGGCGCAGTACTGCCGCGAAATTTCGGTCGACGGCGTGATCGCCCAGAGTGCGTCGTTGACCCTCGATCGCGGCCAGTCGCTGTGGGCGGCCAAGGGCTCGCTTCTCGGCTACTCGCCGGGGATCGACTGGTCGCTCAAAATCCCGGGCGGAGCCGGGAAGGCCGTCAGCCGGATGCTCTCCGGGGAGGGCGCCTCGCTGGCCTACGTCGAATCGCAACAGGACGGCTCGTCGGTGCTGCTCGGGGCCAACCAGCCGGGCCAGCTGGTGACCTGGGATCTGAGTCGCGGGCCGATCGTGTGTTCGAGCGGGGCGTTCGTCGGAGCGCTCGGCGATGTCGACATCGACGTCAAGGTCGTCGGCAAGGTCGGTACGGCGCTTTTCGGCGGGTCGGGTCTGTTCATGCAGCGGCTCTCGGGCGACGGGATCGCGATCATCCACGGCTCCGGGGATTTCATCGAGCGGCGCCTGGCACCGGGCCAGAAGATCCTGGTCTCGACCGGCAACCTGGCCGTCTTCTCGGACGAAGTCGACTACGACATCCGGCGGACCGGGGGCTGCCTGAAGTCGATATTCGGCAGCGAGGGGTTTTTCATGACCGAGATGACCGGGCCGGGGTGGGTGATGTTGCAGAGCCTCAAAAAGCTGCCGGCCCAGGCCGACGACAGTGACGGTTCGTAGAAGGCTTGCCGCGAGAGGACGGGAGAAACGGCGTGCGAGCAGACATCCCAGCGATCACGACGGCGGTATTACTGGTGTTGGGGTCGGGAGCGTGCGAGCCCGGGGGGACCGTGCGGGAATCCGAGTCCGAACCGGACGTCGAGCGGGTCGAGGATGCGGCCGAGTCGACCGACGCGTCGGGCGGGCGGGGGCTCGACGCCGAAGATGCCTCCTCGTCCGGCAACGATGCACGAGGGGACGATGCCGGACAGGCGTGCGAGTCGCCCCACTGCGTCGCCGAGCGATTTCGCGCCGGACGCGAGCGCAACTGCGACGACGATCCGGCGCCGGCACGCTGCGAGGCGGATCCGGCCGGCTTCGGGCAGTGGGGACCGGCTTCGGCGGTGACGCACATCGAGTTTCAGTCCGAGCGGGCGAGGGAGTGTTGCTTCAACCTCGACGACTCGGAGGATGGCTCGGTCGACAACGCCTTCGGAGAGCTGGTCGCCGACCTCCCGATCGACGTCGACCGCCAGATCCAGGCGAACCTGGCGGCGGGCACCTTCGTCGCGCTCGGCGAGTACCAGGGGCTCGAGGACTTCGACGAGCCGCAGGATCTCGAGGGCATCAACATCTATCTCGGAATGTTCGGGGGAGATACGGCCGCCGACTACGTCCGCAAGGCCGACCCGTCGTGTCGATTCGCCGAGTCGGCGTGTCAACTGGAGACGAGGCCCGGGAAGCGGTTTCTGGTCAATCCGGCGATCCTCGAGGAGGGGACGCATCCCGAGGTGCAGTTTCCGAACACCTCGCTGGAGGGTTCAAGCCTCGAGGCGGGGCCGACCGAGCTGGTCGGGCAGTTCAACATTCCGGGGCTGGGACGCCACCGGTTGACCGTCCGGGGGGCCACCTTCGAGGCGACGATCGACCGGGAAGCGAGCAGCGTGGACGACGGGCTGGTCGTCGAGCAGGGGCGGATCGGCGGCTACGTGCTGGTGCGCGACCTGATCGACCTGCTGAACGCCGTCGTCGGCCACTGCGATTGCCTCGGCAACCCCGGCCGGGCGGTGACCTATCCGGGCCAGGAGAGCGACGACGTCGATTACACGACCGAGGCGTGTGAGCGGGGCACTGCGCCGAGCGAGGAGTGTCGGGTGCGCTGCAAGCCGCGACTCGTCGACCTCGATCAGTGCAGCCAGATCAGCAATCTGGCGTGCGGGCGGTTCCCGGAGTTTTGTCTGATCGTCGACAATCTGGCGGGACGCGCCGACCTCGACGTCGACGGCGACGGCCAGCTCGACGCGCTGTCGTTCGGGGCGATCTACGAGATGACCGGCGCTCAAATCGGCGGCGTGGGCAACTACGTGCGAGCGAGCGACCGGCAGCTCGACGCGGAGGGGCGGCTGGAGGTCGACCGTGTGTTCGCCAACCGCGAGGGGTGGCTGGCGGCTTTCGAGCCGCGCGGCGGCGAGCTGGAGTTGCTCGGGCACACGGCGGTCGGGCCGGGCAACCACGTCGGGGCGGAGATCGAGCTGCCCTCCGAGGCGGCATCCGGGTCGGTGATGCTCGTCCCCTACGCCGACGACGGGCCCGAGCCGGGGACGTTCGAGCCGGAGGAAGACTCGCAGTTGCGATTTTATCCCGGCGGCGATCGGATCTCGACGCAGTTGAGGGTGCTCCCGCGGTAGGCGAGCGGGCAACGACCGGGGGGAGAGCGACGGTCTCTTTTCGCCGGCGCCGGAAGCGTCAGTTTTTCGGCACGAAGATCTCGCGGAGTCCGTACAGGGTGTTGCCGTCGGCGTCGGTCGTCTCGATCATCTGGCGCTTGAGGACGGCCAGCTCGAGGTCGACCTCGTTTTCGAACAGGACGACGCTCGGATCGTCCTGAGGAGGGCGGTCGACCTGGCGGGCGTTGGCGCGCTCGAACCCGTCGTCGAGAGTGACCGTCGCCGACGCGAACTCGTGCATGACGTGCTCGAGGACGCGTCCCAGGACGCCGCTGTCGTCCAGGGGATTGGCGGTGTAGTCGACGAACGCGTACCCGTCCGAGCCCGGGGCCGCGACGTTGACGTAATCGTAGGCGAACGCAAAGCGGGGCGCCTGGAGGTTGGCGAGGATGCCGTACTCGAGCTCGCCGTTCAGCCCGGTCACCTGCCGGGTCGGTCCCCCGGCGGCGGAGACGGTCGCGTTGTCGGATTCCAGCTCGAACGGTTGCCAGCGCATGCCGACGAGTTTCTCGGCGAGCTCCTTGTCCAAGAAGACGTACGGTTTGGCGAGCTGCAACGGATCGTAGCGACGAAACGAGACCGGGATGTCGAATTCGACCTCGACGCTCGCTCCGTCGGAGACGCGCGTCATTTCGCCGTCGTATCGGATCGCGCCCGAGCCTTCGGACTTGCCCATCGGCAGGTCGATCTCGAGGGCGCGCCCCTGGGTTCGGTGGGTGAACTCGTAGCGGTCCTCTCCGAGCAGCAACAGCCCGTTGTCCCAGGGCCGGTCGCCGAAGAACGGAAAGTTCGGAGAGTGAGTGCCGGCGATCAGGGCGAACGGGTCGCCGTCGACCTCGCCGACGATGTTCATGTTCTGGTAGGTCGACTCGTAGAAGACCAGCCCGTACGAGTCGGTCTCGGTGGCGTCGACCTCCTGGTCGAGCTGCTGCTCCTCCTGGGCGGTCAGATTCGGCAACACCGGCCCCTGGCCGCTTGCGCCGGTCAGGCCCGTGCCTTCGTCGCAACCGGCGAGTCCCAAAAGGAGCCCGACGGTGGCCACCAATGTCGTCGGAAGCCGCCACGCCGGGCGCCGGGAGATACACCTCTCGAAGATATTCACGGCTCGATCCGATGTGTCATCGGGTTCTCGACTCTCGTCTCGGTCTGTCGAACTCGACGCCGATCGTGCCACCGGACGGGAGGTGGCGTCAATCCGCCGGCAGGGCCGCCGACAGGCCGAACGCCCCTCGAAACTGCTCGCGGGCGCGGTCGACGACGGGAGGGCCGTGGGCGACGGTGATGCGCTCGAACGGCCACTCGAGCACGCTCCGCAGTTCGCTCTCCAGGTCGTCGACCGTCCGCAAGAGGGTCCAGCGGATGTTCCGGCTCGCGCCGAACCCAAACGGAATGCCGAAGGCTCGCCAGGTCCATCGTTCCCACCGGGTCTCCCCGGGCGGTCCGTTGAACGCGAGGTCGGTGAGCAGGAGCGTGCTCGAGGGGCGGTGGAACATGACCACCTCCGAGAATTTCTCCCCGCCGCGAATCACATGCTGGTCGACGCTTCCACGCCACTGCTCGGGTGGTTCGTGGCCGAGGATGCTCGACGGGGGGATTTCGATGTCGCGGAGCTCGAGTCCCGGGGCGGTGAAAAAGCCGGCCTGCGGGTACCGCTCGACCCAACCCGGGGCGAAGACGTGGTGGAAGGTATTCGGGGCGACGATGGTCCGGACGTCTCCGAGCGATGTGATCTGCTCGTGCATCTGGTCGGAGATCGCGATCGGCGAGTGGACGAGAAGCGAGCCGTCCTCGAGGGCCAGGAGGGTCGTCCGAAGCGGCATGCGCAGGCCGAGCGGAAAGACGACCCGGCGCTCGATCTGCCACACTCCCTCGGTGACATCGACGAGTCGGCCGGGGATGGCCTCGTCGAGTCGGGGCGTGACTCGTTGCATGAGTGATTCGACCAGTGACATCGACGGCCTTCGTCTCGAAGTCGAACAGCGTCGGCAGTGGATTGAACTTACGAGTGATCGGCTGATCGCCCCGTCCGAACCCCTTTATGCTGCGCGAGCAGTGCTGCGCCCCGAACGGCACGGGTCGGCCTCTCCTGGACACCGTCGACGGCGGCCTTCCCGGTGATGTTCTCCCGGAGGAGGTCCGGCGGGGCTTGCGGCGAGGAGTCAATCGAATCGACAGGTCGTCATCGTACTCTCGGCAGGGTAGCGTATCGGAGCCGCGGTGTAACCCGGCCCGCCGGCGCGGTTGCAGCCCGGCCGGCCGGCGCGATAAAAACCGGGTGATCGTCGACAAGGAGTGGATGGCCGAAAGGGTTGTGACGATGCGATGTCCGGCGTGCGAAAATCGCGATCTCGTCGAGCAGATGACCGACCAGGGGGTGCTCGTGGACGCATGCGAGGGATGTCGGGGCGTCTGGCTGGAGCGCGGCGAGGTGTTCGAGTGTTCGAACCAGCCGGCGAAGCTGCAGCGAGCCCTCGACCGGGCGACGCTCTCCGGGGAGCGGAAATCTCGGGAGTGTCCGCGCTGCCGCGAGGAGTTGGTCGGCATCAGTTTTCTGGAGGACGATCTCTGGGTCGACCTGTGCGGCACCTGTCGCGGCATCTGGTTCGACGAGGGCGAACTCGAACGCGCCGTCGGGGTCGATGCCCCGACCTTCGATCTCGAGACCGACGAGTCGGCGGCGCTCGAGGTCGACTGGGAGGCGTACGGCGAGGCGTTGCGGTCGGAGGGGGGTCGGACGTCGGGTGAGGTGGGGGAAGTCGCCTCGGCGGCCGACGGCGGGGCCCAGCTGGAGGTCGACTGGGAGGCGACCGGAGACGCGCCCGACCGAGCCGGCCAACCGCCGGACGCCGAGTCGGGGGGCGACAATCTCGAGGTCGACTGGGACTCCGCCGAACAGGCCGATGCGGCGGGAAACGACTGGCAGGCGCCCGGCGAGCGAGGCATCGAAGACCCCCGCGCCAACGTCCCCTCCACGGCCGTCACCTCGCCGGCCGCCGCGGCCACCCGGGCGGTCTCCTCGGTCGCTTCCGCCCTCCCGAACCTGGCGCTTCGGTCGATGGGCGTGCTCGTCGTCCTGTACGGCATCCTCGGTGCCGTCCTGATCGCACTCGCCGAGGTCGGCTATCTGACGCCGGGCATGGCCCTCGGGCTCGGGGTCTTCGCGGCGGTCGTCCAGTTCACCGTCAGCCCCTGGATGATGGATCTGTCGCTCGACTGGGTCTACCGGATGCACTGGGCCTCGCGCCGGGAGTTGCCGGAGCATCTCGACGATTTCATCGTCCGTGTCTGCCGCGAAGAGGGGATCGACTCTCCCGATTTCGGCATCATCCACGACGGCGCCCCCAACGCCTTCACCTACGGACACACCCCGAACAACGCCCGCATCGTCATCACCGAAGGGTTGATCGAGATCCTCGAGCCCCGGGAGCTCGAGGCGGTCGTCGCCCACGAGATCGGCCACGCCCGCAACTGGGACATGCTGCTGATGACGGCCGCGAATCTCGTGCCGGTCGTGCTGTATTTTATCTACCGGATGCTCCTCGGCGACAGCGACAACCGCAACAAAAAGGGCGCCCAGATCGGCATCGCGGCCTTTCTTTTGTACATCGTCTCCCAGTACGTGATCCTCTTTTTATCGCGTACGCGGGAGTACCACGCCGACCGGTACGCCGGGCAGGTCACCGGGGATCCAAACGCCCTGGCGGCTGCGCTGGTGCGCATCGGCTACGGATTGGCCAGCGGCGGGAATCGAAACGAGGAGGACGACGACAAGGCCGGCTTCAGGGACAACGCCTTCGGGGCGTTCGGTGTCTTCGATGCCGATGCCGCCAACGCGATGGCCATCTCGTCGTACGACCACGAGACCGTCCGGGCCGGGGCATCCTCCCGGGAGGGGGTGGAGGCGTCGGACATCGACCGCGAGCGGTTGATCGGGGCGATGCGCTGGGATCTGTGGAACCCCTGGGCGAAATTCTACGAGCTCAACTCTACCCACCCGCTGGTCGCCGATCGGCTCGACCACCTCGCCGACCAGGCCGAGGCGTTCGGCCAGCAGCCGTTCGTGCGCTTCGATGCGACCAAACCGGAAAGCTACTGGGACGAGTTCGCCGTCGACTGTCTGGTCCACATCGGCCCGCTGGCGATGGTCGCACTCGCTGTCGTCGTCGGAGGGTCGATGTACGCCGCCAACGGCGCGGTTGCGCCGTTCGGTGCGTTGTTGATGGTGGCGGGCCTGTCGTACGTCGGCCGCACGATCTTTGCGTATCCGAGCAGCGAGTTTCCCGACCACAGCGTCGCCTCGTGCCTCAAACACGTGAAGGTCTCGGGTATCCGGGGCGTGCCGGTCTCGATCGACGGGACCCTGATCGGACGCGGGATGCCGGGGCTGATCTGGTCGGAGGATTTCGTGCTGCAGGACGAGACGGGCATCCTCTTTCTCGACTACCGCCAGCCGCTGCGCATCTGGGAGTTTTTGTTCGGTCTGTTGCGCAACGCCGACTACCAGGACCAGCCGGTCCGTCTAAAGGGGTGGTATCGCCGCTCGCCGGTCCCGTACGTCGAACTCAAGGAGCTGCACGTCGGGGCCGACGTCGAGACGACCTACGTGTATCACGTCAAGATCGCGGTCGGTGCGATGGTGGCGCTTTTCGGACTCGGGCTGCTGGTGATGGTGTGAGCGACCGGCTCGCCTCGGTGGCGAGCCGTCAGGCCGATTCATCGGCCTGGCTCGGGGCGGAGCCGGGCTGGCGGATGGCGTGTTCGTTGGGCCGAATGTCGGCGCCCTGCCGCTGGGCGTACACCTGGGTCCATTCGGCGCCGAGAAACACGATCAGCGCCGAGTAGTAAATCCAGACGAGCACGATGATCAGGGAACTCGCCGCCCCGAATGCCGAACCGACGGCCCCGCTGCCGATATAAAACCCGAGCGCCATTTTGCCGACCGCGAACAACACGGCCGTGAGGGCGGCGCCGAACCAGACGTGCTCCCACTCGATTTCGACGTCCGGGACGAATTTGAACAGCAGGGCGAACACGAAGGTCAAAAGCCCGATCGAGACGATCAGATCGAGCCCCAGCCACAGCCACCGGCCCGCCGGCACCTCGGCGACGAAACTCCGGAGGCCGGTCAGCACCGAGCTGAGCACGATCGTCGCCAACACGAACAAACCGAGCCCTGCGACGACGGCGACGCCGGTCAGTCGGTTGCGGATCGTCCCCCACCATCCTTCCTCCGGGTCCTGACGGACGTTCCAGATGCGGTTCATCGACAGTTGCAACTGGGCGAACACGCCCGTCGCGCCGACCAGCAGCAGGGCGACGCCGGCGACGGTGGCGAATACCCCGTCGCCGCCGGGTCCGCCGCCGGCCTCGGCGATCGAGCTCTCCAGGACCTGGGCGCCGGATTCGCCGACCGTCGCCTCGAGCTGGCCGGCGAGTTGCCCCTGGGCGGCCTGTTCGCCGTAGACGAGTCCGGCGATGGCGACGATCAGGATCAACAACGGGGCGAGCGAGAAAATGGCGTAGTAGGCGACGGCGGCCGCGAGTGTCAGGGCGTCGTCGTCGCTCCACGACTCGACCGTCTCGCGCGCCATCCGCCCGTACTCTCCGATGCGTCCCACGACGACCTCCCGGCGGTAGACTCCTTGCGGGCGTAAAGATCAATGATGGCCCCGACCCGGAAGAGGGCAACCCGGAGGACTCGAGGAGCCGCCGGCTACCGAGGTGGCGAGGAATTCGAACCCCCGGAGGCCGCCGATCGGCTGTTCTCCCACCCGGTGATCGCGCCGAACAGGGGGCCGAGGGCGGTGGCGGCGGTGAATCCCACGACGCCGACGGACGTGCCCGATCGCCCGGGCGGAGAGGCTGCGAGGAAGGCGCCGCCGACCAGCAGACCGCCGACCAGTCCCAGGCCTTCCCCGAGGTAGGCCATGCCGAGGCGGCCGTCTTCGTCGAAGCGTCGGCCGGCGATGTGCACGCCGACGGGCATGAACCCGAGATAACCGATCGTCGTGCCGACGATGGCGGTCGAGCCGGCCTGAATGCCGTACGGGTCGGAGGTGCGAAAGGGAAGCGTGGCGGCGTAGGTGAGCGCGCCGGTGCCGATGCCGGCGATGACGGCGCCGAAAAAGCCGAAGGCCGCCTCCGAGAGGATCCGGGGCGTCGACGACGAACCTCCGGCCTGCGGACCCGAGGCGAAAAGCGGGGCGGCGCCGCCGGGCGAGAGGCGGCGGGCAAAGCCGAGCGGGGCGCGGTCGGACGGCCCGGAGAGGGGAGGCGACAGGGCCGGCACGGCCGGGGCGGTGGCGCTCCCGGCGGATCGAGTCTCGTCGGCCTCCTGGGCCTGGGCGGGGGCCGCGACGAGCGCCGAGGAGACGGCGACGAGCAGGCACCCGAGATACAACGTCGGTCGCATGGCTGAACTCCCGGCGGGAGACGTGGCTGGAAACCTCGGAGGAAGCGAGCGAGTCAGTAAGCGAGCTTGCGGGCGAACTGCGCCGACAGCTCCACGGGCACCCCCTCGCGGCGCCGCGAGCCCCGGTAGTTGACCAGGTGGCATCGGCCCGGGTCGGAGCCGTAGTAGCCGTGCAGGTCGCAGACGACGCCGACGACCGGGACGTTTCCGGCGTGGGGGCGCAGCGTCTCGACCTGGCGGTCGACGTTGTATTCGACCAGCCGCGTGATCTGTTCGTCGCGCGAGAGGTTGTCGGTCTCGAACCTCTCGAGCCCCTCGTCGACGATGGGCACGAGCAGGTCGAGTTCGTTTTGCAACGTGCGATCTTCGCGGGGAGCGCCCTCGGCGGCCTGGGCGTACGCGGCGGTGACCGCCCCGCAGTCGGTGTGCCCTGTGACGATGGCGACGGCCGGCGAGGTCTTTTCGAGCGGATAGACGACGCTGCCGGCGACGATCGGCTCGCCGGCCTCGTCGCGTTCGGAGACGACGTTGCCGATCTTGCCGACCGTGAAATTCTCGCCGGCCTCCGAGCCGAAAAGCCGGTCCTGCGAGACCCGTGCGTCACAGCACGAGACGGTCACGATCGACGGGTCGTGCTCGTCGAAATTCGTGCCGCGCAGCTCTTCGACGTAGGCGCGGTTGTCGTCGAACAGTCGGGCGAGAAAATCGGTAGGCACACTCATGGCACTGGTGCTGGGAGTTCGGGGAGTCGTCGGCTGCGCCCGCGTCGCTAACATTCCGTGATGCGGGTGCGCAAGGCCGGGATGATCGCGGGCCGGGGCGGTCGCCCCGGTGCCACCCGCGACCCCACCGTGCGAGCAGCCCCTGGCAATGCCGGAAGCCCGGTCGAGGCGGCTTCAGTTGCATTGAAGCTGCAGCTCCCACGCGTTCCACGTTCCGGTAAACGGCCAGTCCGTCGCCTCGACCTGCAGCCGCCAGTCCCCGTTGCCCGACGCGCCGGCAAAGGCCGCCAGCGGGTTCGCCGGCGTGAACGCATACGGAAAGGTTCCGACGAGGTTCGAGTCGAAACCTCCGTTTTCGTTCCAGATCTGCACGGTCGTACCGCCGGGATTTCTCAGCCAGACCGACAGGCCGTTCCGGTAGGTGTACTCGATGTCGGTTTCGACGGCGACACCGTCGACATGCGAGCAGCCCGAGACGTTGACCGTACTCGCGTGGCGCGTCCCGTCGTTTTCAATCGTCACCCCCGGGCTCGCCCCGGCGGTGACGTCGGGGACGATGACGCTCGCGGTCACCGCATAGGCGCCGTCGGTCGTGGCGATCGACGAGGGCGCCCCCCGGGCGACGAGCGGGTAGCTTTCGTCGCCGGCGACCTCGACGGAGACCGTGGCGGCCTCCTGGGCGCCGACCGTCCCGACCGTGGCTCCGGACGAGTCGCGGAGTTCGAGATCGCCGTCGGCCGGGTCGGGGCCCTGGGCGGTGATCCCGACAAAAAGCCGGGCTCCGGCCTCCGCCGGCACGCTGGAGGGGATCTCGACGCTGTAGTGGTCGGTCGTATCGACGTGCGTCCAGCGGCCGAGCACCTCGGCCTCGAGGTTGCCGTCGGCGATGCCGGTGTCGTCGGCCAGGTCGGGTCGGTTGTTGGGTTCGCTCTCCGGCGCCGCCTCGCGCGTGTACCGCTCGACGTCGTATCGGACGCGTTCGTCGCCGTCGAAGTCGACGATCAGTCGGTAGGTCCCCTGCTGGTCGAGGCGCGCGAACAGCACACACCCGGCGTCTCGCTGGTCGACGGCATCGAGCGTTGTACCGTCGGGACCCTCGAGCCGACACTGCCAGGCGTCCTCACTGGCGCGCTGCGCCTCGAGCTCGACCTGGGTGAGGCCCGAGAGGCCGCCCGACGGCACCTGGAAGGCGTACACGTCGCGGTCCTGCACCGCCGCGTCGGCGACCACGCTCGTAGAGGTCGGAAGATCGGTCGCATTGTCGGCCGTGTCGTTCGGCTCGACTTCGACGTCCTGCGCGGTCTCGATGTCCCCGGTAATGGCGACCTCGGTCAACGCGTCTTCGAGCCCGTGGCCGAGCAGATACTCGCCGGTTTTCAGGCGAATCGGCCCCAGGGTGACGCTCCCCGTCCCGCGCTCGTAGGCGATGCGGCCGTCCGGGTCGGTCAGGTTGACGATGCGCCGGCGCAAATCGTGGAGTTTCAGGTCGTGATCGATCTCGTCGGCCGGGCTCGGCGCCGTCGCCTCGAAGGTGAATTCGGCGCGGACCGGTTGGTCGACGCGGAACCGGTAGTAGTCCGACCGATATTCGGCGGTCGAGGTCGTCTCGGTTTGCGACACCGACCCGCCGGGCTGCACGCCGCCGAGCGAGGTCGGCTCCCGCGCCGTGATCGTCACCTCGTGGTTCGACATCGTGTCGGTCGCCGTCAGCTCGATGAAGTGCAGTCCCCCCTGGGCCGTGTAAAAGTAGCCGTCGTCGTCTTCCCCCGCCGAATTCAGATCGTCGACCTCCTCGAGCGGGTCGGCGGCGTACACCTCCGTGTCGGTCGGATCGACGACCCGTGCGTCGACCTCCTCGTTTTCGTCGTTGGCGTGCGTGATTTCGATCACGTGATCCTGCGGGACGTCGACCGCGTAGGTGACGGAGTCTCCGCTCGTCAGTGACCGCGGACTCGACGCGATCGAGCTTCCCGCGCTCAAGCGGCCGAGGACCTCGGTGTTCGAGACGGGATCGACAGCGAGTTCGTAGCCGGTGTGCGGCCCCCGGGCGGAGGCCCAGTCGAGCAAGATCGACGGCGTCGAGCCGCCGGCCGGCACGAGGGCGTAAAAGACGTCGCCTGGCGAGGCCGGGCGCTGGAGCGTGAGCGTCTGCTCGTCGCGCCAGACCTGCAGGCGTGCCGATGCATCGTCCCCGATCGCCTCGACGGACATTTCGACGACCTCCCCGGCGGCGAAGTCGCTCAACTCGTAGAAGTTGTCGCGCAGATCGACGAGATTGCCCGCCAGCGGCGAATCGTCGGGAAACGAAGGAGTGGCGGCGCCCGGCGACTCGAGGGGCTCGATTTCGCCGACGTAATCCCATTGGTCGCCGCCGAACGGCCCCTCCCCTCGGTCGGTATCTTCGGGGTCGCCGGAGCGGGCGACCTCGGGCGAGACGAGGATCGTGTAGGTCCCGTCGGCCGGGACGCGCAGATAACGGGCCGCCGCCGCTCCGCCGCCGATCATCGCCTCGCGCTCGAAGCCCTCCGGACCGAGAACGCGAAACCACGGCGAGGGGAGTCCCAGCGACTGGACCGATATCTGGAACCACTCGCCACTTTCGGCCGCAAAGGCAAATCCGTCGCGGTCTTGCTCGGGCGCCTCGTCGCCGTCGCGGTCGCTCGGAGCCGCGATGGTGCCGGTGAAAGCGGTCGTCCCGTCGGCTTCGTCGAGCGCGAGCTCCTCCGCCGTGCCCTCGAGCGTCGGGTCGTTGTGGCCGTCGTCGCTCGGCTCCGACTCGACGACCCGGGCGTTCTCCGCCGCCTGCTCCGCCTCCGTCGCACAGATGCCGGGCGTCGAGGGATCGTCGTCGGGGTCGAGCACGACATCGCCCGACCGGCAGGTCGCCTCCGGCAGACAGAGCCCCTCCGAGTCGACGAACACCGCCTCCTCCCCGCAGACCTCGTCTGTCGGCTCGCACTCGCCACCGTCGCTCAACGCCAGCCCCTCGGCGCAGGCCTCTTCGGCGACGACGCACCGGCCCGAGGCCGCGAGTTCGGTTCCGCCCTCGCACGCCTCGTCGGTGACGACACACGCGCCGGCGTCGGCGTCAAAGGCGATCGCGCCCCCGCCGCACAGGCTCTCTGTGTCGGCCCTGCAGACCCCCTCCTCGCGGATCGCATGCTCGCCGCACTCGGCCACGGGCACGCAGCCGGCGTCGCCGTCGAACGTCGCCCCCTCGGTGCACGCCGCGCGGTCCTGGACGCACTGCCCGGTCTCCCGGTGGAAGACCAGGCCTTCGCCACACGAGGTGTCGGTGACGATGCAGCTTCCGTCGGTCGTCTGCTGGGTACCCGCTCCGCAACTCACGGTCGCTTCGGCCGGCACGCACTCACCGCCGTCGCGCTCGGTTCCGGGCCCACATCCCGTCTCCGGACCGCCACAGCCGGCGACGGCCGCGAGACTCACCAACACCGACATTGCAAACCCTGCGAGGGCGTGAATCGACCAGTCGAACATCGTCTACTCCTCGTGTCGAAATCATCAACAAGTCTCTCATCGTAAACATCGCGCATCCAGACCGACGGGCGGCGGCGCACTTCCCTCGCTCGAGTCCCTGTCGCTGCTCTCGAGGGGCTCACTCCGGGTCGGTGACCAGAGGGGTAACGGAAATGAAAATCAGTTTCAATAAAGACTATCGATCGATAGATGGCCGTGTTCCCTCAGTCATCGGGCCCGCCGCCGGTTGCGTGCATGTCCCTTTCCCGGGATCACTGGGAGAGCTCTATTGAAGTGATGCTTTTGAAGTGAAGGTTTAGAGATGGCATGTGTCGTCCAGGGCGATCAGGGGTGGGGGCTCATTTGGGGGCACCTTCTCCGTGCCCTCGATCCCTCGAGCGATACATGAGGTGGGACGTCAGGGCCGCGACGAGTGGGAGGCGCACGGTTGAACTTCGCCCGGGGTTCTGGTTACTTCTGTATCAGAATGATTCGAGCCGAGTTTTGAAGTCTCCGGCCCGTCAGGGGGCCGGACCGAGATGATCGAATTGACGGAGGTACGCGACGATGTGTCGACGATTCGAAGACTGGACGACGCTTCTTCTGGCCCTTTCGTTGCCGCTCGCGATCGCGGCGTGCGGGGGGGACGAGCCGGGGACGAGCGCCCCGGGTGACGAGGACGACGGTGACAGCGAGTACGCGCTGAGTGTCGACGATCAGAGTGTCGAGGACGGTTCGACGGTCGTCGTCGATTCGGCCACGACGGCCGGCGACGACGTCTGGGTCGTCATCCACGCCGACGACGACGGCGAGCCCGGCGAGATCGTCGGGGTCTCGGACCTGGTCGAGGGGACCGACGAGCCGGTCGAGAACATCGAGGTCGAACTCGACCCGGCCGCCGAGGATGGGGACAGCTTCTGGGCAATGCTCCACGTCGACGACCCGGACGACGGCGAGTTTACGTTCGGAGACGACGACAGCGAGGATGTGCCTGCGACGGTCGATGACGAGGTCGTCCAGGCGCCGTTTTCGGTCGAGATTGACGAGGAGGACGACTCCGGGGACCACACCCCCGCCGTCAGCGTCGACGATCAGACGATCTCACCGGACAATGCCGACACCGTCTCGATCACCGAGGCGACCGTCGACCAGGTCGGGTTCGTCGTCGTCCACGCCGATGCCGACGGCGAGCCGGGTGAGGTGCTGGGGGCGTCGTCGAGCCTCGAGCCCGGAACCTCGGAGGGCCTCGAGGTGACGCTCGACCGCGACGCGGAGGATGGCGAGACCCTCTGGGCGATGCTCCACCACGACGACGGCAGCGGGGAGTTCGAAGATGCCGAAACGGATCCGCCGGTCACCGAGGGGAACGACGAGCCGGTGGTCGATTCATTCGCGGTGACGATCGACGAAGACGTCGAGCCGGAGGGGCCGACGGTCGAAGTGAGCGATCAGGTGTTGCCCGCCGACGCGCCCGATGTCGTAACCGTCGACTCCGCCGACTTCGACGAGAACGGATTCGTCGTCGTGCACGCCGACAACGACGGCGCCCCCGGCGAGATTCTCGGGGCCTCGGATCTGCTCGAGCAGGGAGATGCCCCCCACTCGGACATCGAGGTCATGCTCGACTCGTCGACGGAAGACGGCGACCAACTGCATGCGATGCTGCACGCCGACGACAACGACAACGGGTCGTTCGAGGAGAGTGAGGATTCGGCCATCCCCCCCCCGGACGGGGAGGGTGAGCCCGTCACGTCAGTCACCGACACCTTCGCGGTCACCCACCCGTCGGTCGACGCCTCGGACCTGACGCTCAACGAAGCCGACGGGGATCTCTCGACGATCGTCACCGTCGACCGCGCCGTCTCGCACGGGCCGGGCTGGCTGGTCGTCCACCCGAATGCCTGTTCGAATCTGGGCAACGAGCCGATCGGCTGGAGTGCCGTCGATCACGGCGAGAATTCGGAGGTCGCCGTCGAGTTGCACGAGCCGGCGGCCGAGCAGGAGGCCAACCGCGACCTGTGCGCGATGCTGTATGCCGAGGACGACGACAACGGGCAGTTCGAGTACGACGGGACGGACGAGTCGGCCGACGCGCCGATCGAGGACGAGCAGGGGAACAACGTCAACGACGCGTTCAACGCCAGCGTCACCGAGGGGACGGCCGCGATCCGGGTGACGCTCGGCGTCGACGGCTCCGCGACCGCCTACACGGTCGAGTCGGTCGAGCCGAGTCTGTACGAAGACGACGTCGACGAGGATCCGGACAGCTCCGACGGGGACCCCCGGTTTACCTTCCGGCCGGACTGGCGGTACGAATTCGTCAACACCGTCGCCGGCAACCACCCGTTCGAGTTTCTCAATCCCGACCAGGTGCTGCTCTCGCAGGCGGCCGACGGGGAAAACGCGCCCCTCGAGTCCGACGAGAGCATCGACTGGAACGAGGTCGACTCGGAGACCTTCCGATTTACCGTCAGCGAGGCCTTCGAGACCAACTCGGCGACGCTTCCCACCAGCGACGACGACAACGTCGCCAGCTACCGGTGCAACACGCACACCGACGCGATGACCGGCCCGGTCGAATACCAGTGACCGGTCGGAGGCGCCCGGTCCGGGGGGACCGGCGCTCACGTCTCTCCCCACAACTCGACGAGGGGCCCGGTGGGGGCGCGCAGCGGAGCCGATGGAGTCTCGTCTCGGGAGGTCGAGCCGATGCCCAGAGCCGTACATGACGGAGTCGAAATCGCCTTCGCCGAACGGGGCGCGGGGCGGCCGATCGTGTTGTTGATGGGGCTGTCGCTGCCGGGGTCGGTGTGGCGCCACCGCGCCGAGGAGCTCGCCGAGCGCGACTTTCGCGTCGTCGTGCCCGACAATCGCGGGACCGGCGGCTCGGACGCCCCGCTCCCCCCGTACTCGATGGCCGAGATCGCCGGGGACGTCGTCGCCGTGATGGACGAGGCGGGGCTCGACTCGGCGATCGTGTGTGGCGTCTCGTTCGGCGGGATGGTCGCCCAGCACCTGGTGCTCGACCACCCCCGGCGGGTCGACGGGTTGATGCTCGTCTCGACGACCTGCGGGTTCCCGCCCGGGCGGCTGCCGCGGCCGACGGCGATCTGGCTGTTGTTGAAGATGGTATTCGCGCCCGAGTCGGTCACCGTCGGCGAGACGCGCCGGCTGCTGGCGCATGCCGACTCGACCGAGCGGCTGCACGCGTTTCTCGAGCGTGTCGACGACGTGATGGCCGACTCCCCGACGCCGACCTCGGCGACGCTCGGGCAACTCGCTGCCGTGCTCGCTCACCACACCGGCCGGCGCCTCCGCGAGATCCGGGTGCCGACCCGCGTGATCACCGGCGACGCCGACGTGCTCGTCCCGCCCGAAAACTCCGAGATCCTCGCCGCTCGCATTCCCGCCGCCCGCCTCCGGGTCATCCCCCGCGGGGGACACATCGCGATCCACGAGCATCCGGAGGCGCTGCTCGAGGAGGTGGCGGCGCTGCGCGAGGAGGTCGACGGCGCCGGCGCCCGGGGGCGAGTGAGGTGAGTCTGTTTCTCGACCCGAATCGATTCGACGGCCGGAACCCGGAGTTGATTCGGCGGGCGGCGCGGCTGGTCGACACCGTCGCCGCTCGCTACCACCGGGCCGAGGTCGCGGGGCTCGAGCGCATCCCGGAGGGGCCGGCGTTGTACGTCGGCAACCACAACGGGGGATTGCTCTCGATCGACATGTTTCTCGCGTTCGCCCGGGTGGCGCTCGAGCGGCCCATCGAGGATGTGCCGTTCGGCCTGGCGCACAGCTTGATCATTCGGCTGCCGGGCTTCAACCAGGTGCTCGTCTCGCTCGGTGCCGTCGAAGCCTCGTGGACAAACGCCGAGCGCGCCTTCGAGCACGGCCACAAGGTGCTGGTGTATCCCGGCGGCGACATCGAGGCGTTTCGTCCGTTCCGGGAGCGGCACGAGGTGAAATTCGGCGGGCGGCGCGGCTGGATTCGGCTGGCGTTGCGCAGCGGAGTGCCGATCGTGCCTCTCGCCGCCGCGGGAGCCCACGCCACCGCCGTCGTCCTCGACGACGGACGGTGGCTCGCCGAGGCCCTGCACCTCGACGAGCTTTTGCGCATGGAGGTCTGGCCGCTGATGCTGACGATCCCCTGGGGGCTGACCGTCGGTCCCTCACCGCCGTACGTTCCGCTGCCGGTCAAGATCGCCCTGGAATTCCTCGAGCCGGTCACCTTCGAGCGAACCGGTTCCGAGGCGGCCGACGACGATGCCTACGTCGACACCTGCGCGTACCGCGTCGAGGCGCGCCTCGAGCGGGCGATCGACCGGATGGTTGCCGAGACGCTCTGAATCGAAACGGGGGTACCCGCCGTCGCCACCCTCTACCTGGCGGTGCCGGTGGGGTTCACCTCTCGGACCTCCGAGCTTCGATTTTGGATTCGCCAGCCCTCCGCGGCCTCCGCGCCTTCCGCGCTCGGTTCGTGCCGACTAGTCGTCGAGCCCC
>CAZRLK010000034.1:0-12454 GCA_964600555.1 uncultured Bradymonadales bacterium
GCCGTGAGTCTGCCTGTCTGAGGGCGGATTTACACAATTTTTCGGACTTGACCCGCGAGCGTCGTCCGACGTGATATGCTGACGTCTCAATTTGGGAATAAGGTAACTACTCGCTGAAACCCGTTGACGGCACAAAAAACCGGACCGCCCAGGTAGGCGGCTCCGGTTTTGGTGTGTCTGGGGATGCAACGTCGAAGGCCAGGATGGCCTTCCAACAGTGGGGGGCGACCGTGGCAGCAGGACGAACCCTCAGTCGGTGGCGGCGCCCGGCCGTTACCGGGAGGCGGGGCGGGAGTCGGGGCCGGGGTTGGCGAGCGAGTCGAGCATCGCGGTGAGGTCGGGAGGGGCGTCGGTCGTCTGTCGATCGGGAGCCGTGCGGAGACCGGGGTTGATGTCGTCGACGGTCGGGGTGGGGGATTCGTCCGGGAGCAGGAGGCTCAGCAAAAAGACCGGCTCCGGGCGTTGCTGCTCGTCGGCGAGTCCCTCGGGGGCGGCCTCGGCGGGAGGGCGGGCCCCGACGTAAAACCGCCAGCCATCTTCGTCGCGGGTGGTACTGATGGTGAGGGCATCCGAGGTCTTCAGTGCCTCGAGCCGCTCGGCCCCGAGCCGGCCGCGGAGGAATCCGTAGATGGCGGCTTCTCCCACGGGTCGGATGTCTTCGTAGTCGGGCTGCATTGCGGCTTCGTCCTTTCGGCAGCTGGCCGTCGTCGGGAACTCACGCACTGGAAAACAGGAACCATCGACCGTCTGGCAACAGAATAACACTCGAAGCCTGTTGGGAAAATTCCTCCAAAATGACCTTGTCCTGGTCAGAGGGGACATTGTGCGGCCATCCGACCCCGGGATGCGTATGAGCTGAGAATCTCCATCCGTCATCGTCGAGGGCCGAAGCCTGTTGCAGTGTGACGGGCACCCCGTTTTCATCGCCGCGGATGACTTTTCGCCGCCCGGCGAGGGTGAACATGGCGAATTCGTCGCCGGTTTGTGCGGTCAGTGCCGCAAGGTCGTAGATCGACACCTGTGTTTTGCGTGTCAGGCATTCGTCTCCGTAGTTGGGGAGCTGCTCGAGTACGCGCTGCTGGTGTGCCGATAGGGACCGGTTGCCGTAAGTAATTTGCGCGGGATGAGCGGGTGGGCGGAGCATTCGAAATCCGGTCTCGTCGAAGCGGCAGACGATGGAAAGGAGCAGGGCACCGGAAAAGCAGGTGCTCCCGTCGGGGCTGTCTCCGTGCGAGTGAATCTCGCCCCGGGAGAGATGTCAATTGATGAGGCATCGGGCGCCGGGTACCGTTTGGTGAGCTGTCATTTCGACGGAGATGAGAGGACTTTCGAATGCCGGAACTCACCGACGATGAAAAGGAAATTCTCTACGAACTCGAGGAGTCCCTCTGGCGGCCGGAGACGCGGTTCGACGACGAGTACATGGACGACGTCTTCGCCGACGATTTTCACGAGTTCGGGCGGTCGGGTCGGACCTACGAACGAGACGAGATGCTCGGGCTGCCGACCCAGGAGATCGACATCGACCTGCCGCTCAAAGAGTTTCGGGCCGAGAAGGTGGCGGAGGGTGTCGCCCTGGTGACGTATGTCAGCGTGGTGCAGTACGAGGAGCTGGAGATCGGGAACCGGAGCTCGCTGTGGGTAAAAGAGGATGGCGACTGGAAGCTGCGGTTCCACCAGGGGACGCCGACCGAACGGTGAGGGGCGATCACTCGTCGGAGCGGAGGGCGTCGATGCGGTCGAAGTCGAGGTACCGGTCGTGGAACCGGTCGAGCCACGGGGCGTCGGAGGCGGCAGCGAGGCTGTCGTGGACGTCCTCGAGGGTCCAGGTGGCGAAGGTGTGCGAGTCCGACAGGCAGGCCCGGTAGTCGGCGACCGCCTCCGTGCAGTACTCGTTTCGCTCCGGGTACAGGAAGACGAAAAAGCCGTCGGCGAAGTCGTCGGCCTCGAGCATGGCGCCGGCGAGCAGGTGGTCGCGCCAGATTTGCTGCAGGGGGGCCTGTTTGACCGTCGGGATGTCGTCCGGGGCGAAGCAGTCCATCTCGCGGGCGACCTCGTCGTAGCGGGGGCGGTGGTCGGCGGGATCGCCCTGCAGGTTTTCGTGGTACTTGACCTCGATGCCGACAAAGCCCCTCTCGCCCGCCGGTGTGAGGGTCTCCAGAAAGACGTCGAAGGCCGAGTGATCGCCGGTGTACCGCCGCTCGCCGCGGCCCGGTGAATACTCGAATCGTACCCGGGTGACCTCGTCGACGCGTCCGGCGGTCAGGTCGCGTACGACGTCGGTGGCGAGTTCCGGGTCGCGCCGGAGCTCACCGAAGAGGTTGAAACAGAGGGGCTGGCTCGACAGCAGGTTGTTCCAGATGCGCGGCTCGCCGAACAACCGTCCCCTCGACGGGTCGGCCTCGAGGACCTCCCGGCGGACGACCTCGCGGATGGTGTCGGTCAGGTAGTTCGCCAGTGTCTCCTTCGCCCACGGCATCGCCAGCCGCGCCCCGTAGACCTTCCCCCCGGAGCGGTGCGGCTCGTAGCCGTGCTCCTCTCGCCAGATCGATTGCAGAAGGCGGGCCCGTGGCTGGAACCATCGATGATCGACGGTCTCCCGGGCGTGGTATCGTTCGAGAAGATCGGTCAGGGGGGTGATCACGGCATCCTCCGGTGATGTGCGGTGATTGCGTCGGGATCGGGGGGTTGTACGCGACAGTGGCCGTGTACCGCGTGCGAGCGCGATTGCAAGAGCAAGATGCTCTTGCAACGTGGAAGGCCAAGATGGCCTTCCAACAGTGGGGGGCGACCCTGGCAGCAGGTCGAGCCCTCAGCCGGTGGCGGCACCCGGCCGTTACCGGGAGGCGGGACGGGAGTCGGAGCCGGGGTCGGCGAGCGAGTCGAGCATCGCGGTGAGGTCGGGAGGGGCGTCGGTCGTCTGTCGGTCGGGAGCCGTGCGGAGGCCGGGGTGGGGGACTCGTCCGGGAGCAGGTGGTGCGCAGCCACTTCCACCGGGGTGCGGGGGCAGGTGCATGCCGAATCTCAGCGCCGAGCCACGAGACCGGTCCTGCGCCCCGGACGACTTCATCCGCATTGGTTGCTCACGCAAATCTCGCCGTATGGACAGTCGTACGAGTCTTGGCATTCGACGCAGTCGTCGCCGGCACACACCTCGTCGTCCCAGCAGTCGGCGTCGGTCCGACATCCGGACTCACATTGGTTGTAGCGGCAAATGAGCGACGAGCCACAGTCGTAGTCCTCGACACACTCCACACAGTCGCCATCGTCACACACGAGTCTGGAGAGACAATCGGAGTCGATCACACACTCCTCGGAACTCTCGACACACTGATTGTTCTCGCAGGCATGCCCCGACTCGCAGTCTCGGTGCTCGACACATTCGACGCAGGTCGACTCCTCGCAGATTTCTTCCTCCGGGCAGTCTGAATCGAACACGCATCGGCCCGGCTCGAGGACGCATTCGTTGTCCTCGCAGTTTTCGACCTCCTCGCAGTCAACCTCGGTCCGGCATTCCTCGCAGTACCCTTCGACACAGACCTCCTCGAAGGGGCAGTCGTCATGGTAGGTGCATTCCTGGCAAGTCCCCTGCACGCACACCTCCTCCCAGGAGCAATCGGAGTCGCTCTCGCACTCTCGGACCTGGTGGCATTCCCCATCCCGACACTCCGCCCCCTGAGGGCAATCCCCGCCACTCCGGCATTCGACGCAGGTATGTTCGCGACAAAAGCCCCCCTCCGGTCGACAGTCCAAATCGACTTCGCATCCGACGCACTCGCCCGAGGCGCAAACCAGATCCCCGGAACATTCCGTGTCGTCGCCACACTCCTCTCCCTCCCCTCCGTCGCGCCCGGCGTCTTCGGATCCGGGACTCTCCGTATCTCGAGGGATGACGATCGGCGGTTTTTCTTCCTCGGAGTCCTCGCCCACGCACCCCCACACCGCGATCGGCGAAACGACGACCAGCCACGAGAGAACCATCGACGCTCGTCGAATCTCCATACCGTGCTCCTCCCATCCCTCGACGGCCGACCTCCACCCGTCGGGCGTGGACGATGTTTGAATGGCTCGGGCGAATCGGCCCACGACCAGCAAAGCTCGCCGTCGCGGGCTCCACACAACTGGGTGACAGACGATCCGAGATTTTTCAACAGCCGGTGAGAGCGCCGCTCGGCCGGCGTGCACGTGGTTCGGCCGATCCTCCGTGATCCCGCCGACATTTCTGTTACAATGGGGCTACACTGTCGAAGAAGGCGCGACGCTTGACTCGAGAGACGGGAGACGATCGATGCGACGTCTGATCACTCTTCTGGTCGGTGCGGCGGTACTGCTCGTGGGCGGTGCGGCGTTTGCACAGCAGGGAGAGACGGAGACGCAGTTTATCGAATTCAACGAACACGACATCGAGGGGAGTGCCGACGATCCGAACGGCATTCTGGTCGAGGAGCGCGGCGAGTCGGAGTTCGAGCCCCTGGCGGACGTGGAGAAAAAGAGTTTCATGGAGGAGGTGAGGGCCTCCTCCGAGGATCTGTGATGCGGTAGGGCGACGGTCCGAGGACTTCGAGCCCGGATCGATCCGCTCCGCCCCCCTCGGAGACCGTATCCCCAATTTGGGGGATTGCACCGGCCTGCGTTTGGACATAGTGTCCATACTCGCGCCGGACGGTGAGACGGCTTAAACCCCCCCACACCGTCGAGTTGGCTGCCGTTTGTACGCTCGCTCTTGTCCGGCGCACCTTTTTCTTTTTCCCCCGACATTTCAGCTGCCTTCCCGAGCACGCCCCGCGGCCGATCTGCGCGTGTCGATGCCACCGGCGAGGCTACTGCGCGTCGCCCGACGCGTCGGCGGGCCGCCACCGTCCCCGCTCGATCATCGTCAATCGCGTCGGTCCCGCGTCGACCGGCTCGGCGACGGCGTCGTCGGGGTCGTCGCCCGGATAGTCGGGGTCGCCGGGCAGGAGGAGCGCCACCCCGCCGTCGGTGCTGTCGACGTGCGGGAGGATCGTCGGCGGGTCGTACGTCTGCGCGAAGGCCAGCACGTCGTCGGCGCGGGCGAAGTCGGTCAGCCGTCGGAGCGTCCGGCGGGTGGGAGGCGCGAGCATCAGCTCGCCCTCGTCGTTTCGCCGCAGGATCTCGGCCGGCCGCGCCCACTCGCTGTCGGTCGTCTCTCGCCCCCCGTGCAGCGGCTCCTGGTGCTCCGGCGCCAGCACCACGAAAAACCGCGTGTCGTACCGCCGCCCCTCGCGATACGGCGTGATCCAGTGGGCGAAATACCCGATGCGCTCGAGCGGCACCACCAGCCCCTGCCGCTCCGCCAGGTCGGTCAGCGACAGCCGCCCCTCGGCGAGCCCGTCGCGCGCCTCGCGAAACGCCTCGACGACCGCCGGGTCCGAGCCGAGATCGACCAGCGGTCCACCGGGCTCGTCGTCCTCGCGACGCGCCAGCAAAAGCCCCGCCTCCTCGAACGTCTCGCGGATGCCCGCCAGAAACAGCCCGAGCGCCCGCCGCGCCGGGATCGCCTCGCCGAGCCGCTCGCGCGCCTCCTCCGGGTCCCGCCCCTCGACCCGCCGGACCGCCCGCGCCGAGCAGTCCTCGGCGTCGAGCTTCCCGCCCGGATACACGTACCGATCCGGCATGAACCCGCTGTCGGTGTGGCGCCGCACCATGAACACCTCGGGGCCCTCGCCTCCCTCCCGCAACACGATCACCGTCGCCGAATCGGTGGCTGTCTCGTTCGCCTCGTTCGCCACAGATTCTCCTCCCGCGTGGGGTCTGGTTCGATACCGTCGCGCCATTCTCCGCCCCGAGGGACGGGGCCGGGCCAACCACGACGACGGCTTTCTCATTTCCTGATCGCTCCGCCCCGACGGCGACGGCTGAATCGTCACCGATTCTACCGCGTCCGGCAGGCCGCCACGCCGAAACTGCCGGTCACCTCGATCGACTCCCGCTCGCAGCTATCCGACGACTCGTCGCTTCGCTGCAGTTGCAGCTCGAAGCTCCCCTGGGTCGGCCCCTGCTCGATCGTGCCGCTTTCGTTCTCCTCGATCGTGAAGGTCGCATCCGCCGGGGAGGCGGGCTCGAAGAGACACTCGTCGACCACGACCGACACGTCGCTGGTCTGGTTGTCGCCGAGGGTCGGCTCCGCGATCGTCGCCTCGATGCCGCCCCCCTGCTCGGTCTCGCCGGCGATGTGGAGGGTATCCTCCGAGGCGACGTACATCACTCCCGGCGGCTCCTCGAAGCTCATCGCCTCGCCGCCGGCCTCGACCTCCAGTTGCCCCGGCGACTCGTCGATCTCGAAGTGCCGATCGGTGCCGCACTCGTCGACGTCCGCCTCGGCGCTGTCGCGAAGCGGCGTCTCGAATTCGAACGCGTAGGTCCCGCTGCCGACCGAGGGCGCGCACCGCGAGGCGAACTCGAGCTCGACGGTCCCCTCGAGCGTCTCCCCGACCTCCGCCGCGTCGACCTCCCAGCTCCCCGACACGCCCCCGAGATTGCCCTCCGACGCGCTCGCCACCCACAGACCCGCCCCCTTGCCGAGATACTCGCCGCCGACCAGCTCGGCGTAGGCTCCTCCCCCCTCCTCCTCGACAAACTCGAACTGGCCGGACTGCCCGTCGAGATGAAAGCCGAACGTCGCGTACACCGTCGTCACCGGATTTTCGTCGCGGAACCGAGGCGCCTCCGAGAGCCCGAAGGTCAGGTGGGCGAGATCCTGCGAGGGGTAAAATTCCGCCGCCACCCACTCGTGAGGCAGATCGGAGAAGTGATCGTCCATCGCATCCGACGAGGTCTGCTCGACGTCCAGCTCCCCGAACCGACACGACTCCAGCGTGCGCGCCTCCCCCGACTCCCCGCCCCCGTCGTCCTCCTCGCTGCCGCCGTTCGTCCCGCCCGCGCTCCCCTCCCCCGCCGAACAGCCGGCCAGCCCCACGGCCAGCCCCAACACCAACCCCCAGACCAGACGACGACCCCGCGTGGCGCACTCCATCGGCAACCTCCCGTCGAATCGACACGAAACCGAGACCTGCCGCGCAGGATATGAAAACCCGCGGGGCAGTCAAAGTCGCGCCGGTGCGTCTCCGGTCGGGCGGTCCGGGACAAACGGCGGGGAACCGCAAAGCACGCAAAGCACGCGAAGGGGTCCTCGGGCTGCCGGCGGTCCGGGTCAGCTACGCCAAGCTCGCCAAGGCGCCAAGATCGCCAAGGTGTCCTCGGATCCGCGACGGGACTCGCTCGATCGCGGCACCGGCCCGGGAGACGGTGTCTCCCGGGAGGGCGCCGCCTTCGGACGCAGGTGAAAAGCCGAACTCCAGGCTGTTCACTGCGCTCCGGTTGCGGCGACCCGGGCGGCTTCGCCGCCGGCCGGTGCCGGCGGTTGGGGGAGGGGCCGTCGGGTATTCTTGGGCTCCTGGCATCTCGGCGCACCGGACGCCGCCCGTCGGTGGCGGGAGGGGCGCCGGGGTCGTTCTTGGCGTCTTGGCGTCATGGCGTCTTGGCGAACCCGACACGGGACGCCGGGAGTCCTCGCCGGCCTGGCGAATGCGACGCGGGGCGGCGGCACCCTGCTCCCACGGGGTTGGCTCACACCCGCACGGATGCTCCATTCGGGCGGTGCGGTGGAGGCGATCTCGTCCGGTCGGCGGGTCGGCGGCCGGGGCGCGGCGAATGGTACGTCTCTTGCAGCTACAGAGGCCCGTGAAGTCGGGCTCATCGTGAACGTCCGAACCGAGAGGTGCCATGCGAGGTTTTGTCGAAACGATCGTCGGTGGGTGGTTCGAGATGCGGCCGCGGGGATCGACCCGGGGAGGCCGGGCCGCCGCGTGCGGGATGCTCGCTGCGGTCGTCCTGGTGGTCGGGGCGCCGGCGGTGGGAGTTGCCGATGTGCCGGAGGAGGACGACGGCTCGGCGCCGGCGCGGCCGGCCCGCCACGAGTTGACCGGCGTCGTCGGGCTGACCGGCGGCAAGCTCCAGACGCACGACGAGGAAGCCTGGGCGCCGGGCATGCAGGTCGGCGGGAACCTGCATCTCGGGCGCAACGGGGCGGTGACGACGCGATTCGCCTGGGTGCAGCCGACGCGCTGGGGCGACACCGCCGAATACCTGCAGCTGGCGACCGACCCGTTTTTCGCCCTCTCGCTCGGCATCCGCGCCCAGGCCCCGGTCGGCCGGTCGCTGCTGGCGGCGGGCCTCGCCCTGGAGATGCTCGGGCGAGCCCCGTGGGTCGGGCCGCCGGCGCCGGGAGCCGCGCTGACAGCGAGCTGGGAGTACTCGCTCGGCCGCGACTGGAGCCTCGGCGCGGAGTTTCGCCTGCGCGGTCCCCTGCTGGGCGACCAGCGCATGGCCGTCACCCTCGGTCACGATTTTTGACGGTGTTCCCCGTGCCTCGACGCCGGCGACGCGAGCCGGTCACCGGGCGCGAACCCGCGTCCGGTTCGCCGATCGCTTTTCGTCCCGGGCGTCTCGGTCGTCCGTCTCGGCGAAGGCCGGATCGAAGGTCCGGTCGCCGGGGAGCGCATCGAGCCGCTCCCAGCCGAGCGCTTTCGCCCGGCGCAAAAGCTCGCGGACGTGGGCCGGCGACTGCTCGCGATAGACGGCATCGAGGCGCTCGAGATATCTCTCCGGCACCTCGACGCCGATCCGCTCAGCGAGCACCCCGATCAGCCGGCGGCGCCTGGGGCGGTCGGGCGGCTCGATCTCGATGATCTGGTCGATCCGCCCCGGGCGTTTCATCGGCGCGGGCAACTCGCCGGCGTCGTTCGAGGTGAACAGCACGAACGGGATCTCGCAGTAGCGATCTTCGAAAAACCGGAGTTTGCACTCGAGCCGACCGTGGCCGACGCGGTCGACGTCGTCGACGATCACCATCTCGGGGGCGAACAGCCAGGTCAGCGCCTCCCATTCCGCCGCCCGCAGCTCGCCGAGGGCGTCCGGGCTCAAAAAAAGCGACCGGTCGACGAGCCGGCGGGCGGCGTGCAGACACAGTGTCGATTTGCCGGTGCCGGGCGGTCCCTGCAGCAGCACCGAGCGGCGCATCCCCGCCTCGCGAAACGCCCGGAGCTGATCGATCAGATCCAGGTGCGGGCCGACATACGAGCGGGTCTCGAGGTCGACGCTCCGAAACGTGAACTCACGGTCGATCGCATCGAGGATCACCGCCGAGCGTCCCTCCCAGAAGACGGCGGCGGCCTCGCGCCGGATGGCCTCCCGGCCCGCCCCGCCGCCGCGCACGTGCAGCTCGACGCCGAACCCGCCCCCGGCGTCGGCCCGCCGCCAGATCACGGCGCGGCGGGGGAGTGAGCGGGACTCCAGCGCCCCCCGCTCGTTCTCCATCACCCGCTCGACCTCGCTGCGGCCGAACAGCTCGTCGGCGAAGGTGTCCGGCACCTCGCCGAGCCGCTCGAAACCGTGCACGCGAAGCCACTCCGAGAGCGCACTGCAGTCGCTGTGCATCCGAAAGGTGCGCACGTCGAACGAGACCTGCTCCCAGCCGAGCACCTCGGCGCGCCGCAGGGCCTCGCGGACGTGCGCCGCCCCGTACTCGCTGATCAGCTCCTCGAGTTCGCCGAACCGCCCCTCCGGGATCGCGACGCCCTCCTCCCCGGCGATCTGGCGGACGATCTGGCGCCGGGTCTCGGAGGCGTTTTCCTCGAACTCGACGATCCGGTCGATCCGCCCCGGCCGCCGCATCGCCTCCGGCAGCTCGGCGTGGTCGTTCGAGGTGAACAGCACGAGCGGAATCTCGTCGCACTCCGAGCCGAAAAGCCGCAGGCGATCGCCGGAGATGCCCTCGCCACCGATCGAGGAGGGCCGCTCGACGTCGTCGACGATCACGACCGTCGGCGCGAGGATCTCGAAGAGCTGGTTCCAGGCGGCGGTCGGCTGCTGGTCGAGGACGTCGCCGGTGACCACGAGCGTCCGGCCGCCGATCTCGCGGGCGGCGTGGCAGCACAGGGTCGTCTTGCCGGTCCCCGGCGCCCCCTGCAAGAGGATCTTGCGGGGAATGCCGGCCTCGAGGAACCTCCGCCACCGCGCGATCAGCTCCCGCCGGTCGCCGCGGTACTCGAAGCGATCGAGGTCGATGCGCCGGAGGATCGGGGCACTGCCGCCCCAGGCGATCCGCACCGACGGCCCGCGCGACCAGAACGCGGCAGCGAGCCCGGCATGCACCGCGCGCCGCGATGTTCCGGGGCGGTGGTACAGCCCGGTCGTCGAGCCGGTGCCGGCCCCGGTCGTCTCGACGGCGAGGGGCGTGCCGTTCGGCAGATCGGCGAGCAGGACCGCCTCGTCGCCGTCGGTGAAGACCGTCTCGGTGGCGACGTCCTCCGCCGCCCGCAGGTAGTCGACGACGACGCCGTCCAGCGCGAGCGTGGTGACGAACCCCCGGGCCTTGCGCCACTCCGAGGTCGACTCGGCGCGGCCGTGGGTCTCGCAGGTGCGGTCCATCGCCCGGCCCGCGAACGCCGCCCAGCTCGACGGGTCTCGGGCCGACAGATCGCCGACCAGCTCGGAGACCTCCTCGAGCGAGGTGCGGACCCGCTGGAGGCGCTCGCGGGTCTGCTCGTCGACGTCGATTTCGCCGCGGGCGGCGCGGCTGGCGAGGCTGAAGGCGGCACCGAGCAGGCTCTCGGGGATGGGCAACATACGGAGACTCCCGACAAAACGAGTGCGAGATGCGACGGTTTTCGTTTACGAAACACTAAACGACGGGACGGGGCCGGATCAAGCGAACATGCCGTATTTTCCTGCATCATACGATCTTTTGGCGCGATGAGACGTTCAGTCCGCCGTCTCGGGCTCTTCGAACCAGATCTCTTCGAGGGGAATCTCGAGGTCGTCGAACACCGACAGGACGAGGGTCTCGTCGCCGCCGGCCGCGGCGTCCAGCACGTACTGCCCTTTGTCGTCGAGCCGAAAGACCTCGACGACCTGCTCGCGGGGCTCGACCAATACCAGCCATTCGACGCCGGCCTCGGCGTACAACCGCCGCTTGTCGACCCGGTCGCGGCCTTCGGTCCCCGGCGAGACGACCTCGGCGACCAGGTCGGGGGCGCCGGTGAGGCCGTGGCCGTCGTACAGCTCCTCGAAGCGCTCGGCGGTGACGAACAGAAAGTCCGGCTGGACGACCGTATCCTCGGCCAACACGACATCGTAGGGAGCGACGAAATACTCACCGAGGTCGTTGGAGCGGATGTGCGCCGCGAGATACCATTCCAGTTCTCGACTCGTGCGTTGATGAAACGTATCCGGCGCCGGCGTCATACGCAGGTCTCCCTCGATGAGTTCGCGATGCTCGTCGTCGTCGATCGCCATGTACTCGGCGGCGGTCCAGTGGCGGTTCTGGGTCGGGTCGACGGGCTGGGTCGCCACGGTCTGCCTCCTCGGCCGGATGCACGGTGAATCCTCGACTCAAGGTAACAACCGCGAAGGGGTGGAACAATCCCGTGGCGCGAGTCGCGGCGGTGACGAAAGCGTTCGGTCGGCGTGGCCGATCACTCCCCGGCCGAGGCGCGGTCGCGGAGTCGCTCGTGCATCTGTCGGCACGAGTGCTCGTAGTTGAGGCAGGCGTTCGAGAAGCTGCCGGGGGGCGCGGCCAGGTAGCACGCCAGTTCGGCGGCGTCCGGCAGGTCGAGCAGGTCGCGCAGGTAGGTCTCGAACATCTCGTGGACGTCGATCATGCCGTGGCGGTCGAGGCCGAGTTCGAGGCCGTCGGGAGGCGAGCCGTCGGGGGCATCGGGGGCCGTCGACAGCAGATCGATGCGCGAGTCGCGGCCCCGGCGGGTGTGGATCACGGAGGGCGTCTCGAGAAAGCGCGCCAACTGCACGAGGACCCGGCGCGGGACGTGGTGCAGCAGACACACCGACGCGCTCTGCCAGTCGCTCGGGTCGCCGGCGAAAAGCTCGGCGGCCGGGGCACGCCAGTACAGCGAGAGTTTGCACGCGACCTCCCGCAACTCGCCGCGGTCGCGAGCGAGGTGGCGCCGGATCTCCCAGGGGATGCCGTCGACCTGCACCGGCGGCGGGTCGGCCACCAGCGCGGGTCGGCGGACGATCAGCCCCCAGGCGATGCGCGGGGAGATCGACGCGCGGTGCCGCCAGAACGACGCGTGGGTGACCTGGCGGGGCGAGTCGGCCTCGAGGACGTCGTCGTAGTTGTACTGGGGCATCGGATGCCTCCCGGGAGTCGGATGCGAGAGAAGACGGCCAGACGATCTACGTTTAAAGAACACTAAACGCCCCGAGGTGGGCAGATCAAACAAAAAACCCGACCGATCCCCCATCATACGATCATTCGCCGGTCAGATAGTCGCGTTCTTCGAGGGCGATGGCGGTTGCCTCGATCGACAGTGCGAAGACGCGATGCAGGGGTGGGTGGTCGTCTTTCGGGCTGGCGGCCAGGGCGCGGGAGGCGGGCCGCAGCGGGGAGTCGCGCCCGGGCTCCCGGGCGACC
>CAZRLK010000034.1:12464-37817 GCA_964600555.1 uncultured Bradymonadales bacterium
GTCGGGCCGCAGCAGCCAGAGGGCGATGGCGGTCGCCTGCCACTCCGCCGGGCGATACCCGCGAGACCCGCCGCCGGCGCCGACGACGTCGCGCCTCAGAGTGACGAGGTGCCGGGGAGTGTTTTTTTCATCGTCGAGAAAAAGGGGGCGGTGCAACACCCAGTGGCCGATCTCGTGGGCGACGGTAAACCGGTAGCGCCCGAGGTGCTCGTCGGCCAGCCCGCCGTCGACGTGGATCTCGTTTTTCAGCGGGTAGGTCACGCCGAGGACGTCTCGCTCACCGCCCTGCCCGCCGTTGCCCGCCTCCCCGTCCGGACTCTCGAGCGGCCGGTCGTCGAAAAACGCCACGCCGTGCTCGTCGTACAGGTAGTCGAACACGAGCGCCTCGAGGTCGACCGGCACCGGCGCCTCCCCGCCGAAAGCCGCCCCCCGAAGGTCCCGTGCCGCCTGCCGAATCTCGTCTCGCTCGAGGTAGGGAACGTCCATGGCGCCCCTGTACATGTCGTGGCTGACCCAACGAAAAAACGATTTCGACGCGAAGGCGCGAAGGCGCAAAGGCTCCTACCGAAAAAAGGCTGTTTTCCCTTTGCGAAACCCTCTTTGCGCCTTCGCGCCTTTGCGGCAATCTGAGCCTTTTTAGTCCTCTTTCTCCAGCTCTTCCAGGTACTCCCGCACCTTCTCGCGCTGCTCGTCGTCGAGGTTTTTGACGCTGCGATACAGCGCCACCTCCTCTTCGTCCTCCGGCCGCACGTCCGACGGGGTCTTGCCGGCGAGCGTGATCAGCCGGTCGGCCTCCAGCTCGAGCTCGCCGGCGATCGCCCGCAGGGTCTCCTCGGCGACCGACGGCGGCGGGTCGTCGTTTTCGATCCGCACGATGAACGACCCCGACTTGTCGATCCGACGCGCGAGCTCGCGCACTCCTATTTCTTTATCGTCGCGCGCCCGCCTGATGATCTCGCCGAGCTGGGAAGCCACTCTGCAACTCCTCCGGGGATTCGTGCGCCACACGACACCGTGCTGGAAACAAGCAGTCGTTCGACCGAATCATCCCCGTTCGATCGCCCTCCCGTCAACCGGAGGAACCACAGATCTTTCAACCCCGGACATCAGAATTGATGGCCCCGCAAAGACACAAGGAATGCCAACAAGAAAGAGTTACCCCCCCTTCACTTACTGCGCCTGCGCGTTCACATCGCTCATCTTTTCTCATGTGTCGAGAACGGACCGCTCGATCTCACGCAGCGCCGAGAGCTTTTTGTGCGCGCCGAACTCGCAGACGCGCCGGATGGTCTCTTCGGTCCACTGGTAGGACTCCTCCCCGTCGGCCCAGCGGGTGGCCATGTTGAGGATGCAGGCGGCGACGGTCGTCTCGAACGACGAGCAGTGCTCGTCCACGGCCGACCCCGATTCGTGGCCGCGAAGAATCTCGAGCGTCATCGAGTCCAAGTCTCCCGGGATGTCGGCGTAATCACCTGGCGACTCGCCGTTCGGCCCCGACGCGATCACGGGCGCCCGGTGCAACATTCCGGCCTCCAGCGCAAACTCCACCTCGGGCCCGAGCTGCCGCTCGTAGGCGATCGCCGCCGTCTCCAGCGGATCGACGACCGCGAGTGTCGTCGGATCCTCCCACAGATCGCTGGCTTCGAGCCACTCCCGGGTCTCGTCAGGTAGCCTCTCCAGATAACGTGCCGTCAGCTCCATCAACGTCTCCATCTTTTCGTCTCCGTTTTCCCTCAGTCTCTTCCCAACGACTACCGTTTAGGCAACAGTAAACAAAGTCGCCGACAACCAAAGTCGGTTATCCAGCCATCCAGATCATTTCGATCATTTTTCGAACTTTTAGAAAGGCTATCCGATGGTGGCCGAGCATTCGCCTCGTCGTCTGGATCCACGGCGCTTCGAACTCGGCGCGCGTTGTCACTCGCTGGCCCCTTCCTCCACGCGAGCTCTCTCGCTGCGCACCTCCCCTGTTCCCGCAGCGAACGTCCGCTCCAACGAGTTCGCAAGATCCTGCCGTTTCATACATCGCAACTCGATCGATCACCCGTCGACACGCCGTTGGAGCCGTGGAATTTATGTGCCATGATGCGTGCACAATCGGACGCAATCCACGTATCGCGGAACACCGAATGCGACGACCCAGTCATTGTCGAACTCAGTCGGTGTCCCGAGACGGGACGGAGCAACTGGCACTCGCTGGCGACGGACGACGTTCGAGCGTCCGGGCGTCGCCCGCGAGTCGACACGAGAGCAAGTGGTCGGAGGTCGATTTTGAGTGTGCACGACGCGCAAGGCGGCATTCGCCTCGAATACTCGAATCGCATCGAGCGGCTCGTCGAGTCACTCGCCGATGCGCTCGACGGAGGGCAAAATTTGGGGCGTATCTTCGAGCCGCCCCGGGTGGTGGTGCCAAACCGAAACGTCGAGAAGTTCCTCAAATTCGAGCTGGCGGATCGGTTCGGAATCGTTGGCGACATCGAGTTTTCGACGCTCGAGGCCTGGTTGCGAGACCGATTGCCCGACGAGGTGATCCCGCTCGAGGATCAGAGATTGACTTCGGCGCTTCTGGGCCTTCTCTGTTCGGACTCCTTCTTGGAAGACAACGAGGCGATGGCCCCGGTTCGCTCGTACCTCGAACAGGGGGGCGAGGATGGGGATGCCCTTCGCACTTACCAACTGGCCGAGCGGCTGGCGAAGAATTTCCGAGAGTATGGATACTCCCGGATGCGGATGCTCGAGAAGTGGGCAGATGCGGAGGAGCTGTATACGGGATCTGCGCACGTGGCCAGTGCCGGATCGGCGGCTGGCCCGTACCGAGAAAACGAACGGTGGCAGCGGTGTATCTGGCGGGCTTTGTTTTGCGCCGACGGCCTGTTGGAGGACGCTGCGGGAGAGGAAGAGGGGTTCGAACTCTTCACAAACTACTGGCGGGATTTCGAGCCCGAGGAGGATGTGGATCTCGAAGATACGATCTACCTGTTTGGGCTGTCGCACGTCTCGCCGGTCTACGGGCAGATCTTCGAGCGGATGGCCCAGGTGGCGGAGCTTCGGTTCTTCGTGCTCAACCCGTGTGCGCACTTCTGGGAGGACGTCATCTACGACAAAGAGGAGGAACTCGTCGCGGCGGCCGACGGCGGCGCGCCGGACCCGGGGTTGCCTCATTTGTCGCTAGAGGCTCGCGCTGCGGCGGTTCCGGAAGCGAGTCCGATCGAGCCCCGGTCGTTCGATCCGGAGGGCCCCAGTGATACCCCGCTCGCGCTTCCCCTCTGGGGCCGTGCGGGTCGCGATCATATCCACATGTTGAATCGCTTAGTCAGCCATACGCCCGAGGAGAACTGGGAGCGGCCCGCACCGAGGCCGGAAGAGAGCGAAGAGCCGACGTTGCTCGAGGCATTTCAGACCGACGTGCTCGAATTCCGACAGGCGGCGGCATCGCCCTATGAGCCGACGCCCGACGAGAGCGTTCGGTTCATCGAGGCCCCGGGGGTGCGGCGAGAGTTGGAGGCGGTCGCCGACGAAATCTGGGCGATGATGCTCGAGCACGACGGCCTCGATTTCAACGACATCGCGGTCATCGTGAACCCGAGGCAGCGCGAGGAATACCAGAAGCACCTCGAGGCCGTGTTCGAGGAAGTGCGCGGGATTCCGTTCAACCTCGTCGATGTCGAGCGCGGCGACGGGAGCCGGCTACTGCAGGCGATCGAGTTGTTGTTGGAGCTTCCGCTCGGGGACTTCGACCGTCGGGAACTCGGCTCGCTTCTGGCGCATCCCAACCTGGCCGCGAACTACGCCGAAGCCAATCCGGAGGAGTGGTCGCGCTGGTGCGAGGAGCTGGCCATCTTTCGGGGAGCCGATGCCGGGGATCTCGACGGAACGCACGTGGAGCGGGACCTGTACAACTGGGATCAGGGGATCACCCGCCTGGTCCTCGGGTCGTTTCTGGAAGAGACCGGCGGGCGTCGCGGGCGTGCTGAGCCGTTCGAGTTGTCGGGCGAAACGTACGTGCCAGAGGCGCCGACCGACATGGCGGAACCGGAGGCGGCGGGGCGATGGGTCGAGCTGGTACGCCAGTTGATCGGCGAGGCCCGCGCGACCCGGGAGCACGAGGATTCACTAGGCGGCTGGTGCCGGTGGATGGCCGACTGGATTGAGGAGCATCTGGCGCCGGCCGAGCCGAATGAAAAAGCGGAGTTCGCCGGGTACCTCGATGCGTTGCGGTCGGCGGCCGAGAAGGATCTGTCGACCATCGGGGAGACCGAGAGTGTCCCGTACCGAGCGGCGGTCGAATTCGCCCGTCGCGAACTTGCCTCACAGACCTACGAGCGGGGCCATTACCTAGCGACTGGTGTCGTCGTCTCCTCGTTCGTTCCGCAGCGGCCGATTCCCTTCGAGACCATCTTCATGACGGGTCTGGGTGCGGAGGATTTTCCGGGCTCGTCACCGCGCACGCCGATCGATTTGCGCACGGCCGAGTGGGAACAGGGGGACCTGTGGGAGCGCGATCGCGAGCGGTACATGTTTTTCGAGACGCTCCTGTCGACGCGCCGACGCGTCACCTGCTCGTGGGTCGACCGCAACCCGGTGACCGGAGAGGAGCTGGAACCTTCTTCGGTCGTCCGGGAGTTCCAGTACATCCTGGAACAGTACGTCGGCGAGGAGGGACTGGACGAGTTGGTACGCCACCATCCGCTGCGGCGATTCGACGAGGCGTACTTCAAAGAAGGGGCGGACGAGGGTGACAATCTCGCGCCGACATACCATCCGTCGGCCCACAGTGAGCGGCGGGCGTACGAGCTTCGGGAGGAACTGCTTGAGCAGCTCGGTGGGGGGAGGACCCGCGACCTCGAGGTATCGGAGTTGGTCGGCGACGCGGCTGCCGACGGGGGGCTGCGGAAGACGTTCGGATTGACCCGGGAGATCGACGCGCCTGTCGAGCGTCGCGAGCCCGGGGAAGACCGCAGTATTCGGGAGCTGCGGTTCGGCGCGCTTCGGAAGTTTCTGGAGAGTCCGCTCCAGGGATGGGCGCGCTATCGGCTCGGGCTTCGCGATGAGGATGAAGATGCGATCCTCGAGGAGACCAACGAGCCGTTCGAACTGTCGACTCTCCAGAAGGTGACGATTCTGCGGGAGGCGTTTCGAGAGGGAGCCTCGGGGCAGGCCATCGAGGGCGCTGTCGAGGCGGCGCTGGGTCACGAGATGGACCGCGCGGCATTGGAGGGAGAGGCGCCCGTCGGTGCGTACGGTCGGGTAGACCGAACTCGACTCCAGACAATCGGGGAGGCGTGGGAGGAGCAGCTCAAAGACGAGCCGGATGTCGAGCGTCATCGGTACCGGTTTGGAGCGCCAGAGGGGGACGACGACGTACAGGCGCGAGAGGCGCTTCGGCTCGAGATCGAGCGAGGGAATCGGCGCCAGATTTTGGATCTCACCGGGGACACAACTCTGGTCGCCCCCGACCTCGAGGTGATTTACATCCCGACACGCAAAGAGAGCTACAAGGTGGGTTGGCGCCGGGCGTTGCGCGGTTGGATCCAGGGGCTGGTGTTGTCGGTTGCCGGGATTTTCGACGGTGATGAGTTCGAGGTCGTCTTGCTACACAGAAACGGTGGCACGGACCCGCGACGTGTGAGATTCGAGGAGAACACCCCGCAGCAGGCGGCCGCGCAACTCGAAACCCTGGCGGAGCAATTGTGGTTCGAGCCGCACGCCTATCGATTTGCACTCTCTGAACTCGAAGAGGTTCTCGACGAGGGCCTCAACGTCAACCCGGATGAACTGCGGAATGAGGTCTGGGACTCCGAGGGCGAATATGGTCACACCTCGGAGCAGTACGGTCCCGTGGCCAACATTCAGCGCTATCCGATTCCGTCTGATGACGCCACGGAGTTGACCGAACTCGTCGAGCAACGTCTGGGACCGTTCGTTCGCGGCGTCCAGGCGGTCGGCCTGTAGTTTCGCCAGTAGATACGGAAAAAGTCATGGAAACGATACGTGCAGCGAAGCCCGAGATCCTCGAGGAGATACCGACCGATGCGAGCAGCGTGGTCGAGGCCTCGGCCGGGACGGGCAAGACCTTTACGCTCGAACATTTGATCGTTGAGTTGGTGATCGAGAAGGAGATATCCATCTCGAACATCCTGGTCCTGACCTTTACGGAACGAGCGACGGCCGAGCTGGTCGAGCGGGTTCGGGCAATCTTGCAGCGGCTCGTCGAACAGGAGGGGCACGACGCGGCTTCCGACGAACCACACTGGGAGATCGACGAGGATAAACGTCGACGCCTCCGCGAGGCGCTCTTTTCGTTCGATCGCGCGCCGATCTACACCATCCACGGGTTCTGCCACCGGGTGCTTCTGGAGCACGCGTTCGCCAACCGCCGACCGTTCGACCAGGAGCTGGTGTCGTTCGACGACCTGTTCGACGAGTCATTCCACCAGGCGATGCGGGAGGATTTTACGGCAGACCCGGAACTCGAAACTCTGCTGGAGAGGTATCTCGAGGACAATTCCGTCGAGAACCTGCACTCGATATTGTCAGAGGCAGTAAGTGTCTCCGACCGAGTCGAGCCGCAGTTCGACCTGTCGGAACTCGACGAGGCGTTGGAGGACCTGCGACCGGTCGTGCGGCGTATGGACGCGACGCTCCGCGAGGCTGGAGAACGGGGCGATTTGCACGGGGGACGAGAGGATAAATTGTACCGCTATCTCGACGCGTTTCGGTCCGGATACGAGGCCCGTGAGGACCGCGGTGTGCTCGCCTTTTTGATCGCGTTCGAAGAGGAACTGAAAAGTAACGACACGGCATCCCCGGCCGAGTACATCGGCAACAAGTCTTTCATCACGAACGCCAGTGAGAATGTCTATGACCCGAGTTGGGCCGAGAGTCTCGAAGCGCTGGATGAATTCGACCTGCGAATCCTTGCTCCGGTTTTGGCAAAATTTCCGAGAATGGTCGAAGACCGTTTGCACGATCTGAAAGCGGAGCGAGGGGCGTTCACCTATGACGATATGATCTCATACGTCCGCGAGGCGGTCGAGGAGAACGACGAGCTGGTCGAGACGCTGCGCGGTGAGTACGAGCATGCACTGGTCGACGAATTCCAGGACACCGATCCAGACCAGTGGGCAATTTTCGAGCGGGTCTTTGTCGAATCCGCCCGCGACCATCCCTGTACGCTGATCGGCGATCCGAAACAGGCTATCTATGGTTTTCGGGGAGCCGACGTGAGCACCTACTTCGACGCCGTCGACCGCGTAAACAGCCACTCGGCGTCCCCTGATAAGCCGATTCCGCTTCCCAACAACTATCGGTCAACCCAGGACTTGATTTCTGCGTACAACTTGGTCTTCGACCCTGGGTACGACTCGTTTTTCCGCATCCGCAACTCATACGACCGGCCTGTCGACGCGGGGATGCCGGACAAGGAAATGGTCGACGCGCACGGAGAGCCGGCCACGCCCATCGTCGTCACAAAGGTGATAACTGACGACGAGGCCGGCTTGGGGTCGGACGGCTTTCAGGGCACGGTCTTCACCGCTTGGGCCGAGGAGATCCGAAGCCTGGTCTCCGAGAGTGGTGACGAGGGCCTGCAGATTCGTGACAACGCCGACGAAGACTTCGACACGATCGGGCCCGGCGACATCTACGTGTTGACGCGGAGCAAGAGTCAGGGCGACGAGTTTGCGGAGTATCTGCGGGCTGCCGGAGTACCGTATGCTTTCTACAAACGCGAGGGGTTGTTTCAGACGCCCGAAGCGCGCGACTGGCTCGAGTTGCTCCGGGCGGTCGAGCGGCCCGGCGATCGATCGCGCCGACTGAAGGCGTGGGCGACGCCTTTTTTCGGGCTCGAACTGGACCGGGCGGCGGAGATCACCGAGGTGGTCGACGAAGGGCACGAACTCGTCGAGCGGCTCGACGCCTGGCACGAACACGGAGAGTCCGGGCGCATTGGCCAACTGGTTCATCAAGTACTCGACGGGTCCGGACTGCTCCGGCGCCAAGTCTTCGAGAAGCACGGAGAGCGAGAACTGACCAATTACGAGCATCTCGGTGAAACGTTTGTCGACTGGGCGCAGTCCGACGACCTGAGCCTGGGCGACATCATCCTACGGTTGGGGCAATACGTTGAGGGCGAGGCGGAACCGGAGGGCAAGGAAGGGGACCTGCAGCGTCTGGAGACGGAAGAGGAGGCCGTGCAGATCATGACAATGCACAAAGCCAAGGGCCTGTCTGCACCGGTCGTATTCGCGTACGGCGGCTACGGCCGGAAGTTTCGTCCGCCCTACCGATATTACGACGAGGACGGCGAACGAGTGCAGTATTTCGGTGGCAAGGGGGATTCGGACGAGCTGACGCGCCGTATCGAAGATTATATCGAGGAGGAGGACGAACGACTTCTGTACGTGGCGATGACGCGTCCGGAAGGCCGGCTGTACCTTCCGTACGCTGACGAGGAGACGCGGGACGGAGACCTCGTGCGAACCAAGAGCCCCGCGGGCCCTCTCGTCGAGCGCCTCGACGATCTGCTCGACGGCGGGGCACCCGAGGGCTTCGAGATAGACTCCCGCGAAGCTGATCCGAGCCCGCCCCCCAAAACCACGGAGGCGAGCGCTGACGAGCCCAGTGAAGGGATTGAACTCAACGAGGTGGCGCAGGCGCTGGATCCCGACGGCCCGACGGTGACGACGGACGAGGAGACCTTCGGTCGGCTACGCGCGGACCGACGCCTGTACGTCGAGTCGTACAAGTCGGTCGACAGTTGGGTCGGGTACGATGAGGAACAAACAGAGACGAACGAAGCACTGGTGCTCGACGAACGGGCGGAGCCGACCGACGGTGAATCGAGTGACGAGCGCGATTTCGAGGGGCCGCCGCCTGGCCAGACGACGGGACTTTGCGTTCACGAACTGTTCGAGGACCTCGATTATCGGACGGCCTACGAGGCCGACGATCTCGATGACTGGCGGGCGCGCAATGCAGTCGCTGCGACCTTGGAGAGTATCTCTGCCCGGTACGGCCTCGAGGATTATCCCAGGGAGCTCGAAAAACTCGTGTGGCGGGGCCTGACTTCGCCGGTGCGCGCGGAGGGACTGGACCTCCCGTCGGTTGCCGCGTCGGACCGCCAGTCGATGGAGCTCGAGTTCTGGTATCCCATTCCCGGGGAGACGGGCGCGACGCTTCAGCAACTGGTGGAGGGAGATCGGCCCGGATCCCAACCGAGTCGCGACGGGTATCTTCGCGGGTTCATCGACCTGGTCTTCGAGTGGGACGGACGGCTGTACATCGCCGATTGGAAGACCAATACCCGCGAGGGTGAAGATGCGTACTCGCCGGAGGATGTCGCGGCAGTGGTCGCGGACCGCTACCACATTCAGTCGACCTTCTACGCGACGGCGGCGGCCCGGCTCGTCGCTCGTGCGGTGGATAGCCGCGAGGAGTTCGAGGAGTACTTCGGCGGGTTCATGTACCTGTTTCCCCGCGGGATGGGACCAACGGACGCCGACCATTCGCCGGGGGTCTTCTTTCGACAACCGAACTTCGACGAGTTAGTCGAGCTGGAACAGCGAACCGGAGAGCTCGTCGAGTCCAAATTGTCCGACCACCGCGACTACATCGCCGCGGGCTCACACGATCGATGGAGGGCGTGATGACAACGTCGACGGAGATGGAACAACCAGCGACGCCGACAGAGGCGTGGAAAGCGGAGCGGCGCGAACGTATCGGTGCGTTCGCCGACCTCGATCGGCTCGAAGAGGCCATCGAGGAGAGTGAGTTCGAACGCAGTGACGCGGTGTTCTCGCTCGAGTTGGCCCGGCGTTCGGAGTTCGCGCCAGAGGGGCGTCGAGCACTCTTCGTCACGTTGTTGGCGGCTTCGGTCGCGCGACGTCGCGGGAGTGTTCGGCTCGACCTGACGAGTGAGGGAGTCGAAGGGTTGGCCGGTCGACTTCGCGACCTCCTGCCAAATTTTCTTGAGTCGGACGACGAGGCTCGTCAGATCGCCGAGCAGACGATCGACGTGTTGACCGGGGAGAGCTCATCGAGTTTGGTCGGGGAGGCCGGCGATTATCGACCCGTGGTTGTCGACGACGGGCATTTCTATCGGCACGCCGACCGCGTCGAGGAGCGACGATTGGCCGATGCCCTCGCCAGTCGTCTCATCCCGGAGTGGAGAGACGAGGATTGGCCCGACTCGGCCGAGTTTACTGAAGACGATGTTGCCGGAGCTATGGACCGGGTCGTCGACGCTGCCGATCTGGTCCCAACGCCCGAGCAGCAGTTTGCCATCGCGACGGCGGCAACGTCACCGCTGTCGGTGATTACCGGTGGGCCTGGAACGGGAAAGACATCACTGATTGTCTCGTTGCTACGGTTGTTGGGTTCGCTGGAGGTGGACCCGGAAGATGTCGCTCTCGCCGCTCCGACCGGGAAGGCCGCCGACCGGCTCGGTGCCGCCATCGATGAACAACTCGACTCCCAAAACGAGATCGATCGTCAAATCGTGGAGAGACTGGAGGAGCCGGCGACGATTCATCGCTTGCTCAGCTACTCGCAGCGGCGTCGTGCGTTCTACCACGATGCCTTCCGACCTCTGCCCCACGAGTATGTGGTCGTCGACGAAGCATCCATGATCGACCTCGAGTTGATGGACCGACTGGTGGCCGCGGTTGACGACGACGCCAAGCTCGTGCTCGTGGGGGATGCCGACCAGTTGCCCGCCGTCGGGTCGGGGGCGGCGTTTAGAGACCTTGTGCCCGGTACCGTCCATACGGCAACGCCGCGTCGACACGTATTGCACGGGGACGAATTGGACGTTCAGTCGTCGGACGAGGCCGTCGCCGCCCAGTCGATACGCCTGACGGAGAACTTCCGAATGCGCCAGGACGATCCCGAAGGAAGTAACGTGCTCGCGGTCGCACAGGCCGTGCGAGACGGCGGAGGGCGCCTAGACTTTCTCGATGCGGCAGGGGTCGCACGTGACGGCGGCGCCGAACTCGACCTCGCCGAGGAGGTGGCGGGAGAGGACGTGCACGGCAAGCCGGTGATTACCAAACGCTCGTCGTTCGAGGAGCTCGAGTTTCGAGGAGCCGAACTGCTGAGTGGTGCCTCCGGTGATTGGATCGAGCAATGGTACGACCGCCTCATCGCGGAGGACGTGCTCGGAGGTGTCGAGTGGCGGGAGCCATTGATGTTCGAAGACAACGCTCCCTCGGAGTCGGCGCGGGAACGGTTGGACGGACTATTCGGCGCGTTCGAGCAGTATCAACTGCTGGGAGTCACTCGACGTCGCCCTCGCGGCGTCTCCCGACTCGATTCGAAGCTCCACAACCGACACGTCGAAAGACAATCGGTGTACGATGACAAACTGGCCGTCGGCGAACCGATCATGATGACCCGCAACGACTACGAACGCGGGCTGTTCAATGGCGACCGGGGCATTGTCCTTCGGGTGCAGGATCAACAAACGGGACAAAGCCGAAAGCGCGCGATCTTTCCCCGCCGATCCGGGTACGCCGCATTCACGATCGGTCCGCTGCGAGCTCACCTCGACTACGCCTGGTCACTCACCGTCCACAAAGCGCAAGGATCGGAGTACGACTCGGTGGGTATCGTTCTCCCGCGCGACGAGATTCCACTCGCCACGCGCGAGCTTCTGTACACGGGCATCACTCGGGCTCGCAGCTCTGTGACGTTCTTCGGCGACCCGGCTCGCATCGACGAGGCGGCCCGCCGGAGTGACGAAAGAAATACGGGACTGGTCGAGCGGTTGGAACGGCGTACGTGAGGGTGGTCGGGGGAGGAGTTCGGTCCGGATGTCGGAGCGATTGACATCGGCGAGCGCGTCGCTTATCTGTTTAGTGAACGATTAACGCTAAGTGTCGAGCCAGTTTCACCTCCTGGTCCGAGAGACGAGAGGGAAAGTCATGACGGTGCGTTTTCTCCATACTGCCGATTGGCAACTCGGTCACACCCCGCAGCAGTTGGGCGACACTTCCGCACGGGCCCGGGAGACCCGGTTCGAGACGGCCGAGAAGGTCGTCGGGGTTGCCGAGCAAGAGTCGGTCGATTTTGTCATCGTGGCCGGGGATACATTCGAGAACGAAGACCTCGATAGAGCGACCGTGGGTCGAGTCGTCGACATCTTCGAGGCGCTCGAGCCGATTCCGATCTATGTGCTGCCGGGCAATCACGATCCGATTCGGCCGGGGGGCATCTGGGATGCGATCGAATGGGAGAATCGAGGTGAACACATGCACCTGTTGGAGAGACGGGTGGAAGTGGAGGTCGAGGATGGGGTGGTGTTGTATCCTTGCCCGTTGAAGCAAAAGCAAAGTCGGCAGGATCCGACGGCGTGGATTCCGGAGCGGGCTTCTGATGACGACCGCATTCGGATCGGGGTGGCTCACGGATCACGGGATGTCCTTCCGGACGATTCTCCCAACTTTCCGATTCCGTCGGATCGGGCGGCGCAGTCAGGCTTGGACTACCTGGCGCTCGGGGACTGGCACGGGTTGAGCGTGAACCAGCGGACTGCGTACCCCGGCACGATCGAGCAGACGTCCTTCGGGGAGGAGGAGCCGGGGCACGCACTGGTCGTCGAGGTCTCGTCCGGCGAGGAGGATCCGCAAATCAAGCCGACGTCCGTCGGGCAGCTCCACTGGCGCGACGTAAAGGAAGCCCTGCTGGACGAGACGGATGTCGACGCCCTCCGGGCGGAGCTGGAGAGAGAGGGCGACATTCAGGATCTCGTCGCGCGCTTGGAGTTGGAGGCCGCGCGGGAGGCCGACCCGGTGATCGCGGACGCCGTCGAAGCTCTGGACGACGAGTTCGGGTCCGATGCGTTTTACTGGAGTCTGAGTTTCGACGAGTCCTCGCTGTACGAGGAGCGCGAACTCGAGATTCCCGACGGCATACTCAGCGAGGTGAACGAGGATCTCGCAGCCATCGTCGACGGGAAGATTCCCGACGGACCCGGGAGCGATTTCGCCGACGAGGACCGGGAGGTCGTGGAGGAGGCGCGCCGTCTGCTTTTCGACGTCGTCGACAACCACAGTCAGTCGCAGTGACGAGGGGTGAACCATGATTGTCCGGAAGCTACGAGTCAAAAACTGGCGACGCTACCGCAACGAACACGCATTCGACTTCGAGCCGGGGATCAACCTGCTCGTCGGCGAGAACGAGGCCGGAAAGACGACGTTGTTCGAGGCGTTGCAGCGGACGCTTTTCGATCGCCATACCGGGACGTCCAGTGATCTGGAGGCGATGCAGCCTCACGAATCCTCGCTGAATCCGGAGGCGTCGGTGGTGTTGGAGCGAGTCGAGGGGGAAAGACTCCGCATCGTCAAGCGGTTCCTGGGCAAAAAGATGGTGGAGTTTTCCAAGCACACCGGCGACGAGTGGCGCCTGGAGGCCGACGGTGACGCCGCCGAAGAGCGCATGCGCGAACTGTTCGATGCCTCGCTTCCCGGACGGGGGGTCACGAAGCCGGAGCACCGGGGGCTGGCACAGGCCCTCTGGTACCTGCAGGGCGAGGGGCTTCCGGAAGATAGTTGGAACGACTCGGTGCAGGGACGGGTTCGTGAGCTGGATACCGAGGACTCCCTTCCGACGAGTGCTCCCGTCGAAGACGCGATTGTCGGGGCGATCCAGGCGGAGCGGGACAGGTTTTGGACGCCGTCGGGTAACAAGATCACGATCAAGTCCGAACTCGGCAAATTGCAGGAAAACGAACTCCCGGACCTGCGCGAAGAGAGCCGGGAGATCGAAGCCGACATGTCCGTAGTCGAGGAAAACCGCCGAAAACTCGAAGAACTCGAGGACGATGCGCGTCAAAAGAAAAAGGCGCTCGAGGAGACAGAGGACCGGATCGAGACCCTCGAGGAGCGTCTCGGCGGTTGGGAGGATGAACTGGAGCGGCGCGACGAGTTGGACGACAAGATCGCGTCGACGCGCGAGGAGTTGAAGGATTACGACGACGATCTCTCTACTCTGGACGCGCTCTCAGATGAGCGGGACGAGCTCGAGGAGCGGCTCCAGGAGAAGGAACGGGAGAAGGTCGAGCGCAAAGCCGAGAAGGAACGGCTGGACGACAAGATTCATCGTCTGGACGAACAGCGCAAAAAGAAGTTGCGACCCGACAAAGAGGAAGCAGGGCAACGGGCCACCGCCTTGGAAGCCGAGAAAAGGTGTCGGGAGCTGCGGGAACATCTGGAGAAGGTCGAAGAGAAACAAGAAACGCGAAAGGAACTCGAGGACGAACTTCAAGAGCATCGCGACGACTTATCCGAGGTCGATGCTCCGTCCGAAGAGGACCTGGAGGAGTTTCGCGAGGCGAAGACCTCGCTGGAGCGGACTCGCGCCGAGGCCGAGGCGAGTGCCATCGAAGTCTTATTCGACCTGGAGGAGCAGTTCTCCGTCACTCCGCAGCCGGAGGGGGCAACGACAGACGACACCTACCGCGTCGTCCAGCCGACGACGTTCAGTATCGACGGCGTCGGGGATATTCACGTGGAGGGGGGCGGTCGCGATCTCGAAGAATTGCAGGGAGAGATTGCCGACTTGGAACAACAGATCGACGAGACCCTGAGCCGTTACGATGCCGACGGCGAGGATGAACTGCTTGAGAGGCGAAAGCGGGCGGACGGGATCGAAGAGAAAATCGAAGAAGCGAAGACTCGACTGGACCAGATCGAATCGGCCGACGAATTGGCCGAAGAGAAGCAGTCTCTCGAGTCTCGCATCAAGGACGAAGAATCGAAGCGGGCCGAATTTGCAGACGAGGTGGAGGGGCTCGACGGAGACGAGCTCGAAGAGGAGTTGAGCGAAGCCAGACAGCGCAAACAGGATCTCGCCGACGAGCTCGACGAGTTGGAAGACGAATTGGCGGAGCTGCGCGAGGAACGGGCAGACGTGGCCGAGGAGGTGCAGGAACTCGAGAGTACACTCGCCGAATTGAGGGCTGAGAAGAATACCAAAGTAGATCGGCGAAACGAGATCCTTGACAACTACGGCTCTCTGGATCGAATCGAAGAGCATATCCGAGACTGCAAACAGACAATCGAGGAACTCGAGGATGAACAAGAGGAGCTCCAGCGACTGGTCGAACAAAAGGTCGAGCCGACGCAGGAGGAGCTGGAGCAGGCGGAAAAACAGCGGGAGAGTCTGGAGCAAGCGCTCCAGGAACACGAAAGTGAGGCGAACGAACTCAAGGTCGAGATACGGACGCTCACCGGAAAAGGAGCGAAGCGAAAACTCGAAGAATTGAAGGCAGAACTGGCACAGAAGGAGAAACGGCGCGATGAGCTGAAGAAACGGGCCGACGCCGCGAGACTACTGTGGCAGTTGGTCGAGAGGTACCGTGACGAGCGCAACCGCCGCCTGGTCGGCCCGATCCGGAGCATCGTCGACGATTGGCTGCAACAGTTGACCGATCAACGCCACGAGCACCTCGAACTCGACGAAACGCTCACGCCCGACGGGGTGCAAATGTCGAACTACGACGCCCCCCTTCCATTCTCGGAACTGAGCTTCGGCACTCGCGAACAGACGAATGTCCTGCTGCGGCTCGCACTCGCCGTTCTACTCAGTGAGGATGAACGACACACGGTCATTCTCGACGACAGGTTGCTCAACAGCGACCCGCGCCGCCATCGCGTCCTCAATCAAATACTGGAGGAAGTGGCGGAGGATTGTCAGATTCTCCTGGCGACCTGCAACGACACTCCTTACGCCGGCCTCGACGCAAACAAGATACGAGTGCCGCGAGAGGGACGGACGGATGCAGCATAGAGGTCGAGACAGGTCTCACGGTTTGGGGCAATGTTCATGGCAACACGACGAGACAGAGCACGCGGGACGCTACTCGGGCTCGCCTGCGGGGATGCGCTGGGGCGGCCGCTGGAGTTTCAGTCGGCGGCGGGGATCGAGCGGCGGTACGGGCGGGTGGACGAGATGCTGGCCGACGGGACGCACGGGCAGCCGGCGGGGACGGTGACCGACGATACCGACCTGGCGATGTGTCTGGCGCGGAGTCTCGTCGCGTGCGGGGGGTTCGACGGGGCGGATGTCGCCGAGCGGTTCGTCGGGTGGTGGGAGAGCGGGCCGTTCGATATCGGGATGATGACCCGGGATGCGATCGCCGAGTTCGACGGGGGGACGTCGTGGCGCGAGGCCGGGCGGCGCGTCTGGGAGGGGCGGGCGGAGGGGAGCAACGCCGGCAACGGCAGCGTGATGCGGTGTGCGCCCCACGCCCTCGCGTTTGTCGACGCGCCGGCCGACCGGCTCGCCGAGGTGAGCCGCCGGTCCTCGGCCATCACCCACGCCGACCCGCGATGCACCGCCGGCTGCGTCCTCCTCAACCTGACGATCGCCGGGCTCGTCCGCGGCGACGAGGCCCCGCTGGCGGCGGCCCTGGCCCACGTCGGCTCGGAGGCCCCCGACGAACTCCTGGAGGCCCTCGAGCCGGTGCCCGACGCGATCGACGCGGCCGAGCTTCAGTCGAGCGGCTACGTCGTCCACACCCTCCAGACCGCGCTGCACGACGCGCTCACCGCCGAGTCCGCCGAGGAGGCGATCGTCACCGCCGCCAACCGAGGGGGCGACGCCGATACCGTCGCCGCCGTCACGGGAGCCCTCGCCGGCGCCCGGTTCGGCGCCGGGGCCCTGCCGGCGCGCTGGCTCGAGGCGCTCGAGGTGACCGCGAGGCTCGAACGGCTCGCCGACGAGCTGGTGGAGACTCCCGGCTCGACCGGCGCGTGAGCGTCGGTGTCGCGACCCCCTCCATCGTCGGTGCGACGGGAGTCGTCTGAGACCCTGCCGCGCCGGTGTGGCGAACGTTGCGGGAGGCGATCGAGCGTGTACGCTAGATCGGGCTCGTCTGGACATGCAGGTGGCAACAAGCCGGTCCACTTCTCTCAACCATGACCTCTGGATTCGAGATGGACGACGAACTCGAGGAGATACTGCGCATACTCGTCGAAAGCTCCGAGAGCCCGATCCTGGTGGTCGGCGACGAGGTCGAACGTCGAAGAGTCTGGGCGCGGGCGATCCTCGAGGCGCGCGACGGGATCGAGCGGATCGCCGTGCTCGGGGAGGACGACGACTGGGAGAGAGTCGCCGGGGAGGTCGAGGCGGTCGTGGCGCCGGATGTCGCTGCGGTCTCGGAGGATCGCCAGATTCTGCTTCTCGAGTGGGTGGTCGAGGGGGATTGCATCGTGGCGGCCGGGGCGTCGGACCCGAACCGGGCGGTCCGGGAGGGGGAGGTTCGGACCGACCTGTACTACCGGCTGGCGGTCGCGCCGTTTGCGGTCGGCGACATCGAGCACGGGATCGCGTCGGAGGAGGCGATCGCGCGGACCCTCGGTAGCGACGACGAGCAGGCGGCCGGCAGCGAGCGGGCGATGCCGCCCGAGCGGCTCGCTGCGTGGGCCGAGCGGGCCGGGGTGCAGCCGGTGCGCAGCTGGCGGCACGACCATCTGGAGGATGGCGAGCTGTGGACGCTGGAGCTCGGGGAGCCGTCGGTGACCGAGGCGTGGCATCGGCTGCGGGAGACGGCCGAGTCGGGCGATGGCGTGGCGGTGGTGACGTCGGGGCGGGAGGCGGTCGACGAGTTGCTCGAACGGCAGCATTTCGGGCACGAGCGCATCTCCGAGCGGACCGCCGACTGGCGGCTCGACGACTGGCGGCGGGCGGCGCGAGAGGTCGACCCGGCCGACTGGACCGACGAGGGGATCGAACGGGAGATCGCCGAGGGGCTGGAGGCGTCGTATTTCGAGGCCGCCCCCCTGGAAGCGCCCGATCGCTCGGACGAGCAGCCGAGCATCGTCGAACGCGCCGGCGAGTCCGCGTCCGTGACACTGGTGCCGGTCGAGGAGGCCTGGGAGGTACCGGCCTTTTTCCATTTCGGCGGGCACGTCGGCACCCCGCGCGCCGACCGCCACGCGGCGATGTTGAAACACTGGTCGGAGCGGTGGGGCGCGACGGTCTTCGGGATCGCGTTCGACTCGCTCGACGTCTATCTCGACGAGCCGCTCCGCGAGCGCGACCAGGTGCTGGAGGTGGCCCGGGAGCAGTTCGTGTACTGCACGCCGCCGATCGGCGAGAACATCGCCGAAGTCGCTCGCTGGATCCAGGGGGCGCGGTGGTGGAGTTTCTGGTGGGATTGACTCTCGCGCGGGCGAGAGGGCTACACGTCGGCCAGCCAGTCGGAGGTCTCGAAGACGTACAGGCGGTGGACGGCGCGGGAGGCGGCGACGTAGCGGGCCTTCGGCGAGCAGCGGGGGTGGTCGGGGTCGACGTCGGCGAAGACGACGACGTCGCGCTCGAGCCCTTTGAACGCCCCGATCGAGGAGTGGAGGAGCTTCGTGTCGGAGGCGGCGTAATCCTCGGTCACGGGGACGCCGCGGAGCCTGTCGCAGCCGGCCAGCACGGAATTGGGTTTGGTGCGCGGCGTGATGATCCCGATCTGGCCGGGCGAGAGGTTGTCGCCGTCGACCAGCCCGCCGACCAGCTCGTCGATCGCCCGGCGCTGCTCGTCGCGCGAGGAGTAGCGGTGGACCTCCGGAGGCTCGCCGGCGGGCGTTCGCGGGTGGGATTTCATCGGGCCGGTGTACAGCTCGGCGACGACCTCGCAGATGCGCGTGGTGTTGCGAAAGTTGTATGCGAGCGGACGGGTGATCTCGAAGTCGGGTAGCTCGTTGTCGCGGTCGAACAGGTCCTGCATCGGATCCTGGAAGGCGACCAGGCGTCCCTCGCTGCCGCCCTCGAGGCCGATCTGCAGGATGTCCCACCAGTCGGCGTCGAAATCCTGCGCCTCGTCGACGACGATCGCCTCCCAGCCGTCGAGCGCCCCGTCGTCGAGGGCCTCGAGCAGGATGTACGGCGCCCGCTCCTCCCAGAACTCGCGCGAGGCCTCCTTGTCGCGGCGGTCGGGATAGTCGACGTCCACCCCGGTCGCCTCGATCGCCTCGCCGCACAGGCCGTGGAAGTGCTGGACGACCACCTGCCCGGCGGTCTCGGGGCCGTCGGCGAACTTGTCGGCCAGGGCGTCGCGCAGCTTGCGGTTGAAACACGTCAGCAGCACCCGGTCCCCGTCGGCGGCGAGCCGGCGGGCGGCCTCGAGCGCCAGAAGGGATTTGCCGGTGCCGGCGCCCCCCTCGACGAGCATCCGATCGTAGGTGTCGAGATGCCAGAGGGTCTCTCGCTGCTCGTCTCCCAGCCGCTCGAAGGCCCGCTCGTCGGCCCGAAGATGGGCGGCCATGCTCTCGGCCAGGGTGGTCGTCGGATACAGGACGTTCTCGCGAAACCGGGCGAATTCCTCGTCGTCGAAGCTCACCTTGTCGCGATCGCCCTCCCAGAAGTCCATCGCGGCGCGGACCCGGGGTTCGAGGTCGTCGAAGGCCGAGGCGTCGAACAGGATCTTGTCGTCGGCCTCGGTCGGGAGGTTCGCCTCGTCGGCCTCGGCGAAGGGAAAGGCGGCGGCGTACCCGAACACGAGCGGAAAGGCGTCGTGCTCGCGCATGTGGCCGAGAAATCCCGAGGAGGGCTCGTACATGCGGGCCTCGAACTCCTCGACGAGCTTTCGGGTGTGGGTGGCGGCCTGCTCCCAGGGGCTGTGAGCGAGGACGTCGACCCGGCCTCGGTGGCGCCGGATCCACTGGCCGTGGGGATCTCGCTCGACCCCGCCGCCTTTGCATTCGACGACGAGCATGCCGAGCTTGGGGTGGAGGATCAGAAAATCGATCTCGGCCTCCCGGGCCTCGGGCGTCACAAGCTCGAGGCCGTGGTAGACGTAAAAGACGTCGGGGAGTTGCTCCTGGAGCGCGAGGTAGGCGTCGCGTTCGGCCTTTGTGCCCTGCTCGTCGGGGGGCGGGGCGGCGGGCGTCATGGTGGCCATCGGTATCCTCCCGTACGAGGGACGAAACGGACAGGGGCGGTATTGTTCGGGAGGCGGTCGGATCCGTCAATTCGAGCGAATTCCCGCGCGCGTGCCAGACCAAGATGGTCTGGCAACAACAACTACTACAACTACAACAACAACTACTACAGCAGGCCAGGGATGGCCTGCCAACGCACCAGACCAGGGATGGTCTGGCAACGGGGCGCGCGGGCGAGGTCAGTCGGCCGAGCGGAGGGGCATGTGCTCGAGGAGGAAGTCGTGCGCGAGGCGGCGCAGGTGACGGCCGTCGGGGGTGGCCTGCCAGGGGCCGTGGCCGGCGTCGTCGATCGGGACGTAGGTGTAGGGGGCGCCGGTGGTGCGGTAGGCGTCGCGGAGGGCGTCGGCGCGCGAGATCGGGGCGATGGCGTCGTCGGTGCCGTGCACGATCAGCAGCGGGGCGTCGGAGGAGTCCCAGCGGGGAGGCTGGTCGTAGGCGTCGGCGAGGGTGGTGACGGCGTCGGGGCCGCCCCACAGGTCGACGACGGCGGCGACGCGGCCGCTCTCGTCGCGGTGGGTTGTCGGGAGGGTCGGGTCGCGCTCGGCGGAGATCTCGTCGCGGAAATCGGCGGGGTCGGTGGCGCCGAGGGCGACAGCGAGGTGGGCGCCGGCGGAGGCGCCGAGGACGGCGACGTGCTCGGGGGAGACACCGTGGTCGTCGGCGTGGGCCTGCAACCAGCGGACGGCGGCCCTGGCGTCGCGGGCGGCCGGATACATCGCCTTGTCGCGCAGTTTCTCGGCCCAGCTCGACTCCCGGGCGTCGACGGCCTCGGCCCAGGCGTCCGGGAGGGTGCCGTAGTCGTCGACGAGCCGGTAGTCGATCGAGAAGACGACCCAGCCGCGCGCGGCGAAGTACTCGGCGAACTCGACCAGTTCGGTCTGGGATCGCGAGCCGCCGAACAGGCCGCCACCGTGCACGATCGTCAGCGCGGGGCGTCGTGCGTCGGGGCCGTCGTCGGAACTGTCGGGCAGGTACAGGTCGCCGGCCAGCTCGATCGGCTCCGAGTCCTCGTCACCGAACTCGTCGTGGTGCGAGAGACCGCGGGCGTAGACGACCTCCCGGCGGACCGTCCAATCGAGATCGCCGTCGGGGACGACCGCGGGCGGACCGACGTCGGCGGGGGGAGCATCGGGAGCATCGGCGGAAAGCACATCGGGAGCGTCGCCGGAGGGAGCATCGGGAGCGTTGCCAGCGACATCGGCGGCGTCACGGACGGGACCGGCGCCGAGTTCGCAGCAGGCGTCGGCGGTCGGGGAGGCGCTCTCGGCGCTGCACGCGCCGGCGGCCGTTCCCGCGAGAAGCCCCGCCACCACCAGTACGATTCGACACGCTCGCATGCTCGTCCCGGGCTTCGGTCAACCCGCCCCTCGAGTCACCCTCGAAGACAGGAGGTGTCACGCGCAGACGTTTCGGCAGACGCCCCGGTGGCACATCGTCGGGACCTCGCGGGTGTCCTCCGAGCAGTCGTCGAGTTCGCCGCAGGTCGCGACGCATCGCGGCCGGCGGTCGGCACAGCCGCCGGCGGGGCCGCACTGCACGCAGGCATCCTCCACGAAGGTCTCGCCCTCTCCGCACTCCCCGCCATCGTGCGAGACGCCGGCATCGGAGGCTCCGTCCTCGACCACACCGCCGTCGGTGGCGACATCGGCCCCGGCGGCGTCGCCGGCGGGTTCCCCGGCATCGGAGGTCGAGACGTCGGCGCCGGCATCCTCCCCGGCGAGATGTCCGTTGGGATCGCCGTGCCTGCTGCAGGTGTTGAGCGGGCAGACCACGACGGTCATGATCAAATAGGTGCCGACGACCGCCGCGAGCGTCCCATTCAACGGACTCATCGATTCGACCTCCGCGAAATCTCACTTGCCGCACGGCGACCGGTCTCCCGGGACCGCCAGGGAATACCTCGAGGGTGGCTCCATCGTAAAACGATGCTCGTCAATTCCGCAATCGAACTCGGCGACTCCCGGGCGCCGTTCCCGACTCGGAGGCAGATCGCACGTCGAACCTTTCCACCGGCGGTCGGCGTGATTAGCTTCTCCCGTCCAATTCGTGATGAGTCGATTCGTCGAATTCTGCCAGGAGTATCGGGTTATGCCTACGCGATCTGCGAGTGCACATTGGGAAGGAAGTCTCGAGGAAGGGTCCGGACAGATGTCGTTCGGGGCGTTCGAGGGGACCTACTCGGCGCCGTCGCGATTCGAAGACGGCGAGGGGACCAACCCCGAGGAGATGCTCGGTGCGGCCCACGCCGGGTGTTTTTCGATGGCGCTGTCGCTGGTGCTCGGCGACGAGGGCTACGCGCCGGAGTCGATCGAAACCGACGCCGAGGTGACCATCGAGCCGGACGGCGAGGGGTTCACCATCTCGACGGTCCTGCTGCGCACCGAGGCCGAGGTCCCGGAGATCGACGAGGAGACCTTCCAGGGGCTCGCCGCCGCGGCGCAAGAGGCGAGTCCGGTCTCGAAGGCGCTGGCCGGCGTCGCCCACCAGCTCGAGGCCAGCCTGGCGTAGTGTTGCGCCCTCGGAGGCTCGGGCGATCGGGAGTTCGATCGGCCCGGCGCCTCCGAGCGGATCAAGGGGCGGCGCGGTCGATGCACGAGGTGAGCGAATCGCCGCTGCAGGCCTCGACGACATCGGCGCCGCCCTCGCCGAGTTTCGCAGCGTGCTCGACGCAGGCGACCTGGTCGGACTGGTCGTAGGCGGCCGACTCGCACGCCTCGATCGTCGGCGTCGGATCGGTCGAATACCCGGCGCCGGCGCGCAGACACTCCAGCGTGGTCGACTGGGAGGTCGACAGGTCGTCGCAGGCCTCGATCGCAGGAGCAGGATCGACCTGCTCGTATTCGGCGATCGTCTCGGCGCATCGGTTGATCTCGTCGCCGAACGAAAAGGCGTCGTCGCACCCCTCCAGCGCGCGCACCGCCCATTCCTCGCGCAGCTCTGCCCCGTGCTTCAGGCAGCTCGTCCGCCCGGAACTGTCGGCGGTGACGTCGTCGCACGCCTCGATGATGCCGGTCGGATCCTCGGCGCGGTACTCGCGGGCGTGCTCGAGACAGTCGGCGATGTCGTCGCTGTCGTGGGAGACGTCGTCGCACGTCTCGATCGTGGCGACGGCCGCGTCGGCCTCCAGCTCGAAGGCGTGGCGCGTGCACGTTTCCCGGTCGCTCTCGGAGTACATGGCGTCGTCGCAGGCGGCAATCACGCCGGCCTTCCATTTCGACGAGCGCTTCTCGGAGTCCGATTCGCCGGAGTCGTCCTCCCGGTCGGATTCCTCGCGGGTCTCGCGGGACTCGTAGTCGACCTCGCCGGCGGCGGCCCGACACTCCCCGGCCCCGATCGCGGCGTGTGAGAAGCCGTCGCGACCCGGCGTGAAGACCAGGCGTGCACCGCTCGCGCCGTGATACGAGAGCCGATCGACCCGCCAGGTCTCCGCGAAGCCCAGGACCTCGAGCTGGACCTGCTCGAGGTGATGGCCCTCGATTTCGGAGGGGAGCGTAAACGAGCCCCCGCGCGACTGCAGATCGAAGTTGTAGGCGAACTTCAGGCCGTCCCCGCGGTCGCTTTTCGTATAGATGTTGAGCTCCGGGTGGACGCCGTCTCGCTGCAGTTTCTGCCAGTCCTCGTCGACGACGACGTACTCGATGCGCAGTTGATCGGCGTCGGTCGTCGAGACCTCGAGCTGCTCGAAGGCGACCTCGCCATCGTCGCCCGCAGCGGCGGTGCCGGGAGCGAGCAAGGCGAACGAGACGACGACAGCCAACAGCGACAGCATCCTCGTGGTTTTCTGCATCGCGACACCCGCAGACGTAGTCGAACTCGATCCAGTCTCGACAGCGACGCTCCATTTCTGAACGTCGCGTGCAATATGTCAATCCATTATCGGCCCCTTCCTCCGAGAGCGCGGGGCGGCACGTTGACACCGCCGCTTTTATTCCGCTACCGCTGGGGTGACTGGATAACATGGCGAGCTGGTTTTGCGATCTGGAGAGGACGACGATGTCGCGGTCGAAACGATGGTACTATGTTGGTATCGCATTTTTCGGATTGGTCGTCGGCTTCGGGCCGGCGTGTAGTTCCTCCTCGAGCGACGAGGCGTCCTCGTCGGCCGACAGAGGCCAGGCCCTCGAGCGGTCGGCCTCGGAGACGACCGACGGCGAAGCGGAGGTCTCGCTCGTCGAATCGCCGGAGGCCCAGCCCGACTGGGCGATTCCCTACGGGGAGGCCTTCTGGCGGGCATCCACCTCGGAGTCGTCCCGTTCCGGCGAGGCGGAGGCGGGGCCGGCGGAGACCGGCGAGAGCTTCGATTTGCCGAGCATCATCGAGCGCGTCGAGTCGGCCTTCGAGCGCACCGACGGCGGCGCCGTCGAAGTCGATCAATACGCCCACCGCACGCAGCTTCGCGGCGGGTCGCTGCTCGTCGCGCCGAAGCTCCCCGACGACAGTCGGCCCGGCCCCGAGGTCGAAGCCTCCGTCGAGACGACCGGAATTCGGTGCGGCGACGAGACCGTCGAGCTCGACCGGGGCGCCGACTGGTCGGTGACCGGCAACATCGCCCAGCGGCGGCTCGCCTCCGAGCACGGGCTGATCGAACACGTCGCGGTGCGCACCGCCGGTCCGGAGGTCACCTGGGCATTCGACGCAGAGAGCGCCGGTGAGTGCGCCGGGCTGAGCGTCCGGGCGGCGCTCGAGGGGCTCGAGTATGCGACCGAAACCGACCGGGGGCTTCACTTCGCCGACGAGACGGGCCGCGCCCGGCTGCGCATCGGCCACGCGACGCTCGTCGACGCGACCGGCGAATCGTGGAAACGCCCGGTCGAGCACCTCGGCGAGGGAGACCTGCAGATCGCCCTCTCCGAGAAGGTGTTGGCCGAGGCCGAGGCGCCGCTCGCGATCGACCCGGTCTTCGAGTCCGAAACGGCCGTCGACAGTCCGGTGACGACCGCCAGCGACAGCAATATCGAGCGCATCCGGACGGCCTCGAACGGCTCGAACACCCTGGTCGCCTGGTCGGACGGAGTCTCCGACGAGCTGGGAGCCGCACGTCTGTCGAACAACGGCGATCTGCTCGATACGACCGGACTCGGCTTCAACGGCTCGGATGCCGAGTACGGGGACGTCGCCGTCGCCACCGACGGGACCGACTATCTGGTCGCCTGGGAGGACGGACGCAACGCCACCCTGTACGAGGACATCTACGGAGCGCGCGTGGATGGAAGCAACGGGAATCTCATCGACGGCGCCGACGGCAAAAGCCTGACGACCGACACCTCCAATCAGTTTCGCGAACCCGCGCTGGCGTACAACGGTACCCACTACCTGCTCGTCTGGCGCGACGAGCGCGGTGGATTCCTCGACGAGGACATCTACGGGGTCCGCCTGAGCGACACGGCCGACCGGCTCGAGACCGACGACTACGAGGACGGCG
>CAZRLK010000035.1:0-37187 GCA_964600555.1 uncultured Bradymonadales bacterium
CGCCGTGGAACTTCCCGCTGGCGATTCTGACGGGGATGACGATGGCGGCGGCGGTTACCGGCAACACGGTCGTGGTCAAGCCGGCCGAGCAATCGCCGGTGATTGCGGCAAAGTTGATGGAGATCGTCCGGGAGGCGGGGATTCCCGACGGGGTCGTCAACTACCTGCCGGGGCTCGGCGAGGAGGCCGGCGCTCGGCTCGTCGAAAGTCCCGACGTCCAGGTCATTGCCTTTACGGGGAGTATGGGCGTCGGACTCGACATCATCGACAAGGCCTCGCAGACCTCGCCGAATCGTCAGGAGGAGGTCAAACAGGTCGTCTGCGAGATGGGGGGCAAAAACGGGATCATCGTCGACGGCGACGCGGACCTCGACGAAGCGGTCCAGGGGGTCGTCGAGTCGGCGTTCGGTTATTCCGGGCAGAAATGCTCGGCTTGCAGCCGCGCGATCGTGCTGGAGCCGTGCTACGAGGAGTTCCGGGAGCGTCTGGTCGAGGCGACGCGGAGTCTGGTCATCGGCCCCCCCGACGATCCGGCGAGTTTCGTCGGGCCGGTGATCGACGAGTCGGCTCGCAAAAAGATCGAGGCGTACATCGACGTCGGCCGGGAGGAGGGTGAGATGCTGATCCACCGGGAGGTCCCGGATCAGGGCCACTACGTCGGGCCGACGATCTTCGAGGGGATCGCGCCCGACGATCGACTCGCCCAGGAGGAGATCTTCGGGCCGGTGCTGGCGTTGATGCGCGCCGAGGACTTCGACGAGGCGCTCGAGATCGCGAACGGCACCAACTACGCGCTGACCGGCGGTCTCTACAGCCGGAGTCCGGACAACATCGAGCGGGCCTACGGCGAGTTCGACGTCGGCAACCTGTACATCAACCAGAAATGCACCGGTGCGCTGGTGCATCGCCAGCCGTTCGGCGGCTACAAAATGTCGGGAGTCGGCTCGAAGGCGGGCGGGCCGGACTACCTGCTGCAGTTCATGGAGCCGCGGGCGATCAGTGAAAACACGATGCGCCGCGGGTTTGCGCCCGACCAGCAACTGTAGAGTCGCGGGCCGAGATGCTAGGTTGGCGGGGAGAGAGGAGAGACGAGACTGGCGGTGTAGCTCGGGAGTTCGTGATGATTCGAGCGGCTCGACATGCTGCAATCGTACTGGCGGCGGTGACCTCCGTGGGTCTGGCCGGGTGTAGTTCCTCCGACGAGACGACTCCGTCCGAGCGGACCGATGGCGGGGGCCATGCCGACGTCGGCGTCGACGCCTCGGCGGTGGACGGCGGGAGTGACCTCGCAGGCGACGGGGGATTGGACGGGAGTGTGGACGGGGTGGTCGATACTACCGAGACGGGCACTGGTGGGGACGCCTCGGACACCTCGAGCGGCGACAGCGGACTGAGCGGTGATCGACCGGACGCGAAGGCGTGCGACGAGCAAACCGCCCGGCCGGTCACGCCCCACACCAGCGAGTCGGGCGGATGGAAGTACCTGCTCGCCGACGAGTACGACGCCCGGGTCTCGCAGACGCCGGAGGGGCGGTCGGACGGTGCCGCCGTCTTTTTGTTCGGCGGGGCGGAGCGATCGATCGCCGGCGCGGTCGTCTCCCGTTCGTACGATGCGGGGGACGACGGAGCGGTCGATCCCCTGTACGAGACGGTCCGGCCGGCGGTCGAGGCGGTCGTCTCCGAGGTGTCGGGGAGCGTTCTGCCGTCGATGCCGGCGGACCCCGATACCCGGACGGCCAAAGCGTCGTTCGCCGTGCAGACCGACGAGAGCCAGTCGATTTCGGAATTTCGCAACGCGCTGATCGACGATTTTTCGCCGATCGCCGAGGAGGAGGAGGCCGGGCCCGCGCCGACGGCGGTCGAACAGGAGGGGACGGAGTTCAACATCCGAGTGCGGACCGTGCTGCGGTGGGGGGAGGGAGCGTCCGGCGAAGGGGACGATCTTCTGGCGTATCTCGTGGCCGTCAGCGATCAACCGGGTGGAACCCTCGACGAGCGCACCCTCGAGATGGATGCGCTGCGGAGCCCGACGAACCTGACCGGTGCGCAGGCCGAGCACCGCGAGGAGTGTGTCATCGAGAGTTACACGCCGAGTCTGGCGCCCGACAAGGTGCGGTTTGCGCACCGGCCCGCCGTCCAGTCGATCGCCGTGTACGTCGACCAGGAGCCGATCGCGCACAGCCTCGAGAACGGTTGGACGTACTTCCCGGTCGACCCGTGGGTTCGGTTCAACGGCGAAGCGAGCCTGGAGGAGCGCGACGGGGCGGAAGTGGAGGTGACCCTGGCCTATCGACGCGTGGAGTGAGCGATGACGACGATCGTGGTGATGAGCGACACGCACGGTCGGCACCGCGAAGTCGAGGTGCCGGAGGGCGATCTGTTGATTCACGCCGGCGATTTCACCGGCTCCGGGAGCCTGCGCGACATCGAGGAGGTCGACGACTGGCTCGCCGGTCTGCCCCACGAGACGAAATTGCTCGTCGCCGGCAACTGCGATCGATGTTGCGAGCACAGCCCCGAGAAGGTGCGCGAGCGGCTCGACCACGCGAGATATCTGCAGGACGAGGCGGTCGAGATCGACGGATTGACCATCTGGGGGAGTCCCTGGCAGCCGAAGTTTCTGAGTATGGCGTTCAATCTCCCCCGCGGCGAGGCGCTCGCGGAGAAGTGGCGGGCGATGCCGGAGGAGACGGACGTGTTGGTGACCCACGGGCCGCCGTACGGGATCCTCGACCGGACCTCGCGGGGGGAGCAGGTGGGCGACCGTGCGTTGCTCGGCCGGGTGACCGAGGTGCGACCCACCGTGCACGTATTCGGTCACGTCCACGAATCGGCGGGGATGGAGCGGCGCGAGGGAACGCGCTTCGTCAACGCCGCGTGTGACCGGAAGGGCAAGACGCCGGCCGTCCTCGAGGTGTGATGCCGGTCACTCGGGTGCGTCGGGCGACCCCGAGTCTTCGGGATCGGAGTCGTCGGAGGAAGTTGCATCGTCGGAAGAGTTCGGTTTGTCGGAGGAAGTCGCATCGTCGGAGACGTCGGCCTCACCCGGTGAGGCGGCGGCCGACAGGGTGACGATCCCGTCGTCGAGAGTCAGTCCGAGTGACGAGAAGTCGTACGGTCCGCCCGGCAGCTCGAGATTGTCGGTGTTCAGCGAGGCGTCGAGCATGCGTGTTCCCGCCTGCAGAAAGCCCGCGGAGGTCCATTTGGCGAGTGCCAGCGAGAGGCCCGTGCGCGACGAGTCGGCCAACGTGACGTCGCCGACCCCGACCTCGACCTCGCCTTCGTCGGTGCGGAGCTCGCCGGTGGCCCGACCGTCGAACCAGTAGCAGGGGCCATCCTGCGGGAGATTCCAGGCGCGGAAATTGAAGGCGAGGGTCTGCGGTGCGTCCGCGCCGCCGTCGTCCGCATCGGACGAGGGCGGCGTGGGGCTCTCGAGGTTGCTCAGCGTGATCCGGACCGGTCCCTCGTGCGAGCCGCGACCGTCGAGATCGTAGCGGCGCTCGACGTCTCCGCTGCGAAATCCCCGGGCGAGGCCGGCGGCGACGAATCTCGAGGGAAGGGCGATCGCGACGTTGCGTCCCCCGGTCGGTGCGGCCGCGGAGGCGAGCGTCGCGGCGCTCGGGCCCGCCCTCACGGGAAGATCGGTCGTCAGCAGCATCTGGACGGCATCGGAATCGGAGGAGATCTGGAGGCCGCTCGGCCGAATCGAGACGCCTCCGACCCCGAGATCCGGCGTCTCGAAGGTGGCGATGGTGACCGGTTCGAGTTGCTCGACGATCGAGTCGGCCAGGGTGCTCGACAGGAGTTGTTCGATCGTGTGAGCCCAGGTGTCGCGAAGTTGCTCGACATTCAGCGCGATCCGGGGCGCGTTCTGGCGTGCCGCCTCGCCGAGATCGAGTCGAAGCGCGGTGGTGCCCTCGCGTTCTCCCGGTGCCAGCGTCAGGGGAGCGTCGAACTCGAAGGTCCCGTCCATCGGCACTCTTCGCTCACCGAGTGCCGGGATGCGGACGTCGAGTTCGCCCTCCAATTCGCCGGAGATCCGAAAACAGTGCGGGCAGGCGTCGCTCGATCGTTCGAGGCCGAGTGTTTCGATTTCGGGCAGGGCGTCGACGTCGACCGGGCTGTCTCCTCCGACATCAAGGGCATCCGACAGCGTCAGTGCGGCCTCGACGGCGTCGCCGGCGGCCCGGGTCGCGAGCCTTTCGAGCATGGAGGTGCGGATCCCGACGGCGAGGTGCGGAGGAGCCGAATCGTCGGCGGCCGAGTCCTCCCGACTCCCGGGGATCTCGCCGGCGACCGCACGGCGGTAGTCGGCGCGAAGTTCCTCACAGGTCGACCCGCACCCGGCGGTCAGCGAGCCGAGGACCCCGATCGCAGCGAGGAGGGCGGCGGCCGCGAGGAGATGGCGCGTCGTGCAATGACTGTCGGGCGTGTTGTGGCTCATCGACACCGGCGATCCGTCGGCTGGCAGTGAAACCGAATGTGCAGGTGGTTGCGATGGCCCGAGGAGTGCTGGACGATCGCCTCGTTGCCCCAGTCGGGGTATTCGAAGACGCGCTCGAGCCACTCGTCGGGGGCTCCCCGCTGTTCGGCTTCACGATATAGCAGACGTTGGAGCTGTCGGTCCATGAACACGTGCTCGACGTAGCCGCCGTCGAGAAACTCCTTGAGCAGGAAAAGCGTCTTGTCGACATCGAGCTGGTAGGGGTGGACTTCGTGGAATCGCTGCAGGGTGGGCGGAGGATGTTTGCGGGGATAACTGATGTCGATGTCGCGTCCGCTGCGGTGCGAGTGGTGCGGATGGATCTGGCCGCCGGTCCGAAAGCCGATGTCTCCGACCATCAGTTTGTGGGCGTCGGGAAACCGTGCGACATACGAGGTGAGGACGCGCCGCGTCTCGCTGACGGTGTAGTGGGTGCCGAAGGTCCGGTGCAGATACAGGATCACGTAGGCGTCGTCGGGGGGCAGGGGTTCGGCGTGATAGACCCGTCCCCAGTCGGGGGCGCCGTAGCTGACCGGAACTTCCCCGTCGCGTTTCCAGACGACCAGTTCGTCGCCGGTCTCAAGCTCCGAGAGGTCCCGGTCGGGGTTGAGTTCCCGGAGTCGCGCGTGGGTGGTGCGATATCTGGCGCGAATTCGCCCGAGGGTCTCGCCGGCGGCGACGGTGTGGCGGAGTCGTTCGACCCGCTCGGTCTCGACGATCGGCCGGCCGTCGTCGTCTCTCGGCCAGGTGCGTCGGGAGGGAAGCTCCCAGATGCGAGCCCGGGCCCGTTCGGCGAATCGGCGGAGCATGCGGGGAGGGAACAGCCGGTAGGCGGGGACCGGGCTGAGGTGGCCGGCGGCGGCCGCGACGTCCGCCGGGGCAGCGGGGGGCGGGGACTCGGCCAGGGGCCGGTCGAGGCCGGGAGGCCAGAGGGTGAGCAGGGTGACCAACGCCAGGAACAGCGCGGCTCGCCAGAGGAGGCGAAACGGGGGGCGCGGCGATTTGGATCGGGGCGACCGGCTGATCATCGGTTCGAGACGCGACCGTCGAGCGGAGACTGCTGATTTGTGGCGCACATCGAGCAACCGACTCCTGGAGCACGCCCGGCGCGAGGCGACGAGCAGAGACGTGCCGCTCCGACGCTACCAACGGTGCGAACGGCCGGATTCTATTCAACGACGCAAGGGATCTATCGAAACGCATCGTCCACGTCAACGGCCCGCACATCCCCCATCGGTCTCGGAGTCGGGCCCGCCCGCCGGGCGGTTCCGCGGCTCGCCGCTGCGCCTTGTCGGCGCCGGGGGTGTGCCCTATGTTTTGCCGCCAGGTCTCGTAGGCGCTCCGCCACCCGGGTGGTTCGCGACTTTTCAGGAGGTAGAAACCGATGGGTTTGCTGGACTTTCTGTTCGACAGCGAAAAGGCCGAGCAGCGTCAACTGCAAAAACACGAGGAGACGCTGACGAACATGTACGTCCAGGAGTCGGAGCGGAAGTTCGCCATCCAGAGCCTCGCCGAGATGGAGTCGCCGGAGGCGGTCGAGGTGCTTTTGAAGCGCTTCACCGAGACGTGCCACAACACGACCGTCGACATCGACGAAAAGGAATACACCTACGACGTGTTGGTCGAGATGGGGCGCAACACGGAGGTCGACGTCGTCGGGCTGGTGGTCGACTACCTGCGCACGGCGAACAACAAGGTCAACTGGCCGCTGAAGGTCCTCAAGGACCTGCTGAGCTACGAGGAGATGATCGAAGTGGTCAAGGAGTTGCTGGATACCTGCGAGGAGGGCTACCAGGAGGATCCGGCGAAAAAGCAGGAGTTGATGCTACAGGCCTCCGAACTCGAGGACGAGGAACTGGCCGAGAAGCTGGTCGACTATCTCGACGATTCCAACGAGACGATCCGGTTTCTGGCGGTCGACGCCGTCGCCAACCAGGAGGTCGACGAGGTGATCGAAGCGCCGCTCCGGGAGCGGATTCTGGAGGAGGACTCGTTGAGGATCGTCAAAAAGATCGCCGAGGTCTTCTCCGAGCGCAGTGACTGGACGATTCCCGAAGACCAGCAGGCGGAGATCGAGCAGGCGATTCCCGACGAGTTCGGGATTCACAAACATGGCCACATCTACAGGCGCCGTGTCTGATCGGCGCTCCGGCCGCTCTCGCAGCGAGTCGCCTCCCTTCCCCTTTCCCCCCGATGTCGATGAAGCTGGTCTTCGAGGAGATCTTCGATGCGCGGGAGCATCTGCGGCCGGCCTCGGGGGACTGGGAGAGGTGGTTCGATGCGCTCGATCGGCGTCCGCAGTATGCGGCGATCTGGTCGGGGCCGTCGGTGCACGGCCACGAGGGGGCACCGGTGCGGCTCGGGGGGTATTTTCGCGAGCCGACCGAGTCGGTGGTGGGGCTTCGGGCGTTCGACGACGCGCTCGAGGGGACTCTGCGGCTGGAGGGGATCGAGGAGCCGGTGCCGTACGTCTTTTTCGAGATCGAGAAGGTCGTCCGGATGCTGCTTCATTCCAGCACGCTCGCCTTCGAAATCCTCGCCAGTCCGGCCCGGCTGCTGCCGGACGAGCACGCCGAGGATGCCGCGGCCGCTCGCGACCTGGTCGCATGGTCGATCGCGGAGGGTCTCCTCGGAGGTTACCGGGAGAGTGTCGACGGCGGGGTTGACGATTTGCGACAGGGGCGAGAGGTTTCGGTCGGCGGGGCACTTCGGCTGCTTCGGCGTCTGGCGACGGGCGCGGCGCTGGCCGACGGGCGGGCCACTCTGGATGTGCGACGCCTGTCCGAGTCGCCGGAGGGCGATCTCGTCGAGGAGTTTCTCGCGTCGGACCCCGTCGAGCCCCTCGGATCGCGCCGCGCGCGGCTGCTGGAGCTGGCCGAGCGGCTGGTCGCCTCGATCGAGCGGGAGGAGGGGGCGTTGCCGTCGGATCCGGAGGAGTACGAGGCGTTGAACGCGTGGTTGATCGAGCAGCGTCTCTCGGAGTCGTCATCCGGTCCAACAGGGTAGATCTGGCGTGATTCGGTTACTGATCATCGGGCGCGACGCCGACGCGTGGCGGGATCGGCTGGCGCCGTGGACCGGGGAGACGCTCGAGGTCGTCACCGAGGCACTGCCGGCGGCGGGCATTCGCAGTTTTGCCGAAAACTCCCCCGATGCGGTGATGGTCGCGGAACCGGCGGACTCCGAGAAGCGAGTCCCGATCGTCGAGGCAATCCGGGAGCGTCCCCTGGGCCGGATCGTGCCGGTGGTGATGGCGGGGAGCGAGCCGCCGGAGGAGGTGCGGGAGGAGGTCGCAAGCAACATCGGACGCGAGGAGACCGGCGAGCGGCTGGTGAGTGAGCTGGAAGTGCTGCTCGAAGTGGAACTCGAGGCCGAGCCGCGCCACGACCGCACGACGAATCGTCCGGATCTGGAGGTCGGCCGCAGCGAGGCGGCGGCCGACGAGGAGGGCCCGACGTTCGTCAGCACCGAGATTCCGACGGTTCGCGAGGGGCAGGACGAGCCGGCGCGAACCTCCCCGCGGGGAGGACGGCCGGAGCGTCGGGAAGCCCCGGAGGGGGAAGCAGGCGTCGAGCGCCACGACTACCTCATCGAGCCGCTCGGCGGGCAATCCCGGGAGACGGAACGAACCGACGGAGCACCCCCGCGAGAGCCCGGGCAGCACCAGGGCGATGCCCGCGGGGCGGAGGCTCCCGATGCCGCCGCCGTGCGCCGGAAACTCAAGCAGGTGCGCCACGAGGATTATTTCGTGATCCTCGACGTGCCGCGGGGGGCCGGCAGCGGGGAGGTGCGGCAGGCATATCGCGAGATGAAAGCACGCTTTCGGCGCGAGGGACTCGACATCCAGCTCGCCGAGAGGTTCGAAGCCGAACTCGACGAGATCAACGACGCACTGGACGATGCGCGCGCCGTCCTCGGCGACGAATCGCTCCGCGAGAGATATCTCGAACGGACGACTCGCGGGTGAATCGACGCGGATGGAAGGCGGCACGGTGCCCGGACGTTTCCGGGACGGACGCGAGGCGAATCGAGAGACGAGGATCTGGCTCATGGCGATACGCAAGATACTTTTGTTTCCGGAACATTCCGAGGTGTTGACCACGGAGTGCGATCCGGTCGACGAGGTCGACGACGAGACCCGGACGCTCGTCGACGACCTCGCCGAGACGATGTACGACGCCCCCGGGATCGGGCTGGCGGCCCCACAGGTGGGAGTGACCAAACGGGTGACCGTCGTCGACATCACCGGGCCGGATACGCCCGGCGACAACCTCCACGTCTTGATCAATCCCGAGGTCGTCGATCAGGAGGGCAAACAGACCCGCGAGGAGGGATGTCTGAGCTTTCCGGGACTGTACGGCGACGTGGTGCGATCGGAGCGCGTGACCGTCCGGGCGACCGACTACGACGGGGAGCGCTACGAACTGGAGGCCGAGGGACTGTTGGCGGTCGCCCTCCAGCACGAGATCGACCACCTGGACGGGATCCTGTTCTGGGATCGGATGACACCCCTGAAGCGTCGGATGGCGCGCAAGGAGTACAAAAAGATCCGGTCGAGGATGGAGACCCACCCGCAGGAGCGCGAGCAAGAACCGGAACAACAGGCGTGAGCTGCGCCGACGAGGAGTCGAGACGATGGAGACGAGCGACGAGAGGGCGCCCCTGAGGCTGGTCTACGCCGGGACCCCGGAGTTTGCGGTGCCGGCGCTCGAGGCGCTCGACGACAGCCGCCACGAGGTCGTCGGGGTGGTCACCAATCCCGACCGTCCGAGAGGGCGCGGCCGCGACCCCCTGCCGCCGCCGGTCAAGCGGGCCGCTCTCGAGCGCGACATCGAGGTCGCCCAGCCGGAGTCGATCGATTCTCGGGCAGCCGCCTCGAGGCTCGAGGGCTGGCGTCCCGACGCGATGGTCGTGTGTGCCTACGGGCAGATCCTGCCGGAGCACGTCCTGGAGTTGCCCCGGCTGGGATGCCTCAACATCCACGCCTCGCTGTTGCCGAAATACCGCGGCGCCGCCCCGATCCACTGGGCGATCCTGCGGGGCGAACAGGAGACGGGGGTGACGATCATGCAGATGGAGCCGGGGCTGGACACGGGCCCGATGCTGCTTCGAGAACGCGTTGAGATCGGGGGGCGGACGACCGCCGGGGAGCTTCACGACGAGCTGGCCGGGCTGGGGGCGGAGCTGGTGGTCGAGGCGGTCGACGGCCTGGCGGCCGGCGAACTGGAGCCGACGCCGCAGGAGGACGACGCGGCGAGCTACGCGCCGAAGCTGTCGAGCTCCGACGGCGAGATCGACTGGACGAAGCCCGCCCGGAAGGTGGCCGATCACATCCGGGGGATGAACCCGTGGCCGGGGGCGTTCAGCCACCACGAAGCCGGTGGTGGCGAACGCATCAAATTCCACCTGGCCGAACCGGTCGACGGGGAGGGACGGCCGGGCGAGGTGCTCGAGGTCGATCCGAAGAGCGGTCGTCTGGTGATCGCCTGCGGGGAAGGGGCGATCGCCTGTCTCGAGGTCCAGGCTCCGGGCGGGCAGAAGCTGGCGGCCGGCGATTTTCTCAACGGCTACGAGATCGCGGTCGGCGATCGATTCGAGGCCGAGTAGACGATCGGCGACCGCGGATCCTTCGAGGAGCCATCGAGGGGGAGACGATCACCGACCGACAACGGGGGCGGGGTGGCGTAGACGATGGGAGAGACGAGAAGCAATTTCCCGACGCAGAGGCGGAGAGACATGCCGAGAGCGCTCGCCTACGAAGTGTTGCGGCGGGTCGACGAGGAGGAGGCCTTCAGCAACCGCGCCCTGGATGCCGAACTGGCGGAGGCGGATCTCGACGACCGCGACCGGCGGCTGGCGACCCGGCTGGTGTACGGGGTGTTGACCTGGCGTCGGGCGCTCGATTCGCTGCTCGACAATCTGGTGCACGGGGGGATCGCGAAATTGGACTCGGAAGTGCTGCGTGTGCTGCGGATGGGAGCGTATCAGCTCGTGTTCCTCGATCGTGTGCCCGATCACGCGGCGGTCGACGAGTCGGCCGAGATGACCGAGCGGTTCGCCAACCGGGGCGCCGTCTCGCTGGTCAACGCGGTGCTGCGCGAGGTGACGCGCCTCGAGGAGCCGACCTGGTGGGACGACGACGATCGCGAGCGCAAGCCGGTGCGGTATCTCGGCGAGCGGTATTCGCTGCCGAACTGGATGGCCAATCGGATGCTGCAGTTGTTCGGTGCAGATCGGGCCGAAAAATTCGCCGAGGCGCTCACTCGCCAGCCTCCGGTGCACCTGCGACTTCTCGGCGAGCGGGGGAGCGATGCGATCTCGGGGTCGGACGGGAAGCTCGAGCCGATCGAAGGGGTGCCCCGGGCGGTGCGGGCCGAGCGGATGACCGGGCAGGTCGACGAGGCGATCGCCGAGCGGCGGTGCATCATCCAGGATCTCGGCAGCCAGCTGGTGGCGCGGTACGTGGGGGTCGAGTCCGGGATGTCGGTGTTGGACGGCTGTGCCGGGCTCGGGGGCAAGACACTGGCGCTGGCCGACGAGGCCGGCGGCGGGACGCGTGTGCTGGCGGTCGATTCGCTAAAGTGGAAGGTCGACAAGCTGGAGCGCCTCGCCGACGAGGCCGGCCTCGGGACCGGGGTCGAGACGGCGGCGAGCCGTCTGCAGGAGCTGCACCTCGAGGAGACGGAGGTGTTCGACCGGGTGCTCGTCGACGCCCCCTGTTCGGCCCTCGGCGTCGCGCGCCGACATCCCGAAATCAAGTGGAACCGACGTGAGGCGGACCTTCCGGCGCTGGTCGACCTGCAGCGCTCGCTTCTCGAGGCCGCGGCGCGCTTCGTCGCTCCCGGCGGCGTGCTCGTCTACAGCGTCTGTACGTTCACCTCCGAGGAGGGGCCCAAGCAGGTGGCGGCGTTCGTCGACGAGCACGAGGAATTCGAGTTCGTCGGGCCGCCGGAAGACGGCGAGATCGATTGGTCGAGGTATGTTGACGAACAGGGGCATCTGTCGTTGAATCCCGTCGACCACGACGCCGATCTTTTTTATGCCGCGCGCCTGCGCCGGCGGCCGTGATCGGCGAGCTGCCGACGACCGATCCTGGAGCCGAGGCCACACACCATGGAGCCGCTTCTCGCCCCGTCGATTCTTTCCTGTGATTTCACCCGGTTGGCCGAGGAATCTCGCGCCGTCCTCGAGGCCGGCGCAGACTGGCTGCACGTCGACGTGATGGACGGGCATTTCGTGCCGAACATCACCATCGGGCTGCCGGTCGTCCGGGAGCTGCGCCGGGCGTTTCCCGACGAGACGCTCGACGTGCACATCATGATCGACGATCCGGACACCTACGCCGAGCAGTTCGTCGAGGCGGGGGCCGATCTGGTGAGTTTTCATCCCGAGGCGACCGATCACGCGCATCGGGTCGTCGAGTCGATCCATCGTGCCGGAGGCCGGGCTTCGCTCGCTGTCAATCCCGCGACGTCGCTCGAGTCGGTGGAGTATCTCGCCGACGAGCTGGACATGATTCTGGTGATGAGCGTCAACCCGGGCTTCGGCGGGCAGGATTTCATTGCGTCGACGCTGCGCAAGATCCGCGATTTGCGGGCGATGCTCGAGCGCCTGGGGCGTCCGGACCTGCCGATCGAGGTGGACGGTGGCGTGAAGATCGAAAACATCGCCGACATTCATCGGGCCGGGGCGGACGTCTTCGTCTCGGGGAGCGGGATTTTCGGAGCTGACTCCTACGAGGAGGCGATCGGCGGGATGCGCGAGCAACTCGAGTCCGTCCAGATGGTCTGACCAACCGGCGCTCAGAGTACCCATCGCAATGTCGGAGGGCGATCGATGTGTGATCGAAGACTGCTTGCAACTGTACTGATCGGATTCGTCGTCAGTGGACTCGCCGGTTGTGCGGGACCGGAGACGAAAGGAGACGAGCCGACGACCGAGTCGGAGACGCGACAGGCGGGCGCGGGGGAGGCCGACTTCGAGACCGAGTGGGATGGCCACGATCGCCTCGCCGAGACGGTGCGCCCCGAGGCGTACGAACTCGACCTGGCGATCGACCCGGCGCGAGAGACGATTCGGGGGAAGACGGCGGTCGAGGTGATCGTCGAGGAGCCGACCGAGCGAATCCGGATGCACGCCGAGAAACTCGAATTCTCGAAGGTGCGGGCGTCGCGCGACGGGAGCGCCCGGAAGGTCCGGGCGAAAAGCGTCGAGCACGGCGGACTGGTGCTCGCGTTCGAGGAAACGCTCGAGCCGGGGTCGGTGCGCCTCGAGTTTGCCTACGAGGCGCCGCTCGGGCAGGTCCCGGAGGGGCTTTATCGCGTCGAATCGGGCGGGGCGTGGTATGCGTACTCGCAGTTTCAGCCGCTCGAGGCGCGCACGGCCTTTCCGAGTTTCGACGAGCCGGGCTTCAAGGCACCGTTCGAGGTGACACTCAGGATTCCGGAGGGGATGACGGCGGCGACGGCGACCCCGGTCGTCGACCGGCAGTCCGGGGAGCGAGAGGGGACCGAGGTTTGGAAGTTTGCCGAAACGAAGCCGCTCCCGACGTATCTGATCGCGTTTGCGGTCGGAGAGTTCGACGTCGTCGAGGCGCCCTCGGAGGCGATGGACGGGGTGGCGCTTCGCGTGTTGACCGTCCAGGGCAAGGGCGATCTGGCGGAGTACGCTCTGGAGACGACGCCGCCGTTGGTCGAGTATCAAACCGAGTATTTCGGGCAGGCGTTTCCGTACGAAAAGCTCGATCTGGTGGCGGTGCCGAATTTCGGGGCGGCGGCGATGGAGAACGTCGGGCTGGTGACCTACCGGGAGAGTCTTCTGTTGCTCGACCCGGATCAGGCCTCGGCCGGTGATCGCTACTGGGCGGCGGCGGTGATGGCGCACGAGTATGCCCACATGTGGTTCGGCAACATGGTGACCCTGGAGTGGTGGGACGACATCTGGTTGAACGAGGCGTTCGCCACCTGGATGGGGACGAAGACCCTGCGGAATGTGCTCCCGGAGTTCGAGGCCTCGATCGACGCGGTCGACCGGGCGCTCGGGGTGATGGAGGAAGATGCGTTGGCGTCGGCGCGGGCGATCCGTCAGCCGATCGAGGACGGCGGGGACGTGTACGATGCTTTCGACGGGATCACCTACCAGAAGGGGCGGGCCGTGCTCGACATGATCGAACAGTGGCTCGGCGAGGATCAGTTTCGAGCGGGCGTTCGCAGCTACCTCGAAGCAAACGCCCACGGAACGGCGACGACCGAGAAGCTCCTGGCGTCGCTCGGCGAGGCGGCCGGCGAGCCGGTGCGCGAGGTGAGTCGGCAGTTCCTCGATCAGCCGGGCGTTCCGCTGGTGACGCTCGCCTACGACCAACAGGCGTGCCGGGAGAGTGGGACAGCGAGGCTCGAGCTGGAGCAGACGCGCTACCTGCCGGCCGGCAGCGAGGCGGAGGTCGGGGAGCCGTGGACGATTCCGACCTGCGTGCGGCTCGGAGACGGCGACGGAGAGACCGAGACACGGTGTTTTCTGTTCGAGTCCGGCGGGGAGGCGCCGCGACGACAGCGCGTCGAGCTGGAGACGGATGCGTTGCAGATGGACGGATGCCCGAGCTGGGTGCATCCGAACGCCGACGAGTCGGGCTATTACCGCTGGAAGCTGGAGCCGATCGGCGAGAACGCGAAGTTGCTGGAGCATCTCGAGGCAATGACGCTGCGCGAGCGGGTGGCGCTACTGCCTCAGCTCGAGGCGTTGGTTCGGCGCGGCGATCTGGAGGTCGCCACCTACCTGCAGGCGGTCGAGCAGATGGCCGCCGAGCAGGATCACCGGCTGGTCGTCGAGCACGTCGTCTCGACGCTGCGTACATACCTCGAGCTCGTCTACGAGGGGAAGCCGACGGAGGCGTTCACGGAGTTTGCGTCGGGTCTGATCGGTCCTCACTACGAGCGGGTCGGCCACGAGCCGGAGCCGGGCGAATCGAAGGGGGTCCGCCTGCTGCGGCCGACGGTCGTCCGGGCGGCCGCCGACCTGGCGGAAAACGAGGAGGTCGTCGAATGGGCGATCAACGAGGTCGCCCGGTTTCTCGAGGAACCGTCGAGTGAGACGGGACCGACGATCAAGTTCGCGCTGGACATTGCGGCTCGTCACGACGGCGAAAAGCTGTGGACGCGCCTGCGAGAAAATCTCGATCGGGCCCCGAACCCGTCGATGCGGGCCGAGATGATCTCGGCGCTCGGGCAGTTCCGCCAGCCGGAGTTGGCGCGCCGGTCACTTGATTTGTTTTTGAGCGATGCGGTGCGGGCTCAGAATTTCTGGCGGCTGATGGGGCCGATCAGCGGGACTCCGGCGACGCGTTCGGTCGGCTGGGAGTGGCTGACCGAGCATTACGAGGGGATCGCCGACAAGATCGGGAAGGCACGGGCGGGTCGGCTGCCGGGCGTCGGGAGCGGCTTTTGCTCGGAGGAGGCCCGCAGGAAGGTCGAGGCGTTCTTCGCGCAAGAGGCCCACCGGACGATGACGACGCCCCGGAATCTCGAGCAGACACTCGAGGCGATCGATCTGTGCGTCGCCCACCGGAAGCTCGTCGAGGAGGGAGTGCGTGAGTACATCGAGGGCGGCTCGTGATCGCTCTCTTGCGGATCGCCGCTCGGAGGGGGAAGTGATTTTGTCTCGCGGGAGGGGCTTCGCTACACTTCCGCCGGTCGGTGAAATTCGGCCGGTACCCCGATCCGCGGAGAGTGTCCGATGATCCGAACAGTCCTGCGAGCAGCGAGTCTGCTGAGCGTCGGTCTCACGGTCGCTGCAGGTGGATGCCAGTGTGGGGACCTCCGCGAGCCGCAACCCTGGGAGTTGCGGGCCGACGACACGGGCGGTCCCCTCGCCGATGCAGGAGCCGACGGGGTCACGCCGGACGGAGACGCCGTCGACACCATCGACATTGCTTCTGACGCGGGGCCCGACGCTTCGTGCATCGACGAGACGGGCTTCGAGGTGAGCTACTTCACGATCGCGCCCGATGCGCTTCGGGCGCCGGTCGTCACCGACGGGGCGGTTTACTCGGAGTCGATGGAGGCGGAGGGGGCCGACTCGGGGCGCGAGATCGTGCGCGTCGCCCCGTCGACGGGAGAGCTGGAGACCTTTGCACCGCCGGCGGGAGGCCACGATCGGATCGTGGCGGCCGCGTCCGGAAAAGTTCTGGCGGCCAGGGGCGACCGGTCGGGAAACAACTTCGACCTGCTGGCGATCCTCGATGGCGACTCGGAGGTTGGGCTGCCGGGCGTCGAATTTCTCGATCGCTGGCGTGGCTTCGGTTCACGCTTTCAGTCGGGGAGCGTTCGACCGTTCGAGGGAAACCGGTTCGGGCTGGTGCTGGAAAACGATCCCGACCAGGCCCCCGGGTGGGTCGGCTACTACGAACCGGGAGGCTCGGGGCGAGAGATTCACGTCGGCGAGTGGGCGCGGGGTGAAGTGGCACTGATACCGGACGGATTGGTCCTGAGCGCGCGCACCGGCCCGCTGTCGGGCGGCGGGGACCTCGAGATCTTCGCGTACCGGGGAGGCGACGAGATCGAGCGGGTGACCGACACCGACGCCTACGAACACTCTCCCGTCTCGACCGACCAGGCGGTCTTCTGGAACACGAACGAATCGGTCTTCGCCGCCGATGTCGACGAGCTGGCGGCCGAACCGATCCACTCCGGGACGTGCAGTCCGGTCGGGGCCGACGGAGAGCGGGCGGTCTTTTCGTGTCTCTCCGAGACGCTCCCCGAGAGGGATCCGGGCGATTCGGTCTACGGTGAGGAGCTGTATGTGTACGACGGCACCGAGACGCGCCGCGTGCCGACCGACGGCGGGAGGATTGCGAACCCGCGCATCGACGGCGAGACGGTCGTCTGGGCGGAGTACGAGGAGTTCAGCAGCCAGCAGGGGACGGTCGGCGAGCTTCGCTACTGGCATGTCGGCGAGCCTCGGGCGGTCACCGTCGACGAGATCGGCTTTCCCTGCCTCGGCTGCAGTCGGTTCGATCCGCCGCTGAATCTCTCGATCGACGACGGGGTGATCGCCTGGAGCTACGCGATCGGGGGGCAGCCCGAGGGGGAGCCGGCCGTCGGCATCGGGAGCGGAGGTGGCGTAGCAGTCGTCGAGCGTGCGTGTCGGTGAGACGCCCGGGACCGACCCCGGGCGAATCGCCGGCGGCTCATTTCTCGCAGTTCCCCTTTCCGACATGCAGGGGGAAGGAAATCGAGTCGAATTTGCCCGCCGAGCTACCCTGCTCGGAGGCGACGACCTTGAGCTGGTTGAAGCCGCGGTCGGGCTTGAAGGTGACACACTCCTTGGCGTCGGAGCCGGTCTGGGTCGCCTCGGAGATGCTCATCTCCTGGCGGGGCTGGTCGCCGGCGAGTTGTTTCCAGGTGAACTCGAGGGTGTCGCCGTTTCGGTCGCGGGCTTCGACACAGATCTCGAGCTGCTCGCCGCACTGAACGAACTTCGAGGGATTGAACTCCAGGTTGAGGATCTCCGGCGAATAGTTGCGTTCCTCGACGACTTCCGTCTCGTCGTCGGATTCGTCGGACTCGCGCAGTGCGGCTCCCTGGCTTTCGGTCGGAGATTCGGCCGTGGCCGACTCGTTCGCCGAGGCGTCCTCGCGGTCGCAGCCACTGACCGCCAGGAGACCTGAAGATGCGAGCAGGATACACAACGTCGACAGCGTCGTGTGTTTCATCATGATGTCCTTGCGATGAAGGGGCCCACCTGCCTTCCGGAGGCGGGAGGCATCCACGAGCATTCACTCGTGAGGCGGTCGAAACGCGTCGGATACGGCGTCAATCGCCAAATCTACGGGCGGCAGTCACTCGAGCAAACGCAACGGTCGACATCGGAGATCGACGGCCGGTGAGCGGGGCTCCGGAGGCGTGGGGGGACGAGCACGGAGACGAGGCGAGTCACCATGGAGCGGCGGCGGTGCATGAAATATCCGGCCCCGCTCGTCGGTCTATACGGGTGAAGCGAGGGCGAACCTTCCGACGACAGGGACTCGGCGATGGCCTCGGCTGCGAACCCCCATGACGAACTGCTCGAAGAGATCGTCAACGCCCTCACCCACGGGCTGGGGCTGATCTTGAGCGTGATCGGGCTCGTGTACCTCGTCGAGACCTACTGGACGAGTTCGGGGCTCGCCATCGCCAGCGTCTCGATCTTCGGGGCGACGCTGGTGCTCACCTACGGGGCGTCGACGGCCTACCACGCCTGGCCGGGCGAGCGGATCAAACGGTGGCTTCGACGGGTCGACCACGCGAGCATCTATCTGCTGATCGCCGGAACCTACACGCCGTTTACGCTGCACGTCCTGGAGCCGGCGTGGGGACTGCCGGTGTTCGGAGTAGTCTGGGGAGCGGCCGTGCTCGGGGCGATCCTGAAGTTCGTCGATCTCGACCGACTTCCGTGGTCGAATCGCGCCACCTACCTGGCGATCGGCTGGCTGGCGGTCGTGGTGATGTATCCGCTGGCGACGACCCTGTCGGTCGGGGCGTTCGCATGCCTGGTGTGCGGGGGACTGGCCTACACGGCGGGGACGCTGTTTTACGTCTGGGAGGAGATGCCGTTCAACCACGGGGTGTGGCATCTGTTCGTGCTCGGGGGAAGCGCCCTGCACTACTGGGCGGTCCTCCTGGCGGCCGGGGTGTAACCGGGCGCCAGGTTACCACAGAAGGAGGCCCAGTCCGGTCGCGCCGAGCGCCCAGCAGTACCACGAAAAGTGGTGGAACTGGGCGCGTTCGATCAGGTGGACGAGCAGTTTGATGGCGGCGAAGCCGCTGGCGGTCGCCGTCGCGGCACCGAGCGTGTAGACGAGAAGCTGGCGGTCGAGGACCGGACCGGCGAAAACCGACGGTTCGAACTTGAGGGCGAGGGCGCCGAGGATGGCGGGGACCGACATCAGAAACGAGAGGCGGGCGGCCTCGGTGCGCCAGACCCCGAGAAACAGGGCGCAGATGATCGTCAGGCCCGACCGCGAAAAGCCGGGAACGACCGCCAGTCCCTGGGCGGTACCGACGGCGAGAGCGACGAGCGTCGAGGCGTTCCAGAGGACCGTCGGGCCGGTGCGTTCGGCGGGATGGCGGTCGCGGACGAGCCGGCCGGCGAACAGGACGAGTCCGTTGATGATCAGGGCGCCACAGACGAACACGACGGCGGCTCGCGTGCCGCGCTCGACCGGGAGGTACGCGTCGACGAGCAGCCCCAGGATGCCGGTCGGCAGGCAGGCGAGGGCGATCAGGTAGACGAGCCGGGCGCCCTCGGGCTCGAGCGACGCCTCGAGCGATCGCTGCTCGAGCCCGCGGGCGATGCCGCCTCGGAGCCCGGCCGCCATGCGGGCCAGGTCGTCGCGGTAATAGCCGATGACCGCGCCGAGCGTGCCGACGTGCAGGACGATGTCGAACAGCAGTTGCGGCTCGTCGAGCCCCAGAAGATACTGGCCGAGCACCAGGTGGCCGGAGGAGCTGATCGGGAGAAATTCGGTCAGCCCCTGGACGAGACCGAGCAATATGGCATCGAATAGCTCCATGGGCGGGCCCGGGGCCTTACTCGGCTTCGGCGGGGGCGAGGTCGACGTCGGTCGGATCGCGAGCTTCGCCGGTATCCTCTCCGGGAAGCGGATCGCCGAACTCGCCGTCGTAGATGCGCTCGAGCAGATTGTCGGGATAGTCGTCGGGGCGGAGGCGCCGGTCGGCGAAAATCCAGTCGCGCATCGCCGGCACCATCACCTCTCGCCATCCGGCGCTGGTACGGAGCGTGACGAACTCCCGGTACAGGCTGTCGAGGATCTCCTCGATCTCTTCGATCAGGCTCATCCGCTCGAAAAACTGCTCGTCGTCGCGCTCGGAGAGAAGCGACGGGATCTTCAGCGTCGAGACGTCGAAGTCCTCGGCCTTGAACTTGAATTTCCACTCGCGCCCCTCCTTGATGACCCGAAGGCGGGCCCGGGTGGGGCGTTTGCCCTCGCGGAGCGCCGTCTTCGCTTCGGGCGAGAAGGCCGGAGCGCCGCCTTTGAAGACGTTGCGTTCCGTCTCGGCGACGTACGCCTCGAGGGTCAGCCGGTCGTCGAAGACGACCTCCATTTCGCCGTGGCCGCGCACCTCGAACAGGCCATCGTAGCAGGCGGACTTGTGCCACAGCCACATCAGAAATTCGCTGCCGAGAAATCGTCGGCTGTCGATCAGTTCGTGCAGTTCCATCGGCTTCTCGCGGTGAGAGTCACTCGGCACGTGTCGTCTCGCTCGGCTCGACAAACTCCGTCGGTTCCGCCGTCTGCAGCGCTTCGACCCGGTGGGAGGGGAGTTCCAGTTCGACGGCATTGATGTAGGGGCTGGCCGGCATCAGCGGCATCTGGAAGGTCTCCTCGAACAGCTCCCGAAACAACTCGCCGAGTTTGTTGGCGTGGCTCCAGAGGCGGACACGGCCGGTCTGGACGTGCCAGCTGACGTCGATGACCCGCATTTTCGGGAGGGTCTTTTCCCGGAGCCGCCCCAGGACCATGTGCTCGATGTCTTCGCGCTCGTACTTGCTCAGCTCCTCTTTGTCGTTTTTGAGCATGTATTCGCGCTCGGCCTGGGCGATGTGGGCGTCGCGCAGCGCCTTCGGCAGCGAGTAGCGGTCGCGTCGCAACCCGAGATTGACGAACTGGTCGTACAGGAGGTCGGGCAGCTCGAAGTCGGTCTCGAGGGGCTGCTCGATCGGCACCCAGCCGATCGTTTCGTCCTCTTCGTCGTCCGGCTCCAGCGGTTCGAAAGCGTGGAGGTTGACCCGCTCGACGAACAGACTCTGCCAGTTGTCGGGCGGTGGGTCCTGGACGAAAAAAAGCTTGTAGGTCAGCGATCCGCTGAAGGCACCCACGGGTCGTCTCCTGTCGTACGTCGGGGGATGTTCGGGCTCGAAGGCGCTCGCGCCGTCTGTAGCACGCCTGTTATCACGCCTCGGTGTCGACGTCAGCCTTCGGCCCGAGCGCCACCTCTCGCCAGTGCCATGCCGTCTCTTGCATCCCCGGGACGGGTTACTTAGACTTGCGGCGGAGAAGTAAGTAAACACTCACTTAGGAGATCGCCCATGAGCGACAAGAAATACGATCAGTTCACCGAAGAACACGAGATGTTCCGCGAGCAGGTCCGGAACTTCGCCGAAAACGAACTCGCGCCGAATGCCGACGAGTGGGAGGAGGATCGGATCTTCCCGCGCTGGGTCTTCGAGAAGATGGGGGATCTCGGCTTTCTCGGGTGCAGCTTCTCCGAGGAGGTCGGCGGTTCCGGAGGCGATTTTTGGTACACCGCCGTGCTCGCCGAGGAGATGCCACGTTCCCGGATGGCGGGGCTGCCGATGTCGATTTTCGTCCAGTCGGACTTTGCGACGAACATCATCGAAGCGATCGGCACCGAGGAGCAACAGGAGGAATTTCTCGCGCCGGCGATCAAGGGCGACAAGATCGCGGCGCTCGGGATTTCCGAGCCGGATGCCGGGAGCGACGTCGCCGGGATCAGTACGACCGCCGAAAAGGACGGCGACGACTTTTTGATCAACGGCCAGAAGACCTACATCACGAACGGGACGCGGGCGGATTTCGTGACGATGGCGGCCCGGACGGATCCCGATCCGGTGACCCGATGGGGGGGCGTGAGTCTGTTTGTGGTGCCGACCGACGACGAGGGCTTCGAGGTCACCAAGAAACTCGAAAAGATCGGCAACCACTCCTCGGACACCGCCGAGTTGTTTTTGAACGACGTGCGGGTTCCGGAGCGGTATCTGCTCGGTCAGCAGGGAATGGGCTTCAAATACATCATGCAGAATTTCCAGGCCGAACGGCTGATCGGCGCCTTGACGGGAACGGCGGGAGCCCAACAGACACTCGACAAGACGATCGAGTTCGTCAAAGAACGCAAAGCGTTCGAAAAGCCGTTGACCGGTTTCCAGACCGTCCGCCACCGCATCGTCGAGATGGAGACCGAACTGGAGGCGTGCCGGCAGTTGAGCTACCACGCCACCGACCTGCACAACCGGGGGCTGTCGGCCCAGAAAGAGATTTCGATGGCCAAGGCGTACGTCGGTGAGAAGGCCATGGACGTCGTCGACCAGTGTCTGCAACTGCACGGCGGGATGGGATACATCGAGGAGACCGACGTGGCGCGCGCCTGGCGAGATACCCGTCTGTTGTCGATCGGGGGAGGGACGACCGAGATCATGAAAGAGATCGTCTCGAAGTTGATGCCACTTCGGCCGTGAGCCTTGCGGGGGGCATAACCGACGAGGATGCCCCCGAGCCCCGGGTCGGCCCCGCCTCGCCGTCCCGGGCTTTGTTGGGGCATCTCCGGGACGAATTTCGGGGGAGTTGAAGGGGTGGCGAGTTGACCGTATCCTTTTGTTGAATTGTCCTTCATCGATCTGTATGGTCTCGAAGCTGTACGGAAACAGATTCATGTGCGCCGCCTGATCTATGAGGGCGCGCGTCCCCCCAACTCGGGATCGTCGAGATGATGTCACAGATGTCGTCCCAGAAAGCATCGAGTTTCCTGGATCGGTTCGCGTTTTTGGGGGGGTTGGTTGCAGTCGTATCGCTGGTGGGGGGCGTCGGGTGTTCGTCGGATCAACCGGGGCAAAAAAGCTGTGCCTCGCACTCCGACTGCGAGGTCGGTCAGGTATGTGGCGCCGACGAGAGCTGCGTGGTCGAGGCCAACTGCGAGTTTTGCGAAGGTTCCGACGAATTGGTCTGTCTCGAGACCGACGAGCATCCGGACGGAGTCTGCTCGACGCCCGAGTGTGAGACGGCGGCCGACTGCGAAACGGCCGGTGAGATCTGTACCCAGGACGGACGCTGTGCGGAGGCCGAATGCGCCGACGATTCGGATTGTCCGGACGGTGAAATCTGCAATGTCGTCGACCAGTGTGCGCCGGCCTCGGACACCGGCGTCCCGGAGGATGCGGGGCTCGAAGATGTGGGCGGGGACGATGCCGGCCCGGCCCCCGACGATGGCGGCCCGACGGCCGATGGGACGGGCGGTGACAGCGGGGGCGACGGCGGCAGCTGTATGGAGGGAGGCCCCGAAGATTGCTCCTCCGAGGAGCACTGGAGTTCCGATCTGTGCACCTGCGTCGAGTGTCTGGACGACGAGCACTGCGAGGGGGACAAAGAATGTCGCGACGGAAGCTGCCGGGTCGCCTGCACCCAGAGTTGCCAGGGGAGTGGAGGAGACAACAACTGCCCCGAGGACAAGCCGTATTGTATCGCGGAATGCTGTGTCGAGTGTATCGGCTCGACCGACTGTCCCGACGGCCAGCTTTGCGTCGACGACGAGTGTACCGAGTCGGAGACCGACGGCGACTGCAGCGAAGGAGAGTGTCCGACCGGCTACGCGTGTAACACCGACAGTGGGCAATGCGAGCCGGAGCAGAGCGGCGAGGAGTGTAGCCAGTCCGACCCGAGCTGCCCGTCCGGTGAGACGTGCAACTTTCAGTCGAACCAGTGTGAACCGGTCCAAGGCGGTCAGAACTGTGGCGGCTGCAACAGCGGGTGTACCTGTCCCGGCAGTTCGACGTGCGACACCCAACTGTTCATGTGCACCGGATGTGAATACAGCATTACCGGCTCGTCCGGGTGTCCGAGCGGACAGACATGCTTCCCGGCCAGTTTCTTCTCGACCGATCTGCCAAACGTCTGCATGTAACTTGCCCGAAGTGCTCGACTGACGTCCATCCGATCCGTGTTCGGAGGTTTCCTTCCGAACACGGATCTTTTTTTGGGGATGACCCGTGAGATTTTTTTCTGCCCGAATTCCCCGCGACCGACGGGAGAGAGACGGTTCCGCTCGTGCCCGCTACGAGGGGACGTGCGGAAAGGGGGCGGGACCTTCGCTGGATCGAGCTCGAAGCCCCCGAGCCGGTCGCGCTGGCGGTTGCTGTTGAACGAGCCACCGGCTGCCCTGTATAGACAAGCCCGTGCAACAAGATCGCGGTGTACCAGTCTGGACGGAGGAGCTTTGTGAATCTCCGTGATCGATCGGCGACGGGCGCGCGCTCTGATACGTCTGTCGACGCGTGTTCGGACGGAGTCCGGCAATCGATTTGAGAACGACGGGACGAGACATGCAACGCACGAGCATCGTGGTGGTCGGTAGTTTTCTGATCCTCGCCGTGGCGCCTTGGGTCGGTGTCGGTTGTGGACCCGGCAGTGCCGGCGAAGGGGACGGGGCGGGCTCCGAGCCCGAATGTCAGGTCGACGAGGATTGTCCCGGCGACCAGACCTGCAATCTGCTGGACAACACCTGTGTGTCGGAGGGCGACGATTCGAATCCGGATGATTCCGACGAGTCCGACGACTCGAACGATTCGGATGATTCCGACGATTCCGACGACTCGGATGACTCCGAGGACTCTGACGACACCGACGGGGAGTGCCAGACGGCGGCCGATTGTCCGGGTGAAGATCAGGTGTGCAATACGGTCACGAACACGTGTGAGGATCCCGACGACGACTCGGGCGACGAGGATGCGGGAATGCCCAGTGATGTCGACGACTCCGATCCGGACGCCGCTCCGGGCGAGGACGCGATGCCCGGGCAGGATACCTGGACCGCAAGCGACGCCGAAGGGAACCGGGATACCGGGATCGACGACGGGGACGATACAGGGGGCGATGGCGGCGACCCGGACGCCGGCGGTGACCCGATCGATGCCGGAACCGACTCCGGTACCGGCGCTCCGTTTTCGGGGTGCTCGGCCGATTCCGACTGCCCGGAGTATCTCGTCTGCGATACGTCGAACGGCCGCTGTGAGGATCCGCGGCCTTCGTGCCAGGACCCGAGCGACTGCTCCGGGGGCGCGGCCTGTATCTACGGTCGGTGTGCGAGCGCCTGCGATACCTCCGCGTGTACCCGGGCCGGGCTGAGCTGTGAGACGGTCACGCTCGACGGGGGATCCGTTGCGGCTTATTGCCTCGATACCTGTACTACGTTCGGGACGACGGGAGGGGACGGCTGTGGGGAGGATACGCAGTGCGTCCCGTTTTTCGGGAACAACGACGGTCTGTGCCGCGGAGTCGGGACCGGACAGCTCGGCGACAGTTGCGAGATGGACTACAGCGAAGACGCCTGTGCTTCCGGGAGCCTCTGTGTGGTGAACCGGAGTACGCAGGAGTGTCAGGCTTTGTGTTCGTCGGCGGGGAGTCCGGGGTGCGACAGCGATGAGTACTGCTACGAGGCCTTCACCGAAGACGAGCAAAACAACGAAGTCTCGACCCCGTCCGGGGTCTGTTTCGACGATTGTGGCGGGTACGGGAATACCTCGGATGCGGTCTGTTCGGGGACGGAGGCCTGCCAGGCGTCGTCGGGGAGCCACGGCTACTGCACGCCGGAGGGGACCTCGATGGCCGATCAAGCGTGCGGCCCGGGTGGCTCGCCGTACTGCGAGACCGGCAACTTCTGTCTTCCGACGAATTCGTACAGTTCTCAGGACATCTGCCGATCCCAGTGCGATCCGGCGGCAACCGCGAGTGCCAACGCCTGCCCTTCCGACGAGACGTGTGTCGAGATCAGCTCCGGTCTCGGATACTGCGTGACCGCGTGTCCCAATCCGGATGGCACCTCTCGGCTCAGCTGCCCGCTCGGCCGGGATTACTGTGAGCAGCCTCCCAGTGGCGCCGCCTACACTCCGCCGGCGTCCGGAGAGACCGGCGTGTGCAACCCGTGAGGGAATTCGACATTACTCGCGCACCAGCGGTGCGCCGCCGAGACCGGCGACGATCAATGTGGTGGACCCGTCGACCGGGGTGGCCCGGAGGCTTCCGGTCGAGGCGGGAAGGACCGCTGTTTCGCTGCGAGTCAGCTCGACCGGCGCGCCGGCGTCGGCGGCCTCGAGTTCGGCGGAGCCGTTCAGGGCGAAGACAACCTGCGGCGATCGGGGATCGACCCGCCACTCGAACGGGCGGTCTGCCTCGACGCGCTCGACGCGATAGGCGGGCACGTCGACCATCAGATCGACGTTTGCCTCCGGATAGTCGGTCGGTCGGGGGCGAAGCGCGGTCGGGGGCTGCTCGTCGAAGTTGGCGACGGCCATCGCCTCCTCGAGATGCAATTCGCGAGGCTCGCCGTCGAGGCCAGCCCGGTCGTAATCGTAAACCCGGTAGGTCGTATCCGAGGGCTGCTGGATTTCGAGCAGGGTGACCCCCTCGCAGATGGCGTGGATCGTGCCGGGAACGACGCGCACGATCTGGCCGGGCTCGACCTCGACGCGGCGCAGAAGCTCGGCCGCCCGGCCCTCGTCGACTGCGCGCTCGAATGCCTCGGCGTCGACTCCGCCCCGGACGCCGTGCAGGATCGAGCCCCCCGGTTCGACGTCGACCACCAGCCAACACTCGTCTTTTGAGTCGGCTTCGGGGAACAGGTTGCGGACGTGCGCTTCGGAGGGATGGACCTGGACGCTCAGATCGTCGGCTGCATCCAGAAGCTTGACCAACAACGGAAAGTCCGTCCCGCTGTGAGCCGTCCCGACCAGGCGCTCGCCCCACCGGTCGACGAGTTCACTCAGGGCCATCCCTTCGAGTGGCCCGGAGGCGACGCGGCTTTCCCCTTCGTCGAGATCGGCCACCTCCCAGGCCTCGCCGATCGGTTCGTCGGCGGGGCCGGATTTGCCGAATTGCTCCGGCAGTCGGCGTCCCCCCCAGACTTTCACACGCATATACGGGCGAGTACGAAACGGATGGGGCGGTACTTCTTGTGGCATGCGACTCTCGTGTCGGCTGGCGGGAGGAGCCTTACAGCATCTGCGTCGGATCGTCCTTTTGCTCTTTGTCCGGGTCGAGCGCCCGCTCGATCGCCTCTCGGATCTCGGGAGCGTCGGCCAGATCGGCCATGGTCCGGGCGCGATCGATGTGCCTGTCGAAGGTCTGTTGATCCTCCTGGCGGTGCGCGATCATCGCCAGATGCAGATGGGCCATGGCGGCGACATCGAAGCGAGTCGCCGAGACCGAATAGCCGATGGACTTGCGAAACAGGCTGACTGCACTCTCGTGCTGGCCGAATTTGAACAAGAATCCCCCGAGCGTATACAGGGTCTGGCCGGCCTTTCCGTAACGCCCCGCGGCTCGCTGGGCCTCGTATCCGTCGGTGAGAATCGACCGGGCGGAGCGTAGATACGGGCCGGGGCGCTGGCTGAAATCGATGTTGGCAAACAGCGAACTCATCCGATCGTACACCCGGGTGATGCCGTCGAAATCCCGAAGTTTTCGTCGCAATTCCAGGGCGCGCTCGCCCGCCTCGTAGGCCTTTTGATTTTTGTCACGCTGCATCTGAGCGAGCATCTCGAAGTATTTCGCGCGGGCGACTCCGTTTTTGAACCCGATCTTTTCATACAGGCGGGCCGCCTCGAGGAAGGCGATCAGGGCCTGCTCATACGATTCGTCCCGAAGCCCTCCGACTCCCTGGTACAGTCGCGCTGCCGCAAGCTGGCGGTCGTCTTCGCCGGCCAGGGCGGTCAGGCGCTCGAGCAGGCGTGTCCCGAGATCGGTGTCGGCGTCGTTCGGGATCGACCACCAGACGTTGCTGAGATAGGAAAACAGGTCGCCGCCGCATCCGTCGGGACAGGCCTCGACCAGGCGCTCGACCGTCGATTCGGCGTCTTCGATGCGGCCGGTCGCCGACTGCATTTCGGCGAGCATGCCAATCGCCGACAACCACTCGGTTTCCGGTTTGGCCTCCTCGTAGGCGTCGAGATAGGATCGTGCCGCCTCGACGGCGCGGTCGGAGAGGCCGACGAAATCGTACAGACGCACCAGCGTCCCCTCGGCATTGAGGCGGGCCTTGCGGTTGGTCTCGGCACGGGCCACCGCTTGGTCTTGATGGACGAGCCAGAGGGCTTCCTGGTAGTTGTCCAGCGCTCCCCAGCGCATGGCGTACTGGTCGCGGGCGTGCCAGCGGAGGGGCCCGTCGAGTTGGGGCATCGACAACAGACCGTGCAGGTAATCGAGGGCGTAGGCCGTCTCGCCGCGATAGACGAGCAGGGTGGACCAGACGACGTGGGCGAAGGGCCGGAGGTCGCGCCCGGAGAGATCGGCGACCGGGCCCAGATCGACGCCTCCGGTCGGGGGAGCGGCGACCATGCCGGGGCCGGTGACCGGGCCGACGCCGGTGTAGTTGACCACCAGGTGGTGTTGTCCGTCGCGCTCGACGAGCTCGAGTCCGACGAACATCTGGGACCGATCGTCGTAGTCGATCTCGGATTCGAGGCGATGAAAGTCCTTGCGTGTCGCTTCGGCCCGCTGGTCGGCCGTCTCGGTCTCGATGTGGGCGTTGGGTTGCGATTCGGTCAGCGACTCGAAGACCTCGACGACCTTCTCGCGCGCCTTGCTGTCCCCGTCCGCGCCGCTGACGCGGCCGATGCGCACGACCCCCTTGCGCGGAGCCTCGTCGAGGGTGTGCTCGAAGAAGATGGCGTCGTCCCCGCTCTCGACCGACACCTGGTCTTGTCGCCACGACGAGCGCAACTGGCAGGTCGCCGATTTGTCACTGGTCGCCTCGACGACGCAGATGCTTTTGAGGCGGTGCGAGAGCTGGGCGTCGCGCGGCCGGTCGATTTGTGCGCCGTCGGCGACGATGGCGTAGACGTCTCCGGCGGCGACCCCCGCCTCCCGGCCGAGTGACAGCTGTACCGAGCGTGCGTCCTCTCCGCCGATCCCGGAGACCGCTGCGAGTCCCTTGCCGGTCTGTTCGGCGGTGATCGACTCCTCCCAGGTGACCTCCAGATCGGGCAGGTCGGCTTCCGGCAGCCGATACGACAGGTGTACCAGGGCGGTTCGGTCGTTGAGGCGTTCGACGACCCGCCCGGCGGCCTGGGGGGGACGAGGGGCATTCTCGAGGGGCCAGTCCCCGCTGTAGCGGGCGAAAAAGGGCGTGCCGGGATCGAGATCGCGGGGAACGCCGCCGACGGCGTACAAAAATCCGTTGTCGGCGCGTCGGAGGATCGTCGTATCGGCCTGCTGGTCGAGCGTCTCCGGGGGGGTGTCGGGAGTGACCTCGACACTCGGCCACTGATCTCCACTCGGGCCGGGCGTCCCGGCGCATCCGACGGCGGTCAGCACGCCGGCGATGGCAGCGAGCAGGGTGAAAGGGCGGGTGCGTTGGGGAACGCATCGGTCAGCCATGTAACCTCCGGTACGGAGTTGATCCAGAGACCTCGGACCGACAAGTGTAGACCGCAGTGTCGGAAGGTAAAGGGCTGTTCTCGGTGGCGAGCGCCTGACGAGGTCGGGCCCGATGGGGCAAAAACGGGCAGCGGGGAGTCGCCGTGGATTTGCAACGCGGACGGCGGTCGCATCATCGGATCGACGGGAGCGGTCCGGGTCGGTCGCCCGGTTGACCGGTCTCGAGGGATGACGTACCTTCCGTCGGTTTACGCGGCGTCGAGGAGTAATGGATCTATCGGACAGGCAGTCTGAACATGGCGAGTGATTCCGACGCGGAGCCCCGCCCGATTCAGGGACGGGATCAGCTCATCGAGTATTTTCGACAGGGGGAAAAACGCCAGGCGGATCGGGGGATCGGGACGGAGCACGAAAAATTCGTAATGCGTCGCGACGATCTCTCGATGATCGCGCACGGGGGGGAGCGCGGGATCGAGGCGATCTTCGAGGAGCTGGTCGAGCGGTACGACTGGAAGCCGGTGCGGGAAGCTGGACGGATTGTCTCCCTGGAGCGGGGGGCGGCCCGGGTGACTCTGGAGCCGGGCGGGCAGCTCGAGCTATCCGGGGCGGTCACCGAGACGGTGCACGAGACGGCGGCCGAGCTCGATCGCCACTTCGAGGAACTGCAGGCGGTCGCCGGGGACGATCACTACTTTGTGTGCTGGGGGATGAATCCGTTTTATCGCCCCGACGAAGTGCCAATGGTCCCGAAGCAGCGCTACGACATCATGCGGTCGTATCTGCCGAGCCGCGGGGAACTGTCCCCGTGGATGATGAAGACGAGTTGCACGATCCAGGCGAACTACGATTACACCTCCGAGCAGGAGGCGGCCGAGCTGGTTCGCACGGCCCTTCTCGTCTCCCCGATCGTCTCGGCGCTTTTTGCGAACAGTCCGTACTGCGGGGGGCGCGATGCGAACATGCAGTCGTTTCGGGGGCACGCCTGGACGCGTACCGATTCGGATCGGACCGGCTGGCCGGAATTCATGTACGAGTCGGGATGGGGCTACGAGCGGTATCTCGACTACGTGCTCGACATTCCGATGTTTTTCGTGCACCGCCAGGATCGCCTGGTCCCGATGGTCGGCCAGAGCTTCCGAGAGTATCTCGAGCAGGAGCGAGGACGATTTCAGCCGCAGATGCGCGATTTCGTGCTGCACCTGTCGACCGCCTTTCCCGAGATTCGGCTCAAGCAGTTCGTCGAAGTGAGAGGGGCGGACGGCGGCCCCCGCTCGCAGATGCTCGCCCTGCCGGCGCTGTGGAAAGGTCTGTTGTACGACGCGGAGGCGCGATCGGGGGCGGCGGAGATGCTCGAGGAGCTGAACCCGGAGGAGCATGCGCAGCTGTTTCGAGACGTATACCGGGAGGGGATGGAGGCGGATTGCCGGCTCGGAGAGGTCGCCTCGCTCGCCGAGCGTCTGGTCTCGCGGTCGGCCGAGGGGCTCGAGCGACTCGCCGAGCGCAACGGCCATCGCTCCGAAGTGGAGTTTCTGACGCCTCTGCGCGAGATCGTCGAGACCGGCACGATCCTCGCCGATCGCCTCCGGGCGGACATGCGCCACCACGACGGGGACTGGCGGGCGATCGTCGAGAAGTGGGCATTGTTCGGCGTCGATTGACCCGCTCGGAGCCTCGTCTAAAATGCGGGCGGTCGTCTAGTTCGCCGACACGCTGGTTCCGAGACGAGACGGGAGGAGCACCATGCTACTGCTCGAAGCCGAGGAGGTCGCCGATCGCGTCACGAATCTCGTTCACTTCGACACCCAGCGGGCCGAGACCGGGCTCGATCTGACCGTCGAGGCGGTCTACCGCGTCGGCGGCCCGGGACACCTCGATTTTGGCGGAGGAGAGTTCGAACCCGTTCCCCGGGAGCGACTCGAATCGTCGTTGAAAAATCCCGATGACACGTACGGATGGTGGTCGCTGGAGGCGGGCCGCTATATCCTGGAGTACAACGAGGGGTTCGAACCCCGGTCCGGCGAATTCGGAGTCGTGCGACCGCTTCCGAGGCTCCATCAGGCGGGAGCCTCGCACGGTTCGTTTGCCGTGGAGTCGGAAAGTACGCTGCTGGAGGCGTTGGTCGAGGTCGGACCGGCCGGCATCGAGTTCAAGGAGAACTTCCGTGCCTCTCGGCTACAGGTCTTCGCCCGCGAATGACCTCCGCGGGGAGCAGTGCGGCTCCCGGCGCTATTTCTGGCCGAACAGCTGGACCCAGTACCATCCGTACTGCGAGGAGGCACTGTAGGCGACGCCGACCCCGATGTGCGTCGCGCGCCGTAGCATGATGTTTCGGCAGTGACCGTCGGATCCGAGCCATTGATCGACGGTGGTGGAGCCGGAGTCGTTGCCGGCGGCGACGTTTTCGGCGACGGGAGCACCGGAGAAATCGGTCCGGTGGATGCGTGCGACGAAATCGCTGCCGTCCGAGCCTTCATGACCCAGAAAGTCGTTTGTGGCCATGTCCTCGGCGTGTCCCTGGGCGGCGCGGTGGAGTTCGGGGGCACCCGTCAGTGGCGGGGCGGCCGAGTGCGTTCCCTCGCTTCCGCAGTCGGTCTCCGTCGAGCGGGCGGCATTCGTCTCGGAGATGACACCCTCGAGCTGTGGGTCGGTCTCACAGCGCCCCGACTCGCAGACCCGCCCAACCCCGCAGCTGTTGCCGCAGTCGCCGCAGTGTTCGGCGTTGCTCGTCGTGTCGACGCATGCCCCTCCACAATACGAGCCGCCCGCATCGCAGCGGCTGGCGTCGGGGGCGCGGCCGACATCCTCGGCCGAACTGCTCTCGGAATCGGCAGCGTCGGAGCCGGGGTCGGCGGTGTCTTTCGGCCCGGTATCGGGCGAGGGGTCGGTGTCGCGGCCGGCGTCGGGGCGGTTCGGCCGATCCTCGTCGGCGTCTTCGCCGACGGGCTCGGGGCCGTCGAATCCGCCCGCATCGTGCGGTTTGTCGTCGGTGTTCGTGTCATCTCCGGAGGGATCGACGACGAGCGGGCCATCCTCGTCGGATGCCTCGCTGCCGCAGCCGGTCGGGAGCGTCAACAACACGAGGGTCAGGGTCGCAAGCCGGGTCGAAGGTGTGCTCATTCTGGTTCTCTCGCGGGATTCGTGGGATGCCAGCGTCGATCGTCGAGGGGAGTGTACACGAAGAGAGGAGAAACGGACATCTCCCCCTTTGATTGTCGATCGCCGGACCGATCTCGGGCTCGCCGGTCTGGCGGGTTCTCCGGTGGTCTCGGCGGCGGACGGCTCGTCTCGTGGCGGTTGTTGACGATTCGCCCTGCGGCTGGAATCTTGCCGGAGGCGAGCCCGTTGTGCGGTTGCGACCGAGCCACTCCAGACGCTCCCACGCCCTCATGGACCGTATCTATCTCGACTGGAATGCGACGGCGCCGATGCTTCCGCCGGTGCGCGAGGCATTCGTCGAGGCGCTCGACGAAGTTCCGGGGAATGCCTCGAGTGTCCACCAGGACGGCCAGCGGGCCCGGGCGACCGTCGAGCGGGCGCGTCGGGCGGTCGCGAGGGCGGTCGGTGCCGCCGGCCAGGGAGTCGTACTGACCGGAGGGGCGACGGAAAGCAACAACCAGGTACTCGAGAGTCACGTGCGGCGCTGTCAGGACCCGCGGATCGTCTGCACCGGTGTCGAACACCCCTCGGTGCTCGAGGTCGTCGAGCGGCTCGGGGAACGGGGCGTCGAGACCGCCGTCTGTCCCGTCGACGCGCGGGGGCGGCTGGAGTTCGACTGGCTCGAGCGTCGGCTCGAAGAGGGGGTGAGTCTGTTGAGTGTCATGTGGGCTAACAACGAAGTCGGCAATCTGTATCCAATCTCGCGCATTGCGGCACTGGCGCAGGAGTACGGGACGCGACTGCATGTCGATGCGACGCAGGCGTTTGGTCGGGTGCCGGTCGATTTCGGAGAGTCCGGGGTGGATGTGATGACGCTGTCGTTTCACAAGATGGGGGGGCCGAAAGGGATCGGTGCGATCGTGTTGCGGGAAGGGACGAAAGTCGATCCGTTGATGGCCGGAGGACACCAGGAGCGGGGGCGCCGGCCTGGCACCGAAAACGTTCCCGCGGCCGCCGGGTTGGAGCGGGCCGCCGAACTGGTCGACGAGCGCCTCGAGCGCTGGCAGGCCCGACTCGAGGACAAACGCGAGAGGTTTGTCGGGGCTCTCGAGGCCCGCCTCGAGGCCTTCGAGCATCGCGGCGATCGCGAGGCGCGCATTCCGAATACGCTCAATTTGGCGTTTCCGGGCGTCGACGGCGAGGATTTCTTGCTGGCGCTCGACCTGGAGGGGGTGTCGGCGTCGAGCGGGTCGGCCTGTACCGCCGGGTCGCTCGAACCGAGCCACGTCATCGAGGCGATGGGCTTCGAGCATGCCGACGCCCGGCGGTCGGTCCGTTTCAGTTTCGGGCCGACGACCCCGGACCGGGCGCTCGAGGAGGCAGCGGCTCGGATCGGGCGGGTGGCCGAGCGATTGACGGCGCTGTGACGAAGACGTAGGTTGCCGTCGGCGTGCCCGCCGCTGCAGCGAAACCCGAGTCTTTCGAGACCCACCATGCCGACGAGTAGACACTCCAGCCAGACGCGAACCCCCGACATCGAGTTGCCCCCGGTGCAGTCGGTCGGAGACGATCTCGAATCGATCGTCGAGGACCGGGTCGTGGTGGCGATGAGCGGTGGAGTCGACAGTTCGGTCACCGCGGCGCTGTGTGCCGAACAGGGGCACGATGCCGTCGGAATCGCGATGCGGCTGTATGCGACGCCGCAGGACGATTACTCGAAAAGTTGCTGTTCGCCCGACGATCTGTTCGATGCGCGGACGGTCGCCGCGTCGGTCGACATGCCCTTTTATGTGGCGAACTACCAGGAGGTTTTTCGGGAACGCGTGATCGAGTATTTCGTCGAAGAGTATCGTCGGGGCCGGACGCCGAACCCGTGTGTCGCCTGCAACAACCACCTCAAATTCGACATCTTGCTCGATCGGTGTCTCGCGCTCGGTTCGAACAACCTGGCGACGGGCCATTACGCGCGCATCGACCGCAGTGGAGAGTCGCCGAAACTGAAACGGGGGGTCGACCCGGACAAAGACCAGTCGTATTTTCTGTTCGGCATCCCACGGGAGGCGCTCTCGCGGATCATCTTTCCGCTCGGCGAATTGACCAAAGACGAGGTGCGCGAACACGCCGAGCGGCTGGGACTGGCGACCGCGGACAAGCCCGAAAGCCACGAGATCTGTTTTGTGGGCGGTGGCGACTACAAGGACTACGTCGAACAGCGACTGGCCGAGGAGGAGCAGCGACCCGGGGAGATCGTCCATCAAAATGGAGAGGTGATGGGCGAGCACGAGGGAATCCATCAGTTCACGGTCGGTCAGCGCCGGGGACTCGGGCTCAGCCACCACGAGCGACTTTACGTGCAGGCAATTCGCCCCGAGGACGGGACGGTCGTCGTCGGGCCGCGCGACGGGCTCGATGCGCGGGGACTGGTCGCCGAGCAGTGCAACTGGCTGTCGTTCGACCGCCCGACCGGGCCGATCGAATGCGAGGTGCAGATTCGGTACGGGGCCGATCCGGTTCCGGCGCTCGTGACCGTCGGCGACGACCCGGCGACGGCGTTTGTCGAGTTCGTCGAGCCGCAGCGTGCCGTCAGTCCGGGCCAGGCCGCCGTGTTTTATCGCGGCGACGAGGTTCTCGGCGGCGGTTTCATCGAGGAGGCGCGCTCATGAGCGAGGAGGAGTCCGGTGGGGGCGGCCAGCCGGGGCGGGGGCACGCTCGAGATTACAAGAGGCTCGAAGCGCAGATCGGCTACACATTCGACGACCCGTCGTTGCTCGAACGGGCGCTGACTCATCGGTCGTATCTGAGCGAGCGCGAGGGGGTCGAGGAAGACAATCAGCGTCTGGAGTTTCTGGGGGATGCCGTCCTGGGTCTATCGGTGGCCGATGCGCTTTTTCGCCGCGATCGGGAAGTCGACGAAGGCGTTTTGTCGAAGCGGCTGGCACGTTTGGTTCGGCGATCGACGCTCGCACGAGTCGCCCGAGAGGTCGACCTGGGAGAGTTTCTTCGGTTGGGTAAAGGCGAGGAGTTGAGTGGGGGGCGGGAACGGGAGAGTGTCCTCGCCGACGCCTACGAGGCGCTTCTGGCAGCCGTGTATCTCGACGGCGGATTCGAGGCGGCGAAGGGCCTCGTGCGTCAGCTTCAACAGGAGCTGATCGAGGAGGCCCTCCAGGCGCGCAAACCGACCGACTACAAAAGCAGACTCCAGGAACGGACGCAGAGAGACGAGCACATCCAGCCGGAGTATCGGATCGTCGGGGAGTCGGGCCCGGCCCACGAAAAAACCTTTGTTGCCGAGGTGTGCGTCGGAGGAGAACAATGGGGGGTGGGGCGTGGGCGTTCGAAGCAGCGCGCCGAGCAGAGTGCGGCTCGCGAGGCGCTCGAGAGTTTGGCCGGGGAGGCGTCCGCGAGCGGAACAATCGAGTGAGCCTCGTTCGTTTGTCACGTGGCTCGGCGTCGTGCGGTGCGCTCGCTGTTGCCCCACGATGCATCGTTTCATTTTTCGTACGGTGTCTTCGGACACCTACTTTTGCCGGGAGGTTCGATCATGCCAGCTTGGTTGGGAGTCCCCGAATTGCTGGTGTTGCTCATCATCGTTCTCGTCGTCTTCGGCGCCGGGAAAGTCCCCGAAGTGGGCGAACATCTGGGGGCGGGTATCAAAAATTTCAAGGATGCTCTGAGCAGCAGTGATGACGACGATACCAAAAAACTCGAAGACAAAAGCTGAGCAGCTATGGCGCTTCGGAGCATGACAGGTTACGGTCGGGCGACTGGCCGGAGTGATGCGTGGTCGGTCGAGGTCGAGTGCAGGAGCGTCAATCGCAACCGCCTCGAGGTTCGGGTCCACCTGCCTGGGGAGATGAGTGCGCTCGAGCCGGTGGTGCGCGATCGGGTCGAGGGGCGGATGGGGCGAGGAAAGATCGACGTGAGTCTGAGTTTTGAACTGCGCTCCGATCCCGACCGGGAGCCGGGGACGTTGTTCGATCCGGAACGTTTTCAGACGGTAGTCGGAGAACTCCAGGAATTGAGTAAGCGAACGGCGACGGGTCCGGTGGGACTGGGAGACATCGTACAATTCCGCGATTTGTTCGAGCGCCAGAGCCCTTTCGAGGTGGCTGAAGACGATCCCGTCTTATTGGAGGCCATCGACGAGGCGCTCGAGGAGCTTCTGGAGGCACGGACCTCGGAGGGGGTGGGGCTGGCCGGAGAGCTTCTGGAATATCTCGATCGGCTCGAGGCCCGGCTCGACGACTATCGTGCGCAAGCTCCGGAGGAGATGTCGAAAAGGCGCGACCGGATCGAGCAGCGGGTTCGCGACGCGCTGGAGGATTTCGACGGCTCCGAACCGGATTCCGAGCGTCTGGCCGAAGAGATCGTGTATTATGCGGACCGGGCCGATGTCTCCGAGGAGCTGCAGCGGGTTGGCTCGCACATCGAGAACCTTCGCCAGTTGATCGGCGAATCGCCGATCGACGAGCCGGTGGGCAAAGAGATCGATTTTTATCTCCAGGAACTGGTGCGTGAGACGAATACCCTCTCGTCGAAAAGTGCCACGTCCGAGTTGACGGAGGCCGCCGTCTCGATGAAGGCGCTCGTCGAAAAGATGCGCGAACAGGCGGCCAACGTCGAATAAACTATCTCGTCAATCTCCGACGAGGATTCTCCCCCGGGTATTGCGGAGAGGCAACGATGGAGCAAGACGGTGTCTTGTTGATTGTGTGTGGGCCCTCCGGCGTGGGAAAAACCAGCCTGTGCGATGCGCTCTTAGATCGGTTCGAGGGGCTTCGATTCTCGGTCAGCTATACGACGCGACCTCCGCGAGAGGGGGAGAACGACGGAGTCGACTATCATTTTGTCGACCAATCTCGATTCGAGCGAATGCGCGAATCCGACCAGTTTGCCGAATGGGCGAAAGTTCACGGAAATTATTACGGGACTTCATTCGACGTCATACGCACGGCCTGGGAACAAGACGCCGATCTGTTGTTCGACATCGACTACCAGGGGGCGCGGCAGCTCAAAGAGAGTTTTCCTCAGAGCACGGGTGTACTGATTGTGCCGCCCGACATGCAGACCCTGGAGGGGCGGCTGCGCAATCGCGGCAGTGAGTCGGAGTCGACGTTTCGCGAGCGGCTCAATAACGCAAAGATGGAACTATCCCAGTACCACCTGTTCGATTTCATTGTTGAGAATGATGTATTTGAGCGGGCGACAGAGACGCTCGCGTCCGTCTACATTGCGGCTCGGCATCGGCGTGATTTGCAAGCCAAACGCGTCGACCAGCTTTTGCAGTCCTCGGACCTCAGCACGAACGACTGATTCTCCTCTCCATGTTTTCCGGCTTCTGAGTTCCATCTATCGCACCCCCGGTTCTTTAGGATCGTTCACAGTGCCACCCACCTTGCATTCTTCTGCTCTCCCCGGGTGCCACCCACCCTGCATCCCCCTGACATTCCG
>CAZRLK010000036.1:0-36415 GCA_964600555.1 uncultured Bradymonadales bacterium
CCAATTCGCAAGTTTCATGCGAGTGTAACGAAAATCTCAAATGCGATCGCCCTGGTGTCAAGGCTCCCAACGCTGGACGCGCCTGGTTCGCAGTGTTAGAGTGCGGGGCGTTAATCGATATCCGTCACCGTCTTATCTCCTGGAGATCGACGGCGGTCTCCAGGCTCGCACGCGGGAGTTGTAATGGCGTCGACTCCGCCACTCGATCCGGGAACGCGGCCGCCAGACGAGTGCACCGAAGACCGCGGGGATTCGACCGGCCCGACGCGGCTCGAGTCGGCGCTTTCGGGGCACCGGGTCGCCCTGGAGGACTGGAGGCTGCTGGGGCGGACCGGCCAGCGGTTCATCCGCACGATCTGCGTCTCGGTCGAGGTCGGCAACCGCGCTCTCGCCGAGCTATTGGCCAGCCCGGCCGGGCGCGGCTGCCGGCCCCTCGCTCCGGAACTCGTCGACGCCCTCGAGTCGACGGCCAGGCGACGGCTACGCACGCGGCGAGCACTGCGAGCGCTCAACCGCCGATTCGAGTCCGGGGGCGAGACACATCTGCGTCGACTCACCCGGGAGAACCTCCGCGAACTTCTGGCGCAAATGGCGCCGGTCGACACCTGGAGCGACGCCGCCGACCCGGCCTCGCTGATTCTGGCAATCGACACGATACTCGTCGGGGTTCTGCACCGGACGAGCTGCGAGGCGGTCGAGACGATGCTCGATCGCAAGAAACTCTTGCCGGAACTCGGCGAGTTTTGCCGCAAGCAGATCCGCGAGACCGAGGCGAGCCTCGAGCTGACTCAGCCGTTTCTGCAGCGGGCCCGGACCGGCGGCGGCGACGCGGCCGAGGCGATCGAGTCGACCTTCGACCGGGCCGTGCTGCCGTGCGTCGAGATGGTCCGCAGGCTACAACGCCACTTCGATTGCGTCGCCCTCGGACTGCTCCCCGACGAGATGGTCGCCGACGTCCTCGATCGGATCTTCGAGTTGACGGCGCGATCGAACCCGACTAGCTGATCGTACGGCACGACCGATTTGTCAGCCCCCTTTTCTCGATCCCCTACATCTCATGGCCGACCTCCCTCCCGAGACGAGTGTCTCTGAATTGATCGACCGCTACGAGGGGCTCCTGATCGATGCCTACGGAGTGCTCGTGCACGCCTCCGGGGCGTTCCCCGGGGCTCGATCGTTCGTCGAGATCCTCTGCGAGCGCGACTTCCCGTTCGCCGTCGTCACCAACGACGCCTCGCGACTGCCGGAGACGGCAGCCGGCAAGTACCGGACCTTCGAGATTCCGGTCGACCCCGAGCAGGTCGTCACCTCGGGGGCGCTGGTCGCCCCGTTTTTCGAGGAACACGGGCTGGCCGGCGAGCGATGCGTCGTGCTCGGCACGGAGGATTCGAAGACCTACGTCGAGCGGGCCGGCGGAGAGATCGTCTCACCCGACTCCGAGGAGTTCCAGGCCCTCGTGCTGGGCGACGACGCCGGATTCCCCTTTCGCGCCTCGATGGACGCCGTGCTGACCCATCTGATCCGGCGGTTCGACGCCGGCGACTCCCCCGAGCTGATTTTGCCCAATCCCGATCTGATCTACCAGCAGGGGCCGGAGACGTTCGGCTTCGCGGTTGGCAGCATGGCCGAGATGTTCGAGCGGGTCTTCGCCGAACGCTTTCCCGCCGTCGAGCCGACCTTCAAGCGGCTCGGCAAACCGCACACGCCGATCTTCGCGGAGGCGATCCGCCGGATCGGTACCGAGCAAGTGGCGATGCTCGGCGACCAACTCGCCACCGACATCGCCGGGGCGAATCGCGCCGGGATCGATTCGGTCTTCGTCCCCGGTGGCGTCACGAATCTCGAGGCGTCCATCGCCGACTCCGAGATCCGGCCCGACTTCATTTTGCGGGGACTCGAAGACGAGACGGCGTTTCGTTCGTAACTTTTTACCACACCGCCTCGCCACCCGGGAATCTTCCATGACGATCGACCTTACCGACCACATCGCGTTCGTCACCGGTGCCAGCCGCGGCATCGGCCGCGCCTGCGCCGTCGCCTTCGCGAAGTCCGAGTGCAACCTCGCCCTCGCCGCCCGAAGCCCCAGGGATCTCGAACAGACTGCCGAGCGCTGCCGGGAACACGGCGCGGAGGCGCTTCCCATCGAGACCGACGTCTCGGACCGGGACGACATCCGGGCCGCTATCGAACACTGCAACGAGAAGCTCGGCGGCCTGCAGATCCTGGTCAACAACGCCGGACGCAGCATCTACCAGCCCGTCGACCGCGCCGACCTCAAGGAGTGGGACAAAACCGTCGAGGTCAACCTCCTCGGCGCCATGTACGCGACGCGCTACGCGGCCCCGCATCTAAAGTTGGCGGCCGGCGACGGCGACCGCGCCGCGATCATCAACATCGCCTCGATCTCCGGGAAACTCACCCACGCCGAAGGGGGCGTGTACTGCGCGAGCAAACACGGCCTGATCGGGTTGAGCGGATCGGCGTTCGACGACCTGCGCGAGCACGGCATCAAGGTGACGGCTCTGTCGCCGGGATTCGTCGATACCGCACTCGTCGATCGCGACGACCTCGACCGCTCGAAGATGATCCGGCCCGAGGACGTCGCCGAGACCGCCCTGTTCGTCGCACGCTACCCGGAGACCGGTTGCCCGACCGACATCACGATTCGCCCCCAGCGCACCCCGTATCTCCCGGAGTGAGCGAGCCTTTACCCGCCTCTGTGGTCGGCGAGCGCCCCCCGGATTGACCCTCGGCGTCCAGTGGGCATATTCGGCTCACGCACGGAGAGACGCGCCCCATCGGCAGGGGGCGCCAGGAGTCGTCCACATTCCCTTTCCAGTCCGGGAGGATCGTCATGGATCAGGAACTCGCCGAACAGTACGAATTCGACCTGGGAGGCAGCTTCGCGACCCTCGAACGCAGCGGAGACGACCAGCTTCGGACCGACACCGGACTCGCCGACGACGATCCGTACCCCGAGATCTACGAAAACGCCGTATACGGCGGACGGGCCGACCCGGAGGCGACCCAGCATTTTTTCGTCTACGAGGTCGAATGGGACGATGAATCCGAGCCGCCGGCCATCGAGCAGCTCGGCGACGAACTCGACAGCGTCTTCGAGGGCTGGATCGTCAACGAGGACGGCGAACGCGTCTTCGCCCTCGACGACCGCGCCGACCGATGAGCTACTGACCGCAAGACGGAGCCGCAAACCGCCGCAGGGGCAAGCTTACGGCGTCCGACGCGCGATGCGATAGCGCTCGAGTCTGGTGTCGATCTCGGCGACGGCCTCCCGCGCCGTCTCGACCCCGAAAATTCGGTCGTCGTCGAGCTCCGGGAACCGATCGCGGACGTCCAGACGCCGACCGGCGAGCCGACCGCTCCAGCCGTCGACGCACAGCGCGACCAGGAGTCGGTCGGCGATCCAGGCGAAGGCCATCTCCGAGAGCGTCCCGGCGCCGCCGCCGATGGCGACGACGGCCTCGGATCGCGCCACCAGCATGTTTCTGGCGTGCCCGAAGCCGGTCGGCACCGCGAGATCGACCTCCGGATGCGCCTCATGCTGCTCGCCGCCCGGCAACAGGCCGACGGTACACCCCTCGTAGTAGTCCTCGGAGGCGTGGGCGCCGCGGCACACTGCTCCCATTACACCCCCCAACCCGCCGCAGACGATCCGATATCCCCCGTCGACAAGCTTTTCGCCGAGCCGGTAGGCTACCTTCGCCTTGTTCGACTCCTTCTCGAGGCTCCCGTCGCCGATCACCCCGATCGTGGCGCGGCGCTGATTTGTCTCGCTCTCCATCCTCAACGCTCCTCGTCGCCTCTGGTCCTCGTCGATCCCCACGCTCACGACTCGCCTCGCCGGCCCCGACCCCGCGGCATTCCGCCAGAAAACTCCCGGCGATTGAGATTTGCCTGTACGACCGAGTTTACGTATAGTTAGTTTGAACCGAAACACTGACTCTAGGCGGAGCCGCCCATGTCTCATCGATCGGCATCTGCACGGATCGTTCCCCGAACGCGCAGCCACTGGCTCGCTGCCGTCGCCGTCGCCTTACTGCTCACTGCGTGCGGAAGCGAGCAGACCGAACTCAAAGATCCCGGCACCGGTCAGACCTCCGATGCCGCGTCCGGCCCCGAGACCGGCACACTCGGGCCCGACGCCGGCGACGGCGGGAGCGAATCCGACGCCGGCTCCGAAGAAGAGCCACCTCCTCCCCCCGGCGTCCCCTCCTCCGTCGAGACGACCGTGCAGACCCAGAACCCACAGCTCGGCGAACCCGTCGAAATCGGCTGCGAGATGCTCGATCAAAACGGCGAGCCGGTCTCGCCGGAGACCGACCCGGAGTGGACGCTGGTGTACTCCCCTCGGGAGCAATTCGAACAGCCGGACGACTCCCCCCGCATGCTCGAGCCACTCGAAACCGGCCAGGCTCGAGTCAGCTGCGCCGCTTCGAATTTCAGCGTCGTCGACCCGGACGGCGAGCAATTCGAAGTCGCCCCCGGCCCGCCCCACACCGTGCGCACCTCCCTCGAGGACGACCAGGTCGAAGCCGGCACCAGTGTCGAGACCAGCTGCCGGGTCTTCGACGAATTCGGGAACAAACTCGAGGACCTCGACACGAGCGTCACGATCGACGCGATGGGGGCCGGCATTTCGGTCGACGATCACACCGTGACCGTCGAGAAGACCGGCCTGTACGCCGTCACCTGCCAGCACGACGGGGCCGAGCGCGAGGTGCCCGCGACCCTCGAGATCACCCCCGGTCTGCCGGCCAGCATCTCGATGACGCCGAACCCTCAAAAGTCGGTGTACGGGCTCGGCGAGGTCGTTCAATTTTCGACCATCGTCCAGGACGAATACGGTAACCGCATCCCCGACGCCCAGGTCGACTTTTCGGTCAATCCCTCCGCCGATCGGTTCGGCCGGGCGCGCTGGGAATTCAACACCGAAGACGTCTACACCGTCGACGCGGAGGTCACCGGCAATACCAAAGGCGGCATGGATCTGACGGCCTCCGCCGAGATCACCGTCAACGGCGAAGGTCCCGCTATCGAGTGTGAAAATCCCGCCGACGGGAGCGTCGTCGACGCCGCGCCCGGCGACAACGTCAAACTGACGGGCAACGTCGACGACGGCCACGCCGTCGATTCGGTGAGCGTCGACGGTAGCTCGGTGTCGGTCAGCGGGAGCGGCTCGTTTTCGACCAACCTGAATACCCGCTACGGCATCAACTTCGTCGACGTGGTGGCGACCGACGAGTACGGTGAGGAAAACAGCCGCACATGTGCGTTTCTCGTCGCCGACAACTGGCAGGACACCCAGGGGCTCGACTCGTATCTGTCGGACGCCGTCTCGCTGTATCTCGGCCAAGACGCCCTCGACGACGGCAATTCGGGCGATTTCTTCCTGGATAGCCTGATGGACGTGCTGCACACCGTCCTCAACAGTGACGGACTCATCGACTCCGTGGATCCGGACGGCCTGGACGAGCTGTTGTACTCGTCCAATCCCCTGAAATCCTACAGTTGTGACGCACGAGACCCGGTGTTCAACTCCTGTCTACACCGGTCGTCGGTGAACTACATTCGAGATCCGGACCAATCCTGGGGAGATCCCGGAATCGAGCCGTACCAGACGGCGACGGACAAACACGACGTCTCGTTGAGTTGGACCTACAGTGGATTGGATCTCGAAGGGACATTCAACGACCTCGGGATCCGGTTGAAGGTCGACAGCAGTGCCTGCGGTGTCGTTCGAGGGTGGGTGTACGTGGACTCGATCGACATCGAAATCTCGACCGACCTCGAACTTTCCGGCGGCGAACCGTCGGCAAGCGTCACCTCGAGCGACGTGACCAACGTCGGTAACGTCAATCCCGATTTCGGGGGAACCTGCGGCACGCTGGCCGACTACCTCCAGGGGATCCTCCAAGGGATCATCCAAGACGAAGTCGAAAGTCAGCTCGAATCGCTGCTCGACGACAACATCGGCCCGGTCGTCGATGACCTGTTCAGCAACCTCGAAGTCTCGGCCCTCAATTCGACGTTCGACGTCCCGAAACTGGCCGGGAGTGGGTCGGTCCCGATCGATTTCAACGTCGACTTCTCGCGGCTCGAGACGAATACCAGCCGGGCGCTGATCGGGATCGGTACGAAATTCACCGCCCAAGACGTTCAGAACAGCTCCGATCCGGATCGCGTGCCGCTTCCCGGCGGCTCGATACACCTCGACCCGTCGACCAGCGAGTCGGTCGCCGGCGCCGTGCACGTCGGCGTCTTCAACTACGCATTGCACGCCCTGTGGCGCGGCGGATTGTTCGACGCCCAGCTCGGCAGCTCGCTCTTTGGAAGCAGCGCCCCGAGCGGCACGAACGCCAGTCTCAACGTCGATCTGCCGCCGATCGCCCGACGGCTCGACGACGGCGACGTCGAGCTGATGATCGGAGCCGCCAGCATCGATCTCGTCTACCCGGGACTATTCGATGATCCGATCGAATTCGAGGTGGGAATGGTCGCCCGGACCGGCGTCGACGTACAGGGGGGCGATACGCTCGAGTTCAATGATATCTCGATCGAGGAGCTATACTTCACGCCGGTCGGCGTCAAGCTCGACTCCGACAGCCGCGCGGTCGTCTCGTCGTTCCTGCGGAGTCTCTTCCAGAACGTCGTCGACGAGTCGCTCAACTCCGCGCTGCCCGCCCTGCCGATTCCGAGCTTCACGATCCCCTCGTCGGTCAGCGCATACGGCCTGACCCAGGGCACCGAACTGGGCCTGACCGGCGCCAGCCTCGACGGCACCGACGATCACTTCATCCTCGAAGGGGATTTCGGTGAGATCTTCTGACACCCATTCTGCGACACGACCGAGGATTCGACCGATGGACTGTTACCGCCGATTTGCACTCGTGGTCTCGACCGCCTTTTTGGCCGCCGGCCTCGGCTGCGTCGACTCCGATCGCACGCCGATGCAATCGGCCGACACCGGCGGTGGCAGCGGCGGCGATACGGGCGTGATTGAGACCGACGGCGACCCCTCTTCCGACGATCCCGGTCCCGACGCCGGTGCGCCCGACGCCGAGACCGAGCAGATCGTCGCCTCCGTCGACATCCGCCTCGACCCGGCCTACCACGTGTACGCCCCGGACTCCGAGGCCGACGCCTCGGCGACGGTCTTCGACGCTGACGGCAATCGCATCGACGATCCGCAGTCGCTCTCCTGGTCGACCGACCCCTCCGAGGCGGCCGATCATCTCGGCGGCGGAACCTTCAAATTCCTCTCCGAGGGGCTGGTCACCCTCGGCGCCTGCGCGACCCTGGAGGGCGGCCAGGAGATCTGCGGCCAAAAAGAGGTTGCAATCGACGGGGAACTTCCGAACATCGAGATCACCGAGCCTGACGCCGGGACGATGCTCGGCGGCGGTTCCTCGGAGTCGATCCAGGTCGAGGGGCGTGTGACGGATTCGCACGGGGACGTAAGCGCCGTCTTGAACGGCCGACGACTTCAGCTCGACGACGACGGCAATTTCTCGACCGAGATCGACCCGGATTTCGGCATCAACACTCTCCGCGTCGTGGCCAACGATGGATTCAATCGCGCCGATTCGACCGCCACCCGGGCGGTCCTGTGGGCGCCGGCCTACAAGGCTCTCGGCTCCGATCTGACCTTTTCATTCGACCGTGGCATCGCCACCGACCTCGGCCAGAATTTCTTCGACGACGGCAATCCCCCGGTCGAACGCAACATGGGTAGCGAGCTGGTCACCAGAGACTTCACCGACCTGCTTCGACTGCTGGTGACGAACCTCGATCTGATGAGCCAGATTCCGAACCCCCTGATCTCGTCCGGGGGGACGACGCTCTCGATCGACAACATCACCCTGGGGGAACCCGACATCGCGATGGACGTCACTGACAGCGGCCTGAAGGCGTACCTCCACCTCGACAGCCTGCAGTTGCAAACCTCCGGCAGTGCCGAAATCGAGGGAGAGACCCTCGACCTCACCGGCAACGTTTCAGGGCGGGTCTCGGCATATACCGCCATCGGCGTCGACAAACCCGCTGCCGACGAATCGTTCGAGGCCGACGTCGAGACGGTCGACATCTCCCTTGACGAGGTCAATCCAAACCTCGCCAGCGAAGAGGCCAACGCCCTGTTCGAACTCGCCGAAGGCTCGCTGCGACAGACGCTCGAGGACGAACTGGTCGGCGCCCTGCGCGAGGAGGTCGTCGACACCCTGCCCGACATGCTCACCCAGACACTCAATTCGCTCGAGGAAACCCTCTCCGATCAGACCTTTTCGTTCAGTTCCGAGCTGACCGGCACCCGCGAGGTGCACTTCTCCGGCAATATCGACAGCTTCAAGACGACCTTCCGCGAGTCGATGGAGGGCATCGTCTCGAACGAGGTCGAAACCCCCGGCACCGACGTCTACACCGACGCCCGCGGGATTCCGGTCTCGGCACCGGCCGAAACCGGCGTCCCGTTTTACGACGCGGGCCGTATCCAGATCGCCTTTCGCCTCGGCCTGCTCAACGGCATTCTGGCGGGCATCTGGAAAACCGGCTATCTCGACCTCGACCTCTCCGAGAATCTCCCCTCTCAAATCAGTGGAATCGTCGAGGAAGCGATCGTCGAGGGACAACTTCCCGCGGTGATTCGCCCGGCCGAGCGAAGCGAGCCATACGATCTCATCCTCGAAGCCGGCCAGATCGAAATCGAGACGAAGGCCCTCGATCAGACCGACCGCTACGGCGTCAACGTCCAGGCCGGCGTCAACGTCTCAATGGAGGACAGCGAGTTGAGCCTCTCGATCCCGGACGACCCGATGCTCGAATCCTGGGTCATCGAGACGACCGGCGATTCGGCCCAGGTCAGCCCCGAGGATCTCAACCGGCTGATCTTGACCGAGGTCTGGCCCCGGATCGAGGAATCGCTCAAGGGGGGCATGAGCATCGCCTTGCCGACACCGGACACCTCGCAGCTCGAGCAGATCTCGCCGACGCTTTCGAACCTCTCCCTGTCGTTTGCCCTGCAACGCCCGCTGACCGTGCGCAACGGCTACGTCGTCTTCGACGCCGCCCTCGAGGGCGTCCTGCCGATCGGAAACTGAGACGGCTCGCCATCCGGGCGTACGAATGATCAGTCAGTCGACACTCCGTCAGGTGGGGGGATTTCATCTCGTCGCGACCGTCGTTGCGGCCCTGCTTTTTGGCTTCGAGTTCGGGTTGACCGATCGCGAGGCTCTCGGGGCGCTCATTGTCGCGTACAATCTCGGGCTTCCCGTGTTTTTTTACCGCCGCGGGGACCTCGAGATCGTCGAACTGTGGGCGTTTCTCCTGCCGTTGAGCCTCCTGCAGGTCGTGCCCGACTGGTATCTCGTCTCCGTACAAAAGACCCTGGCCTTTCCGGCGACGACCGGCCCGTTTGCCTGGCTGACCGGAGCATTCCCGGTCCCCTGGTTCATGGCGGGTCTCTGGACGTTCCCGCTCGTGCTCACCACGGCCGCCGGTTTGCACGTCCGGCGCCGCATCGGACGATTTTCCGGCTATCTGGCGGCGCTCGTCGTCGGGCTCGCCGTCTTCGCCGGCGGGGAGTTGTACCTGACGCACCTCGGGATCTGGGAGGCGCGCAGGGTCGCCACGATTCGCGGGCTCGCCCTGTACATCCTCCCGGCGGAATTGATGCTCGCTGCCGCAACTCTGTACGCCTATGCCGGGCCCGACTGGCGATCGCCGGTGGGCCGACTGGCGGCCGTTCCCGTCGTGATGCTGGTATACCTGGGATCGGCGGCGACCTCGTATCTTCTCGTCGAACATACCGATCTTGTCGCGGGTCTGCTGTAAGATGAGGAAGGCCCCGGCGAGGTGGCGGGGGGCGCCGCCGAGAACCCTCAATCCATCAAGAGACGTCGTCGGGACTGACGTTGGCTTGTTTCATCATTTCGATGAACACCTCGGTGTCGATCCCCATGTTCTCGGCGGCGACTTTCGGATCGCCGTCGGCGTCTTCGAGTTGCTGGAGGATCGTGTCGCGCCACTCCGATCCCCCGGTCATCTTGGTCGACGTCTCGAATTTCTGGCCGGTCGCCTTGACCGACGAGACTCCGTGGTTTTGCTCGAAATCGCCCGTGATCCGATACTCGAAGGTCACGCTCCCGATCTTGAAGGTATCGCCCTCCTCGAGGGGCTGCGGATCGTTCGGCTGAAGTTTGTCGCCGTTGTGATACGTGCCGGTCGAGCTGTTCATGTCGACGAGGGCCGCCCGGGCTCCGGCCGGTCGCAGTTGAGCGTGGATGCGCGAGACCTCCGAATCGCCGATCTGAATGAAGTTCGTCGGCTTGCGCCCGATGGTGACGGTTCGACTGCCGACATGGAAGGTCTTTCCCTCGACCTCGCCGTCCTTGCCGACCAGCCAGTTGCGTTTCTGGCTCGCTTGCGACTCCCCGCTGGCCCCGCCGGGACGGCTCCGCCGACGCTTGGTCGTCCCCCTCCCGGACGAACTCGAATTGCCTCCGCGCAAAATCACCCACGACAGGAGGGCAATGAGAAGAACCGTCCCGGCAATGACCGCTACGTATTCCATTTCGGCGCGTCCTTCGGCAGATGGGAGGTCGAAGCTAGTCGGAAGATCTGCCCCCGATACCCGGCCCTGTGCCGTAGAATAGCCACAGCGCGCCGATCGACGCAAGTTTTGTGGACAGACGACGTTTCAAAGCGCCTTCCACCAGATGCCTCCCCGGCTCGAAGTGATGTAGACGGCCTCCTGGTCGGTCTCGCTCTCGTCGACCCGCGCCCCTTCGACCGGCAACTCGTCCCTGACCAACTCCCAGTGCCGGGCCTCTCGATCGTAACGGCGGATGACTCGGTCGGTGACGAGGATGGGTCCCCGGTCGGTGACGACCCGTCGATGGACCGGCACGTCGGGCTCGGGGACCGCCACAAAGCCTTCTCGCTCGACCGACCACCGGGCGAACAGACGCTCCCGCTCCATCGAGTCGGTCCCGGTCGAATGGGAGACGAGCGCATATAGCCCCCCGACTTCCCCCAGCTCGTCTCGTCGACAGCAGCGAGATCTCGGACCGGCGGGTGTTCCCCGTCGGAGAGACCCTCCGGATTGAGATACGAGGCGATGCCCCCTCATCGTTCCAGTAGGAGCTACCGGCCCCTCCTCACTGTTGTACTCGTAGACCGCTTCCCACAACGAGCGCCGGTCGGGGACGGTCGTCTGCTGAGTGATGGTGTCGATCAGGAATCGAACATTCACGACCGAAACCGCTCGGGGTGGACACAGTTGCAGCGACGATCTCATCTCACAGGATTTCGAGGTCGAGAGATGCCCCACAAGTAAAAATTTTCGCACCCCGCCCGAGTGGTTGATCCGGATCCCGGGGACGATATAGTGCAAGCATGGATTGGCGAGGCTCGACTCGCTCGACCCGGAGAAATCAGGTGGAACGTCTCGAAGCATCCCCCAGGCTACTTGCGACACTCGGAGCGCTGGTGGCGCTCTTTGCCGGGCCGGTCTCGGCGCAGGCGATTCTCGAACCGAACTCTCTGGAGGTCACCGGCCTCGATGGCGAAAAGCTCGAGGGCCTCCGGACCGCCGAAAACGAACTCGCACAGTTGCGCGAGGCGGGTGCCCCGGAACTGCTGCGAGGCAACCTCGAGATCAAGGTCGTCGGGGCCTCGTCGTCACAGACAAAAGGTAGCGAGACCGACAACGCCCCCGCCGGGACGAGCGACGAGAGCCGCCCCTCGAACGCGGTGCGCGTCCTCGCCGAGGCCGGGGTCGGCGTCGCCAGCGGCCTGGTCGGCGGGCTGACGGGCTCCGGAGTCGGTTTGGTCGTCGGTCTTCTGGGGGCGACGAGTAGCAGTAGCTCCGGGAGTCCGGGCACGGGCCTGGCCTGGATCATCATCTCGACGTACATCGGCACCGGCGTCGGAATGCTCGCCGCGATGCCGATCGGGGTGTGGGCAGGAGGGGAAATCGCCAAAGGGGAGGGCAACTTCCTGTGGACGCTGCTCGGCACGGCCGGAGGCCTCGCCGCAAGTTTCGGTCTCGTCGCCGCGACGAATCAGCTTCGAAACTCGGACGCCACCGGCACGATCAATTTGATCGGCATCGCCGCCCTTCCCCTCACCGGTGGCATCCTCGGCTATGAACTCTCGCACGCCTCCAACCGAAGGCGCCAGGCCGATCACCACCGCGGCCCACGCTTTCGACCGACCGTCTCGCTGAACGCCTCGTCGCCTTCCGCCCACGAGATCGACGGGGCGACGGCCGGAGTCGAGTTCCGGTTCTGAGACCTTGCTCCTCGTCGTTCTCCCTCCAGATCGCATGGTCGTAAAGCTCCGGCGGCTGGACTCGAACCAGCGACTAAGTGGTTAACAGCCACCCGCTCTACCAACTGAGCTACGCCGGAATAGGTCCCGAAAATCGGGAGGAAATGTGTGCCACAATCTCGCTCCCGGTGTCAATGGGAAATTAACGCCGTGAGCCGGCGGATCAAGTTGCTTGTGACGGGGGGCGGACCGGGGGCGAGGACGGGTGGTCGGAAAGGGGGCAATTCGAGGGCCTGGTCACGACGCTTCGGGGGCGCGCGCGAGCAGACAGCTGGCCGTCACCTCCGTCTCCAAGGTCCGATCCCGCCAGTAGGTATCGATCGCCTCCTCGATGTAGCGAACGATGCGGTCGCGTTTCGGGGAGGAGATCACACCGATCCAGTGCGGAAAGAACGTCTCGCGGACGAGCGGCGAATGCAGCAAGTCGCGGCCGCGCTCGAAGGTGACCGTCCACTCCAGCTGCGTCGCGCGGGTGACTTCCAGGTCGAGCTCGTCGGCGATCGCCATCAGGCGCGCCGGACTCAACAGCGTCTCGCGCAGCTCGTCGATGCGACCGAGGCCGTCGGCCATCTCGTGGGCCCGGAGAGCTTCTTTGAGCATGTCGTAAAAGAGCTCGAAACTCGAGGCCAGTGGAGCCGCCAGCGCAATCTCTCCGCCCCCCACGGTCACCCGCACCAACTCCCGCAACCCCTCCTCGGCCTGCCTCGCGGTCACGACCCCCTCCAGACAGACCGATGCCTCGAAGACGCCGTCGGCATACGAGATGGTATCGACACGCTCGGGGACGAAGAAAATCTGGTCGGTCGCCTCCTCCCCGCCCCGTTCTCTGGCAGCATCGAGCATCGCACGCTTCGGGTCGAGGGCGACGATGCGGATCTGGTCGTCGAGCTGGCGCCGCAACGCCAACGGGACGTATCCGCACCGGACCTCGGCGACCAGCTGAGTGCCCCGCTCGGCAAGGGGCAATTGTGGTTCGATCGCGTCGAACACGGGCGCGGTCCAGAGCGGTTCGATGGCCGCCCGGTGGGCCTCGGCAACCTGCTGGTCGTTGGCGGGACTTTCCATGCGTCCGTGCGGCCGGCCCGTTCAGCTCCCGTCGGCGAAGTGTTCGTAGCCGAACGACGAGACATCGACCGGCCGGTCGTTCTCATCGACGAATGAGACGTGCGACTCCCCAGAGACGATAGCACCGATCTCGGCGCACGGCCAGTCGGCGTCGGCGGCCCGGGCGTGCAGCCTCTCGAGGTGCTCGGGCGGGACCGCCGCCAGGAGGCAAAAATCCTCGCCGCCCCCGGCAGCGACCCGGGCAGGGTCCTCTCCGAGTGCGCGGCCAAACCGCTCCAGCGGCGGGGAGACCGGAAGCGCGGCTAGCTCCACACGGGCCCCGACGCAACTGGCCTCGGCGACGTGCTCGAGATCGGCCGCGAGACCGTCGCTGACATCGATCAGCGCCGAGGCGATCTGTTCGTCTCCGAACCACCGGCCCGCGGCGACTTCGGCGCGCGGGCGGCAATAGGCCTCGACCAGCCGCTCGCGTGGCCTCGAGGCGAGCCCCGCCGTATCGTCCTCCAATACGCGCAGACCCGCGGCACTCTCGCCGGGTTGCCCGACGACCACCAGCCGGTCGTCCGGCTGCGCGCCGCTTCGCAATAGCGCCCCATCTTGCGGCGCCTCCCCGAGCATCGCCACCGACAACACCGTCGGCCCGGGGGAGCTCGACAGATCCCCGCCGACCGGCAGCGCCGCCTTCCCCACTCCGCACGCCTCGGCCGCCTCCCGCATCCCGCGGACTATCCCCCGCGCATCCTCCCGTTCGATGCTCGAGCCGACCGCCAGACTCACCACGTACGCTCCGGGCGCGCCCCCCATCGCCGCGATGTCGCTCAGCGACGAGACCACCGCCCGCCAGCCGATCTCGGCGGCACTGCACAGGTCCCTCCGAAAATGCACTCCCTCGACCAGCATGTCGGTCGTCAATAGGTCGAATCGCTTCGCGAGGACGGCGGCGTCGTCGCCGATCCCGACCCCCACCCCCTCGGCGGTCGGCAGCCGGCCCCGGAGTTCGGCGATGAAGTCGAATTCCGGAATCATCGACGGCTCCCTACCAGACGATGCTGGCGATGATGACGACCACCAGCACTCCCCCGAAAATGATGCCCGCCGCCACGCGCCGCTTGAAGCGCTTGATTTCCTGGTTGAGCTCCTCGGCGTCGGCCTCCGCCTGCGCCCGGGCCGCCGCGATCTGCGACTGCACCCCGGAGGCGAGTTCGCCGAGCGCCTGCTGAACCGACTCGTCGTCCGGGTGGTCGACCAGATGGAATCTCAGCCGTCGGATCGCCATCTCGTAGAGGCGATGTTCCTCGACGAAATCGACGAACTGAGCCAGCTCCCCGGCCGCGCCCCCCTCGCAGTACGCCGACCACAACAGCTCGGCCCGCTCGTATTCCGCCTCCAGGCCCTCGCGCGGCTGCTGCCACGGAGCTTCGCCCTCCTCGTAGCGATACGCCTCGTCGAGATCGAGTCCGCACCGCTGGCAATTGTCGGCGTCTCCCGGCAGCAACGCCGCACATTTCGGGCACCGGATCCCGGCGCCCCGCTCCGGGATCAGACGCTCCAGTGCCTCCTCCTCGTCGATCGTCAACTCCCGGCTTCCGTACGTCGACGGATCGGGCCTCTGATACTCGAGATCGGGAATGTCGGGCTCCGCGCCGCCGTCCTCCTCCGGCCCGGCGTCCCCCCCGGATCTCGCCTCGGCGGATTCTGCCTCCGCCCCGCCAGCAGGCTCGCCGTCCCCGCCGTCCAGGGGGCTCGCTTCGCCGCACGCTGCGCAGACGACCACGACACCGTCGTCGGTGGGACGTACCTCCTCGGCGGGGCCGAGATGACCACACTGTGAACACTCGACTTTCATCGCACCGCCAGAGTCAGGGCGTAAACAGCTCTCGGATCGACTCCCCGACGCCCGATTCGCCGCCGGAGGCGTCGGCCTCGTCGCGCTGCCGGACGCGCTCGCGCTGCCGGTCGGTCAGATCGACGGGCGTCTCAACAGCGACCTCGACGTACTGATCCCCCCGGCCGTGCCCCCGGACCGCGGGAAACCCCCGGCCCTCGAGGCGGAAGACGTCGCCGGAGGTCGTCCCGGCCGGGATCGTCATGCGCACGTCGCTTTCGAGCGTCGGAACGCGCGCCTCTCCCCCGAGCGAGGCCGTCGTCGAGGGAATCGAGGCCTCGGTGTAGACGTCCGCTCCCCGCCGCTCGAAGGCGTGATGGGGCTTGAGTCGGACCTCGATGCGCAGGTCGCCCGATTCCCCGCCAAATCGCCCCGGCGCCCCCTGCCCGGCCCGCCGCAGGGTCTGCCCGTCGGCGACTCCCGCCGGCACCTCGATCGTCACCTCGCGGCGCTGCCGAACGCGCCCACGCCCCCCGCACCGCTCACAGGCCCGAGAGGCGACATCCCCCGAGCCATGGCAGGTCTCGCAGCGCTCGCGCATGCTGAACAGGCCGGGCCGGTACTGCCCTCGTCCCTCGCAGTCGGGGCACGGCTCGACCTCCGCCCCGGCGGCCGCCCCGTTGCCGCGACACGCCGGACAGACCCGCACCGCCGGCGCCGAGATCCGCCTGCTCGCCCCGGTCATCGCCTCCTCGAGGCTGAGGTCGAGGGTCGCATACAGATCTTCTCCCTCGATCGGCGCCGGTCCCTCCCCCCTGCCATCCTCGGTGAAAAATTCACCGAACGTCTGCAGTACCTCGGCGAAGGCCTGGACGCCCCGGCGCATCGAAAACTCCCCCGGCCTCGGGCCCTCTGCCGCCTGCATCCCGCCGCGATCGAAGCGCCGTCGACGCACCGGATCGCTCAAAATTTCGTACGCCCAGGAGACCTCCCGAAAGGCCTCCTCGGCCCGCTCGTCGTCGGGATTTTTGTCGGGGTGGTATCGAAGGGCGAGCCGCCGATACGCCGACTTGATGTCGTCCTGGTCGGCGTCTCGCGAGACGCCGAGGACGTCGTACGGATCTCGGTGGGCCATCACAAAAGGGGCGTCCGAATGCGACAGGGGGCGATCAGCGGGCGAGCCCGACGCTCCGAGAAGCACTCGCGCAGACTGGATTATTCCATCGCCTGGGCGCCCTCTTCCCCCTCTTCGGCGCCGCCGTCCATCGCCTCGTCCATCTCGGCGTAGGCCGCATCCGCGATGCGGTTGGCCGAGGCCTGCAGGCTGTCAATGATCGCCTCCAGCTCCTCGCGGGTCGCATCCTCGATCAGCTCCCGGACGGTCTCGATGTCGTTTGCGATCTCGCGGCGCTCCTCTTCAGGGAGTTTGTCACCGTAGGCCTCGAGGCTGCGCTCGGTCGAAAACATCAGACCCTCGGCCTCGTTGCGCATCTCCATCAGTTCCTTGCGCTTGCGGTCCTGCTCGGCGTGCTGTTCGGCCTCCTCGATCATCTCGTCGATCTGCTCGTCGTCGAGCCCCCCGTCGGCGATGACGTTGATACTCTTTTCCTTCCCGCTGGCCTGGTCTTTGGCGGTGACGTTGACCATGCCGTTTTCGTCGATCTGGAAGGTGACGTCGATTTTCGGCACGCCGCGAGGCGCAGGAGGAATCCCGGTCAGCTCGAAGGTCGCCAGGGTCTTGTTATCCTCGATCATCGACCGCTCCCCCTGGGCGACGTGCACGCGTACCATCTCCTGGTTGTCGCGAGCGGTCGTAAAGGTCTCGGTATGGCTGCAGGGAACGGTCGTATTGCGGGGAATCAGCGGGGTGAACTGGCCGCCTTTCGTCTCGATGCCGAGCGTCAGCGGCGTGACGTCCAACAACAACACGTCGGTCACCTCGCCGCGGGCGATGCCGCCCTGAATGGCGGCGCCGACGGCGACGACCTCGTCGGGATTGACCGAAGAGTCGGGCTGTCGGTCGAAAAACTCGCTGACCATCCGCTGGATGATCGGCGTGCGGGTCATGCCTCCGACCAGCAGCACCTCGTCGATATCCTCGCGGGTCATGTCGGCGTCGTCGAGCGCCTGCCGGCACGGTCCCTTGGTCTCCTCGACCAGGGGGTCGACGAGCTGCTCGTAGGTCTCGCGGGTGAGGTCCGTCTCGATGTGCAACGGGCCGTCGTCTCCCGAGTAGATGAACGGCAGACTGATCTCGACTTCGTCGGTCGAGGAGAGCTCACATTTGGCGCGTTCGGCCTCTTCTTTGAGGCGCTGGACGGCGACCTGCTCGTCGCGCAGGTCGACGCCGTGCTCGTCCTGAAAATCCTCGACGAGCCACTCGACGATGGCGTTGTCGAAATCCTCGCCGCCCAGGAAGGTGTCCCCGGAGGTCGACAGGACGCTGAAAACGCCCTCGGCCAGTTCCAGAATCGAGATGTCGAACGTCCCCCCGCCGAGGTCGTATACGGCGACGTTTTTCGTCCCGCCTCCGGTGTCGTCGCGGCCGAGTCCGTAGGCGAGCGCGGCGGCGGTCGGTTCGTTGACGATCCGCAGGACGTTCAGACCGGCGATCTTGCCGGCGTTTTTGGTCGCCTGGCGCTGGGTGTCGTCGAAATACGCCGGCACCGTGATCACGCAGTCGGTGACCTCTTCTTCGAGGTACTCCTCGGCGACCTGGCGCATCTCCCGGAGGATGAACGACGAGATCTCGGGCGGCGAGTACTTCTCGCCGCGGGCTTTCACCCAGGCGTCGCCATCCTCGGAGGGAACGATCTCGTAGGCGACGTTGTCGATTGCCTTCTGGACTTCCTCGTCCTCGAAGCGCTGCCCGATCAGGCGCTTGACCGCCTGGATGGTGTGTTCGGCGTTCGTCTCGGCCTGGCGCTTGGCGACGTCCCCGACCAGCCGTTCGCCTTCTTCGGTGAAGGCGACGATCGAAGGTGTCGTGCGTCCGCCTTCGGCATTCGGGATGACGACCGCCTCGTCGTCTTCCATCACCGAGACGCAACTGTTGGTCGTTCCGAGATCGATACCGATTGTGCGTCCCATGGCTCCTCGATGGGGTGTGACAAACGCCAACCACGGCTCACCGACGTCACCGGCGGCCTCTCATCATCCATACGTGGTATTATGTCGAAAAACGGCCCGATTTGGAAAGGGCCTCACGACGAACTCACCTCGTCGGCCGGCTGCTCCGGGTCCTCGTCTTGCTGGTGTTCGGGCCGTTCCCCGGCGTCTTCGGCCTGTTCTTCGGCCGGCTCGGAGCCCTCCGAGCCGTCGGCCGACTCCTCGTCGACCTCCGCATCGGCCGCCGGCTCGTCCTCCTCCGGTTCCGAGTCCCCGGCGACGTTGTCGGCGACCGAGACCATCGCCGGCCGAAGCAGGCGATCGTGCAAGAAATACCCCTTCTGGAACTCCTCGACGATCGTTCCGCTCTCCCGATCGGTCGTCTCGACCTGCTGGATCGCCTCGTGTTGCTCCGGATCGAACTGTTCGCCCTCGGAGTCGAACTGCTCGATGCCGTGTTTCTCGAGGTTGGTGTGAAGCTGGCGAAGCACCATCTCGACCCCCTCGATGATGTTTTGTTCGTTGCTCGAGTCAGCGTGCTCGAGGGCTCGCTCGAGGTTGTCGATATTCTGGATCAGATCTTCGAGCAACGGTTTCGCGCCGTATTTTTTGAGCTCGTCCTTCTCGCGTTTGGCCCGCTTGCGGAAGTTCTCGAGATCGGCGGCAGCCCGAAGCATCCGCTCTTCGTACTCGTCGCGCTCCTGCTGGAGTTGGTCGACTTCCTGTTCGAGTTCGTCGACTCGCTCGAGCAGTTCCTCACGCGTGGGCCCGTCGGCAGTCGTTCGCTCGTCCGGCTCGCTCGGAGTGGCGGCCTCGTCGTCCTCGCTTCCCGACCCCGCCGGCTCGCCCTCCTCCCGGGTCTGCTCCTCCGGCGATTCCTCGCCGGCGGACTGCTCGGCCGCGGGCTCGACGACTTCGACGTCGCTTTCATCGGGGGAGACGTACAGATCGTCGAGCTCCTCGTCGCCGGCCGGCTCCGGCTGGCTTTCGGCCTCGGACCGCTCGGCCTGCTCGCCCCCGGGCGGCTCCGTCTCCTCCGGATCCCCGCCGGCGGCCTCGCTCGAGGTTTCCCCGCCGAGCGACTCCTCCTCGGATTCCAGGTCGGAGGTCTCCTCGCCGAGCGTCTGCCCCTGGTCGTCCTCCTCGTCGACGTTGACCGGAATCTCGACCGACTCCTCCTGATTTTCCTCGTCGCGTTCGTCCATATCCTTCGCCTCTACAGCCGCGTGCAGTCCAATGAACTCCGTGGAATTCGTCGCATCTCCCCGGCCGGCCGCCTCCTCACTCGCTCGCGTCGGTGCGATCGTGCTCGATCGAGTCTTGAGCTTCCCGGGAGATCGTCAGGAGGTGGCGCGCCGCGGGGTCCGTCCACATCACCCAGAACCCCGGCACGACGATGACGACGAACTGGAGGATGTGAACCAGGGCCGCAAATGCAAACACGGCAACCTCCGCGCCGGCCGCCTCGAAGGCGACAAACAACGCGAGTCCCTCGGTCAAAAAAAACTCGAAATTGCCGGTGAGTGCAGGCCCCGCTGGAATCATAATCCCGATCACCAAAATTGCAATCACCGTCGCCGCCTGCCACACCCCGATCTCGAAGCCGAATCCGAACCGCGCCAGCAGCCACAGCGAGACGATGTTGACCGCCCAGTAGATGCCGGTCACACCGAGAAATCCGGCGAGGGTGCCGCGGTCGGAGAGGGCCTCGAAGCCGTCGATGAAATCGTCGAGCAACTCGGCGGCGAAATCGGCGACGGCCTCCGAGATCGGCCGCAGCAGCGCATCGACGAACCGGAGAGTCCCCTCGCGTCGCCACAGGGCGAGCCCGCAGATCAGCAAGGCGGGAATGAAGATGGCCGCGGAAATCCAGCCGGTCGTCCGGGCGAAACCGGTCGCCTGCTCTCCCCCGTAGGTCGTCAGCGTCAAAAACAACAGCCCCGTCACGAACAGCCCGTCGATCACCCGCTCGACGACCGCCGTCGCCAGAAGCGACGAGGTCGTCAACTCCGTGCGGCGGGCCAGAAGCGCCGGGCGGACCAGCTCGCCGAGGCGCAGGGGCAACAGCAGGATGGCGGTAAAGCCGACCGCCGACGCCCGGTGGACCCGGCGCTGGTCGACCTCGCCGAGCGGTCGGACGAGATAATCCCAGCGCACGACCCGGGCATAGTGGCAGACGGCGTACACGGCCAAAAAGACCGCCGACCAGAGGGCGAGATGCCCGAGATCGGCCTGTTCGAGATACGGGCCGACCTCCTCGTACGGCAGCCCCCGGGCCGCGAGCCACAGAAAAAACAGGCCGATGGCACTCGCGGCGAGAAAATAAACGGCGATACGACGTTTCATCGAACCGAGTCCGCCACCATTCGCTCAATCACCGAGTTCCCCCTCGATCCGGTCACGGAGCTCGTCGAGGTCGCGATCGATCTCCATTTCGTTGAAGCGCTCCTCGATCTCGGCGGCGCGTTCCGGATCGTCGACGTCCTCGGTCTCCCGGCCCGCCGGCGACTCCGATTGGGGGGCCTCTCCGCCGCCGCGCCGTGCCGCCCGTTTGAGCTTCTCTTTTTGCCGGCGGACGTCCTCGAGGTCCTCGCGCACCCGAGAGGCGTCGTCGATGTACTCGCGCAGGATGCCCTTCGCCTCCTCGGCGAGCTCCTCTTCGCCCCACTCGCGAGCGAGCTCGAGCCGCTCTCGCCAGCGCTCCTGTTCGCGCTCGAGCTCGGAGAGACGCCGCTGCATCTCGCGTTCGTGCAGGATCAACTCGGCGAGTTGATCCTTGGCTTCCGCCCGGGACAGCCCGGGGCGATATCCCTCGCGACGCACCTCGAGGGCGCTGTCGCGGTCGACCTCTCCGCCCCCGGTTCCGATCGATTCGAACGGCCCGGTCGGCGACGAGGGCTCCTCGTCGGAGGGCTCGTCTCCGGGAGCGTCCGGTGCCGGCCGTGCGGCCTCCCGCCACGCCTCCGCCTCTTCGAGGGCCGCGCGAAGCGCCTCGGCGACCGCCTCGTTGCCCGGCGCCAGCCCGGTCTGCTCGATCGCCTCGCGGGCCTCATCGAGGCGCTGCTCGTCCAAAAACCGCTCGAATTCACTGCCGAACCGCAGCACGTCCGAGACGTAACCCGCTCCGTACTCTCCGGTCAGAACCTCGATCTGGAGGTCGTAGCCGTCCGGCGCCCCGACCAGAAACAGCGGGCGCCCGGCAGCGACGATCTCGGGCACCAGTGGCTCGGCCGGCGAGGCGACGACGGCGTCGCTGGCGTGGACGTACCGCTCGAGGTCCGGAACGCGCCCGAACATCGCCGCCGGCAGTCCGTGTTTGTCGGCCGAGCGCCGCAACCGCTGGGAGACCGCCCCGTCACCGTTGTGATGGAAGAAAAACTGAACCTCCTCGTCGATCAGCGTCGCCTGGAAGACGATCCGATCGAGGGTCGTTGCATCGAACGACTCGGCCCGGACCAGGATCGTCGTTTCTTCGCCAAAGCCGAGCTCCCGGCGTTCGGCCTCCCGGTCGATCTCCCGTTCGAAATTCGGCGAGACCGGCGGGCCCGCCTCGAAGATCCGCTCGGCGGCATAACCCGCCTCCTCGAGTCGCCGCCGGCCCTCGGGGTCCGGGGCGAGATACGCCTGCAGCGAGCCGTCGAGCCACCGGCGCTCGAGATTGAAGTCGAGCGGCATTCCCACCTGCCCCGACCCCGCACCGGTCAGCCCCTCGAGCAGACTCAGCGGCCGGACGTATCGCGCCGAGGTCACCACCAGCAAATCGGGCTGGGCGCGGCGAATCGCCCGGACGAAATCCTCTTCACCGCCCGCCCCTCGCCAGGCGACCCGCAACCCACGCAAAATCCGCTCGGCCCCGCCGGCCACCGCCTCGCGCGCTGCCGAACCGATCACCTCGGTGATCGTCACGACCTCGCTTTCGACCCCCTCCGACTCCAGCCGGCGAGCGACCGCCTCGATCGCAGCATGATCCTCCGAGCGGTCGACCAGAAACCACACCAGCCGGCGCTCTTGGTCCGACTCCTCCCGCTCGCCCGACTCCTCTCCTCGCGCATTGTCTCGTGCCATTCCCACGCCCCGTTCGACTCGATTGGAGGTTGTCGATCGGCCACCCGATCCCCTCGCCCGGCGGCACCACGACTACTCGAAGAAATTGTCGAGAAATCCGGCGATTCCGGAGACGTCCATCGACTTGCAAAAATACCCGTTGATATCCTTGTCGACGCAGTATTCCTGCAGCTCGTCGGCCTCGCGGTCGGCGTAGGCGACGACCACCAACTCGCGGTAGTCCGGCGAGCCGCGCAGCGTTCCGATCAAATCCTCGGCGTCCAGCCGTTCCATGTCGATGTCGAGCAACAAAACGTCCGGCTGCTCGTAGTCGATCTTCGAGAGCGCTCCGTTCGGCGATGACAGACGAACGACCTCGTAATTCCCCTGCTCAAGATGCTCTTCGGCACTCATCACATCGAGGATGTTGTCATCGATGATCATCACCTTGCGGCTCTCGCCCATGCGCGCCTCCTGTCGGGATAAACTCAAACACGGGAGATCCGTACGCTCGACCGGATGCCAGCGTCACGATAGACGCGTTCAACCGGTGGGTCAATTAACTGCATCGAAACGCACACGGGGCCGAAATTTCCCGCCGGTTCGCCGGAGGGATCGCCGAGGGCTCGAAGCGGCGCCTCCTCCGTTTCAATCGCCCTCGATACGTTGACAGCGGGGATCGTCGTCTGATAGAGAGTGCGCTCCGCGAGGCGGCGTAGCCAAGTGGTAAGGCAAGGGCCTGCAAAGCCTTGATTCACCGGTTCGAATCCGGTCGCCGCCTTTTCTGCCCGGCCCCGTCCGGACCGACGGCCGTTTCTTAGCGGAGCCGGCCTGCGTGTCCCTCGTCGTTTGCGTCCTCTCGTCGCCCGGAGGCGTCCGCCTTGTCCGGTACCCTCGCCGCCCTCCTCTTCACCGTACTGGTCGCCGCCGCTGCCGGGCTGTTCGTCGTCGTACGTCGCCGCCATCGGACCGAACTCGACGAGCGTCAGCGCGACTACGAACAGACCCTCCGGGACCTGCGCGAACGCCAGACCTCCCAGGTGCAACGCCTGGACCGCGAACGCGAGCGCATCGAGCGGACGGCCCACCTGGATCTGGCCGAGGATCTGCTCGCCGCCCTCGACGATTTCGACAGTGTGCTCGAGGCCGAATCGCTCGACGACGATCTGGAGCAGGGCCTGGAGATGATCCGGCGCAAACTCGTCGGGACGCTGGCCGACCACGGCATCGAGCGGGTGGAACCGGAACCGGCCGACGAGTTCGATCCGGAGCGCCACGAGGCACTTCGAGCGGTCGATCCCGACGACGCCGAACCGGGGACCGTCGTCGCCTGCCATCGCCCCGGCTACCGTTTCGACGATCGGCTCCTGCGGCCGGCGGCCGTCGACGTCGCAGTCGGGCGCGAGGAATCGGACTCGGCTTCGGAGCGCGGCCGGGGCCGAGCCGACGACGACGAACCCGAACGCAAGGAGGCGGTGGCCGGTGAATCTGCACCCGCCTCAGAACACGACGCCACGACCAATTGAATCGATGAGAAGATTCAAAGCTACTCCGCCCCGGCCGACCACTCGGGATCCTCGAGCGACGAGGTTCGAACCGACTGCTCGATCGTCGCCTGCTGGTAGTGACCCTCGCGCTTTTGCGGGGCCCGCGGCCCGAGCGTCTCGGCACTCCGAAACAACCGATCCCCGAGCTCGAGCGCTTTTTTCAGCATCGCCTTCAATTCCTCCCGGTTCATCGGCTCGCCGACGAACAAAAACAGTGAGTAGTCGGTCAACTGCAGATCGTCGACGATGCCGTTCATCCGCATCAACTGATAGCGGGTCGCCTCGTTCAACAACCGCTCCGCCCGGTCGGCGTCTCGGGCGTACGAGACGAACCGCTCGTCGAACTCGGGTTCGCCGAACTCGAATCGCTCAAGGCCCCGCACGGAGCTGCCCAACGGTCGCCGGCTCCCACTGTAGAGGCTCACGTCCTGGGCGAGTGTCCTCGGAAACTGCAGGGTCATCCGCAAATACGGAACGGCCTTGCCCCCGCCTCCGATCTCGAGTTCGACCTCGAGTCGTTTGAACGTCCCGGCCAGCTCCTGGATCTGCTCGCCGAAATACCGACGTTCGCTGTAGCGGTCGAGACCGACGCCCCGCCCGAGGCCGATCAGAAAGTTCCGATCGAACGCCTGGCGTTCGGACTGCTCGCGGCGAATCCAGCGGTAGGCGCTCCAGGCCAGCAGGACGACCAGAAGCAACATCCCGGCGAGTATCAACATTTTGCTCATCATGACCGCATCGGCGGCGAGGTTGGATGGTTGCCGGATCTGGGTATCGCATTATGATCGGAGCCTCAAACGTCGGAGGCTCGAGTTCCTTGCCCGAGGCCGATTCTCAGATGCCAGTCCAGGGAGATACAGCGCCGAAACCCGGCCCGAGTGCCCCCGCCCGACGGGGGGCGCGTCTGGCCGTCGTGGGCCTGATACTCGCCGCGAGCTTGTTCGGATGTGCCGGGGGAAACAGCCAGACCGAAGGCGACAATCCGCAGGCGACCGAGTCGGCGAATCGCTCCTCCGGCGGCGAGGACGAGGTGGCCGGCCGATCGATCCCCGGGCAGACCTCCCTGCGGGTCGCCACCTTCCAGCTCAAGGGCGTCGAGGCCTTTCGCGCCGGCGAGATCAAAGACGGCCTGTCGACCCGCGTCGACCCGGGTTGGCGCGCCAGTCCGATCCTCTCGTGGATCCCCCTGCTCGGCGCCAATCACCGATATTTCAACACCCTGCACTGGAAGCGCGATCTCGAACGCATCCGGACCTTCTACAAAGCCAGGGGCTATTTCAACGTCCAGCTCGTCCAGGAGACCGTCGTCCGCGAGCCCGAAGAGGGGAAGGTCCATCTGCAGGTCGTCATCGACGAGGGGGAGCCGGTCGAGACGACCCAGATCCTGATCGAGGGGCTCGAAACCGTCGAGCGCTACGACGCTCGCTCGATCCTCGAGGGACTTCCCTTGCAGGAGGGAAAAGTCTTCAATCAGGACGACTACTCCGAGACGAAAACCAAGATCCTCGACCGGCTCGAGCGCCAGGGATATGCCTACGCCGACGTCGGGGGACGGGCGTTCGTCTTTCCCTCCGAGCATCAGGCTCACATTCGGTTCGTCGCCGACCCGGGCCCGCAGGCGGTCTTCGGCGACATCGAGATCGATGGGCTCGAGTCGGTGCCGAAACACTACGTCCGCCAGCAGTTGACCTTCGAGCCCGGCGACCCGTACTCGTCGTCGAAGCTGCAGGAGACCCAGGAGTCGATCTACAACCTCGAGGTCTTCAGTCTGGTCAGCGTCCTGCCGGCCCACCAGACCGGACGTGACGATCAGGGCGAAGCGGTGACAGCCGACCCCGCGACGCCTGTCGCCGAAGACGAGGCCCCGAGACCCGAAGTCTCCTCTCCGGGCAGTGCCGGATCCCTCGGCGTCTCGAGCCTGCTCGACGACGCACAAAACGAGGCCGAGCGGCGCTCGAAACTCGACGAACGCGTCCCGATCGTCGTCCGGCTGCGCGAAGCGCGCCCCTGGAATGTTCGGGTCGGCGCCGGCTTTGCCGCCGAGAGCAACCGCCAAGACGTCCACGGCGAATTCAACGCCTCCAGCAAAAACCTGTTCGGCGGCCTGCAGAATCTCGATTTCACCACCCAGTTCGGCTACGCCTGGGCCCCCGGCTTTTTGTTCACCCGCCGCGACGAGACGGCGCGCCAGGGACCCATCCTCGACAGCCGCCTCGAATTCACCCAGCCGTGGTTCGGCGACCAGGCGACCAACCTGCGATTCACCCCGACCCTCAAACGCGACCTGCGGCTCGGCTACACCTACTGGAATCCGGCCGCCCGGCTCGGCATCGACCGCACCTTTTTCGACCGGCTGACCCTCGGGCTCGGCTACCGCATCTCGTATTACGACTTTCAGAACGTCGACCGCGATTTGACCGCCGAATCCGAGCGGCTCGACGATCAGACGCCGCTCGGGCGCGATTTCCAGCCGGAGTTCATCCTCGAGTACCTCGAGCAGACGATCCGCCTCGACTACCGCGACAGTCCCCTCAATCCCACCAGCGGCTTCCTCAGCGAGTTGATCGTCCAGGAGGCCGCCGACTACGCCTTCAACGGAGAGTTCACCTATCTGAAAGTCGACCTGTCGACCAGCGGCTACCTCCCCTTTTCGACGTTCACCCGAGCCGTGCTCGCGCTGCGGGGGCGAGCCGCCTCGATCTACAATCTCGAAGGCGTCCCGGAGAACCCGTCGAACACCCAACGGGTGCCCACGATCAACCGGCTGTATTCGGGCGGGCGCAGCTCGATGCGATCGATCGGTCGCGAACGCCTCTCGATCTACCGGGGCAACGTGCCGGTCGGCGGCTCGACCCTGTTCGAATTCGCGGTCGAACCTCGCTTTCAGCTCATCTCGAACCTCGCCGGTGTCGGCGACCTGTGGGGCGCCCCGTTTTTCGATGCCGGCACCGTCCTCGAGGGGCCGTTCGGCTTCCAGACCGATGCGAGCCAGGCGCTCGATTTGACGACCGAATCGGGTTCGACGGTCGCCGACTCCCTTTTGTACGGTCTCGGTGCCGGTCTCTGGTGGATCACGCCGATCGGACCGGTGCGCATCGACGCCGCCTACACTCTCTCGGATCTCGACGCCGACCCGCGCTTTCCCGACGACCTCTCTCGATTCAACTTTCTTCTCGGCATCGGCCACTCCCTGTAGCCCATGCGCAACTTCTTTCGCAAAACGGGGCGGATCGCCCTGTGGGGGCTGGCCGTCGCGCTCGGCCTGGTGTTGCTCGTGGTCGTGCTGGTGCAGACGCCGCTCGTCAAAGACTGGCTGCGCACCGAGGTCGTCGAGCGCGCCAACGAAACCCTCGAGGGCCGACTCGAAATCGAGCGGCTATCGGGCAGCCTGATTCGAAGTCTCACGCTCCACGAGATCACCCTGCGCGATGGGCGCGGCCGGCCGGTCGCCGAGATCGAGGGGGCCTCGGCGACATACTGGCTTCCGTCTCTGCTCGCGAACGGACTGCAGATCGACGAGGTCGATCTCGACGCCCCCCGAGTGCTCGTGCGGCGCTACGAGGACGGGACGCTAAATCTCGAGACGTTGACCCGGCAGAGGCCCGACGAGGAACCACCGGGCGATCCCTCCGATTTTCGCCTCCCGATCGACGATTACGAGATTCGAGGCGGCGTCGTCGTCTGGCAAGATCTGCAGATGCTCGCCGAACAGACCGACCTCGCTGACCGACGGCTCGAGGCGCTCGTCGAGGCCGCCGACGAAGCGATCGTCGCTCCGAGCAAAGAGACCAACGGCGGAGACGACGTCCGACCCGCCCTCGCGGCCTTCGCCTCCGAAATCGAGCAGGTCCGCCGCGCCAGAACCGCCCCGCCGGCAATGGTCCTCGCTGACGAACTGGCCCTCGAGGGTGCGGTCGAGATGACGGTGCGGCCGCGGATCGACAACCGGCTCGAGTCGTTGCAGGCGCGCCTCCGCACCGACACGCTCCCGGAGGCCCACGACCTGTCGGTCTCGAATCTCCGCACCCTGTTCGGCACGGAGCACCTGGAGACGAATCTCGAGCGACTCGAGCTGACGCCGGGCCTGGAGCTGACCGGCACCGAGATCACCGCCGAACTCTCCCCCGCCGGCGCCGAAGGCGGCCTGGAGCGATTCGCCGGCGATCTCGGAGAACTGCAGGTCGCGGGCGAGATACTCGAACCCTTCGTCGAGGGGGTCGACTGGCGATCGGATCTGGTGCTGACGGGCCGACTCGGAGGGAGTCCCTCCGATGTCTACGCCCGATCGCGGGTTCAGTTCGAGGGGGCGGGGACGATCGAGGCGGGGGGCCGGCTCGACCTGCGCGACGAGAAGCCCGGGTATCGGGCGCATCTGCTGGGAGAGGACCTGCGGGCAGACGAGATCGTCGACGCGGGCCAGCCCCCCGCCCGGCTCAACCTCGCCGCCCGCCTCGAGGGGACGGGCACGGCACCCGCCGAGGCGAACGGTGTCGCGGAAGCGGCCGTCTGGAACAGCGCCGTCGACGGGATCGCCGTCGACACCCTCTCGACCCGGCTGTCGGCCGAGGCGGGTTCGTATCGGCTGCGCCACCTCACCCTCGAGAGTTCGCATCTCGACGCGGCCGCCCGGGGGCGTTTCGACCGCTCCGGCGATTTCGCGCTCCGTGCCCGAACACGGTCGAGCGACGACGAGGAACTCTCTGCGGAGAATCTCGGCCTGTCCGAGGGGCCTCCCCTCCGCCTCGAGCGGGCCGACCTCGACCTCTCGGCGACCGGCTCGCTCGATCTCGAGGCGGGCTCCCCGGGAGAGTATCTCGACCGCGCCGACGTCGACGGCTCCTGGGCGCTTCGGGGAATCCGCCTCGGCGAGGTACGGCTGCGACGCTCCGAGGGAAACCTGCAGCTCGACGCCCGACCGGACGGCACCGAATCCCGGTCGGTCGACGTCTCGGCGCACGGATCCGGGAGTGGATTTCGCGCCGGAGATCTCTCGCTGCAGCGGGGACGTTTCGATCTCGACGCCTCGGGGACCGTCGACCGACGCGCCGATCGCGCCGCCGACGCCCTCGCCGACCTGCGCACGTCGTGGTCGGTGCGCGGCGTCGGCCTGCGGAGCGGCTCGCTGCAGATCGGCCGCGCCTCCGCCGGCGGAGACCTCGCGGCTGCCCCGAAACGCCGCACCTATACGGCCGGGGTCGAACTCGAAGTCGGTGCCGTGCGCGCCGGCGGACTGCGCATCGACGGCGTCTCCGCCGAGGCCGACAACCGGTTCGTCTTGAGCTCGGACCTCTCTGCGCCGATCCCGATCGAGCGCCTCTCGACCAGCGGCGAGTCGACCCTCGAGACGCTCGCCGCCTCCGGCCTCGCCGTCGATCGCACGCAGGTGGCATTCGCCTTCGAGGGGCCGCCCACCGACCCGGTCGGCGACCTCGCCGTCCGGGCGACCGACCTCGACATCGCCGGCCGAGAATTTACCGACGTGCGGCTCGACGTCGAAACCGAGACGGGACGCGCGCTCGAGGCCGAGCTCGCTGCCCGGCCCGTCCTCGAACCCGACCGTCCGTTCCTGTTCGAGACGAGCCTGGAGTACGGCCCCGAGCTGGCGCAGTTTCACTTCGAGACGCTCTCGCTCGGGCGGCCCGACCAGACCTGGCGGCTCCGCGACCCCTCGACCGTCGAGATCGGCGCCGGCAGCGTCTCGGTCGCGGCATTCCGGCTCGACAACGGCCCTCAGAGCATCGCCCTCGACGGGACCTATCGGCAGCGCGGACGCCAGTCGCTCTCGGTCGACATCGACCGATTCGACATCGGCGCCGCCCAGGACCTCGCCGGCTACCATCCGATCGCCGATCTCGACGGGCGGGTCGACCTCTCCGCCTCGCTCGCGGGCACCCACCTCGATCCACGCCTCGACCTTTCGGTCGAGGCCGACCGGTTGACGGCCTTCGAGTACGGCCCCTTCGCCTTCCAGATCGACCTCGACTCCGACGGCCGAAGCGTCACCCTCGAGACGTTCCGACTGAACGCCGGAGAGCATCCGCTCGCCGAGGCGACTGCCGCTCTTCCGCTCGCCTGGAACCTCACCGGCGATACCGATTTCGACCTCCACCGGCCGGCCCGCCTCGATCTCGTCCTCGAAGAGACCTCCCTCGCGCAACTCGACCCCGTCCTGCCGGAGACACGTTTCGACTCGATCGGCGGGCAGGCGGCCGGCTCCTTCGAGTTTCGCGGCTCTGTCGCCGACCCGACGGTCGACTTCCAGTTCGACCTCCGCAACTTCGCGCTCGAGGGAGAAGTCAACGGTGCCACGATCGACCTGTCGCAGACCGCCTCCTCGACGAGTTTTCGATACGGGGCTCGCGGCCCGGATCAGCCGCGCATCGCCTTCGACTCCGAGATCTCCTGGAGAGACGAGCGGACCTTCGGCCTGGAATTTCGAACCGACGCCGCCTTGATCGAATGGGGCGTCGCCTATTCGGAGGGCCGGCTCCCCGCCGACGAACTGCTCGACCGGTTGATCCGAACGCCGCTCGAACTGGCCCTCCAGCTCGAGGAGACCGAGGTCGGCCAGCTCCCCTTCGAGATCGTCCGGGAGACCGACGCCGAGGGCCTCGTCACCGCCGAACTGACCCTCGACGGCACCCTCCTCGAGCCCGACAGCCAAGCGCACGTCGACCTCGACGATTTCGGCTGGAACCAGTACCGTGACATCTTCGTCGATCTACAGGCAAGTTTTGCCGACCGCATGCTCACCCTCGACGAATTTCGCATCGAATGGGACGCCGACGAGATTCTCGCCGCCCGGGGCCGCGTTCCGATTCCGTCGAAGGCGCTGGTGGAGAACCGGTCGATGGAGAACCTGCCGATCGATTTTACCCTCGAGCTCAAACCCATCGACGTCGACAAACTCAGCGCCATCGACTACGCGTTCACCCAGATTCAGGGGACGATCACCGGACATCTTCGACTCGGGGGGACCCTGCGCTCGCCGAAGATCGAGAGCCGGCTGGCGGTCGTCGACGCCCTGTTTTCGGACGACTTCCGGGGGACGGCCGCGATCTGGCTGTGGACCGACGAGGGACGCCTGCGTGGCGGAACGATGGCCTGCCGGGAGGCTCAGCCGATCTTGACCGGTCAGTACGACCTGCCGGTCGACCTCGATTTGATCGAACTCGCGGCCGGAGGCTCCCCGCTGGCCGACGGCCCCCTCGAGGCCTCGCTGGAGGGGAGCAACGTTCCCGTCGAACAGCTCGTCCCGATGCCCCTGCTCGACGAGTGGATCGCGGCCCCCGAGGGGTATCTGCAGATCGACCTCGGGCTGGAAGGCACCTGGGAGCAGCCGCAACCGTACGGGAGCCTGGGCCTCGAGGAGGGGGCGGTGACGATCATCGAATACGGCCGGCGCTTCCGGAACATCCGCCTCGCCACGCGGCTCGACGAGGAGAGGTTCACGCTGCGGAAATTCCACCTCGAGGACATCGACGGCGCACTCGACGTCTCCGGGACGACACAGCTGGACGGATTGATGCCGACCGAGTTTTCCGCCGAGGCGACGACCGACGAGTTCAACATCGCCGGGTTGGCGACGGACTTTCCGGCCTCGGTCACCTCCGAGACCGAGATCTCCGGCGAGCGCGTCGGCGAGAGCCTGCGGGCCGACATCGACGTCACGGACCTCAACGTCGAAATCACCGAGGCCGACCAGCAGGGGACCCACCCGACCGACCTGTCGGGCGACATCGTCGTCACCGAAGCCGACGACATCGAGGACGCCACCAAAATCTCCGAGTACCTCACCGAAGGGACGACCGGCGGCGGCCTCTCGAACATCCAGTTCGACGTCGAGGTCGAACGCGACAGTTTCGTCCGCCACTCGAACGGATATCTGAACTTCTCGGCCGACATCTCCGGCCAGTTGCAGGGCGGGCAGACGATCCTCACCGGGCAGGTCGATTCGATTCGCGGCGAATTCGAATTTCTCGGCCGCCAGTTTCAGATTCCCCGCCGCGAGACAATCGTGCAGTTTACCGGCGCCTCGCCGCCCAATCCCCGACTCGACGTCATGGCCAACTACCCGCTTCCGAGCAACGTCGTCGCCGAACTTCCCCCGCCGGTCCCCGAAGATCCGGCCATCCAGGTGCAGGTGACCGGCAACGCCACCAATCCGAACCTCGAGATGACCTCCGATCCGACGATGTCCGAGACCGACATCGTGTTCGTGTTGATGACCGGACGCGCGCCGACGACCGCCGGGGTCGGCGAATCGCAGGGGGTCGCCAGCCAGGCCGCGGCCGCCGCCGGCGGCATCTTCGCCGGCCTCCTCCAGCAGCAGCTCTCGCAGACGATCCCGGTCGACGTCCTGCGCTTCGAAGCCGGCGAAGGCGGACTCGCCGGCAGCCAACTGCGCGTCGGCAAATACATCACAAGCGAGCTGTTCGTCTCGTACGCCCAGAAACTCGGCACCGGCGAAGATGCCGGCTACGAGGCCCGCGTCGAGTATCACTTCCTGCCGAGCTGGATGATCGAGGCACAGTACGGCGAAAACCAGACCGGCGCCCTGAACATCTTCTGGGACCTGTACTGACGAGTCCGATCGTCTCGATCACACGATCCCGCGATCGCGCATCAGGCGGCGCATCGTCTGGCGGTTCGACTCGAGAGCCTCGCGCGTTTTGACCGGCTGATAACGCGACGATTCCCCCTCTCGGGGAACCGACAGCACGTGTGTCGACAGTTCCGCCGACAACTCGCCGGCCAGCCGCTCGAACTGGATGACCGTCTGCCCGTCGACCTCCTTGTCGACGACGTACCAGTTGAGGTCGAACTCCCGGCCGAGCGCCTCGGCATCGAAGGTCAGCGTGTTGGTGTTGTGGACCGGAATCGCGTCGTAGGGGAACTGCTCGGGAAACTGAAACGACTCGACGATTCGGAGGTTGCCGTCGACCCGCGCCGGCTTGCCTCCGGCATCGCCCGGCTCGCTTTTGACCGCTTCGACGGTCATCTCCGCCCCCGAACGCGAGGCCTGCACATGCGACCCGACGACCAGCGGATCGATCGAGGCGAAGAGGTTGTCGACGTTCGACATCATCAGATACTCGCCCCCGCGATCGAGAAACCGATCGAGCACGCCGCGGTTGAGCGCCTCGGCCAGATCGCCGTGGCCCGGCGGGTACAGCGATACCTTTCCCTGCTCATCGCGAAACAACTCCCCGTCCGGCGTGAGCCGAACCGAGGCGTTTTGCGTGAACAAAAAGACATCCCCCCCCTCACACCCGAAATACTCGCCGCCGACCAGATGCTCGCGGGTCGGCCCGTCGGTATTGAAGCTGTTCATCACCAGCACGTCGACCGCCCCGCCCCAGCGCGCCGCATCCCGGAGCTTCAACTCCAGGAAACTCCGGCCGTCGAACACCTCGACGCATCCCTTGACCGCCCCGCCGAACCGCGTCGCCATCCCGCCGTTCAGAATACAGACTCCGACTTTTCCCTCCCGGATCGCCTGTTCGCCGATCCGAATCAGCCGTTGCCCCTCGACACTCTCGCGGCTGGGCAACACGTCGAGATCCTCCGGGCCCGGCGCCTCGATCTCGCCGTCGATGCGATTGGCCTGTTCGCTCAATTCGCCGGCCAGAAATTGTTCGCGCAGCGCCAGAAACCGCTCCGCACCGAAGCCGTTGCGCTCGAGGGTGTCGATCGTCTGCTCGTCGAGTTCGTCGTACAACTCCTGTTTGGTCTCCATGGAGATCGATGCTCCCGATCGAAAGGGATCCAGATGATGATAAGTCCACGTCACACTCGTCGAATCATGCGCGAAGCCCGGTAAGCCGCTCGACCATCTTCGCGAAACTCTCTTCGCCGTTTTCCAGAGGCGGCGTCTCGACGACGGCCGGCCGGTCGGCAAACCGCTCGTCGTTGACCAGCCACTCGAAGGTCTCCAGCCCGATCTCCCCCTCGCCTATCAGCTCGTGGCGGTCGACCCGGCTGTCGAACTCCCGCTTCGAGTCGTTGAGATGAAACGCCGCGAGCTGCTCGAGCCCGACCACCTCGTCGAACTGCTCGAAGACCGCCTCGTAGCCGTCGCGGGTCGTCATCTCGTAGCCGGCGGCATGGGCGTGGCAGGTGTCGAAGCAGACGCCGAAGCGATCCGGGCTCTCGAGCCTCCCGAGGATGTCCCGAAGGTGCGCGAAATCGTAGCCGAGCGAGGTGCCCTGCCCGGCGGTGTTCTCCCACAAAAGCGTCACGTCCGGCCACTCGTCGCCGCGCTCGGCGTACACGCGGTTGGTGTTCTCGGCCACCAGTTCGACGCCCTCCTGCTCGCCACGCCCGGTGTGGCTTCCCGGGTGGACGACCAGATAGGGAATCCCGAGCAACTGACAGCGCACCAGCTCGTCGGCCATCGCCTCGCGGCTCTTCTCGATGGTCGATTCGCTCTGCGAGCACGGATTGATCAGGTAGCTTGAGTGGGCCATCAGCCCTTGCAGCCCGCTGGTCTCGTAGGTCACCCGGAATTTGTCGGCCTCCTCGTCGGTCCACATCCTCTGGGACCACTGGTTGTTGTTCTTGGTAAAAAGCTGCAACGCCTCGCAGTCGTCTTCAACCGCGCGCTCGACGGCCCGGTAGGGTCCGCCGGCCGCCGACTCGTGTGCTCCGATGATCATCGTTCCACTCCTGGTCGATACATTTCGCAAATCGCGATCCATTGACACTTCCCACCACCCCCACCGACCAACGTCCAACTACGCCCCCAGCGCCCGATCGAGATCCGCGACGAGATCGTCGCCGTCCTCGATACCGACCGACAGGCGCACCAGCCCGTCGGTGATCCCGAGCTTCTCGCGGACGTCCGCCGGCATCGAAGCGTGGGTCATGATCGCCGGGTGCTCGATCAGACTCTCGACGCCGCCGAGACTCTCGGCCAGCGAAAAGACCTCGACCGACTCCAGCATGCGCCGGGCCTTCTCGAGGCCCTCGTCGAGATAAAACGTCACGATCCCGCCCGCCCCCGACATCTGGCGGCGAGCCAGCTCGTATTGCGGGTGCGACTCAAGGCCCGGGTAGCGCACGCGGTCGACCGCCGGATGATCCTCGAGAAACTCGGCGACGCGCCGGGCATTGTCGGCGTGTTGGCGCATCCGCACGCCGAGCGTCTTCGCGCCGCGCATCACCAGCCAGGCGTCCATCGGTCCGGGCACGGCACCGACCGAGTTTTGCAGGAAGTACAACTGCTCGGCGGTCTCCTCGTCGTCGGTGACGACCGCCCCGCCGACGACGTCCGAGTGGCCGTTGATGAACTTCGTGGTCGAATGCACCACCAGATCCGCCCCGAGATCGAGGGGCTTCTGGAAGTACGGACTCATGAAGGTGTTGTCGACGGCGACCATCGCCCCGTGAGCCTCCGCCAGCTCGCAGATCGTCTCGATGTCGTAGATCTTGAGCAGCGGATTCGTCGGCGACTCCAACCACACCAGCCCCGCCCCCTCTTCGAGCGCCTGCTCGGCCCGGTCGAGGTCGGTCATGTCGACGAAATCGAAGGTCAGTCCCCGATCCTCCATCACCTGGGTGAACAGACGGTGGGTCCCGCCGTACAGGTCGTCGCAGGAGACGACCCGCTCTCCCTCCTCGAGCAGATGCAAGACCGTCGCCGTCGCGGCACAGCCCGAGGCGTACGCCGCCCCGTACTCGCCCCCCTCGAGGCTGGCGATGCAGTCCTCGAGCGCCTGGCGCGTCGGATTTTGCGTGCGGCTGTACTCGTAGCCCCGGTGCTTCCCCGGGCTCTGCTGCTCGTAGGTCGAGGTCTGATAGATCGGCTTCATCAACGCCCCGGTCGACGGATCCGGCCGCTGGCCGGCGAAGATCGCTCGGGTGTCGAAGGCGAATTCGGCGTAACTGTAGTCCGGGTCGTGCATCGGTTGGGTGCTCCTGTCGGCTCGGGGCGCGGGTGTCGGGCTCGGGCGCCCGCCACCATAGGGACCGACGTCCCCGACGACAACGCCGCCTTCCGGCTCGCCAGGGCCGTTTCCGAGACTTCGCCTCCGGGACTCACGCTCCGCAACAGCCCTCCTCCGATACCTCGACCCCGCGGGCCCCTCCGACAGACCCCCGCCGGGGCGCCATCGATTGACAGGCCCGCCGGCCCGATTAGGTTCGTAGCCGAGTCTGCTTTTGCGGTCCGGACTTCCCGCGCGAGCTGCGGGCCCCCGAGACCGCCATCCGACGGCCGTCTCGCCGGATCGCCGGCCCCACGCCCTCGCCCGATTGACACTCCGGAGGACCGTTGATATCTCGGCGCCGCGCCGCTATGGTTCCGCGGACGTTTGGCCGAGCGATCGGCCCGAAGACAATCCAGACAGTTCGTTCGTTTCGTCAATCACCATCGCGCACGGGAGAGACCCGTCGCCTCTGAGATGGCGCCGGATCGCCTCGTGCGACGAGTCGTCTTTTAGATTCGTTCAAGGTCGTTCATGGCAACCCAGACACAAGA